>JBNRMS010000031.1:0-12698 GCA_050309735.1 Eubacteriales bacterium
TATTATATACAGAGAGGTAACAAAATGGAATTCACCTATATGAAAGTAAAGCGGATCACCGAAATAATCTCTCCGCTCCGCTGGACCGAAATCAAAACTTTGCCTAACATTTCCTACCGTCCCTGCGGTTATAAATCCGACAACACTTTCCCGAAGGACAGCGAGCTTGTCCGCTTCGAAAAGAACGGCATCTGGGGAACTAACCCCGACTCTCACGCCTGGTTCAAGGTAGACTACATAATCCCCGAGGACTTCTCGGGCATTCCGTACGACCTCTTTGTGAACACAAGCGTCGGCGGCTGGGACGAGACCAACCCTCAGTTCATCGTATATGACGCCTCCGGGAACATGCTCCAGGCGCTGGACAGAAATCACAACTCACTGCGACTTGAGAACAGGGGCGCGGTCACGCTTTATTTTTATGGGTATTCGAGCCTGAAGAAGGCCAATCTCACCTTCACGCTCTCGCTTCGGGCGGTGAACGAGACTATCGTCAAGCTGTATTACGACCTTCTCATCCCGGTGCAGACCCTCGAGCTGCTCCCGACCTACACCTCCGACTATGCTAATATACTGCGAGCTCTCGACGACGCGGTCAACCTGCTCGACCTGCGCACCCCCGGCTCGCCAGATTTTCTTGCCTCGGCTTCTCGTGCGAGCGCTTACCTTGAGGCCGAGCTCTACCAAAAAAACCGAACTGAGGATCACAGGGTAATCTGCATCGGTCACACGCATATCGACATCGCGTGGCTATGGACGGTGGCGCAGACCCGCGAGAAGGTTCAGCGTAGTTTCGCCACCGTCATCGCGCTGATGAAGCGTTATCCCGAGTATAAATTCATGTCCTCCCAGCCCTATCTTTACAAGGCGATAAAGGAGGAGGCCCCGGGGCTCTATGCCGAAATCAAAGAAATGATAGTCGCCGGGCGCTGGGAGGCCGAGGGCGCGATGTGGGTAGAGGCCGACAACAACCTGCCCGCGGGCGAGTCGCTTGTTCGGCAGATTATATACGGAAAGCGGTTCTTCCGTGAGGAGTTCGGGATCGAGAGCCGCGTGCTCTGGCTGCCCGACGTCTTCGGCTACTCGGCTGCCATGCCGCAGATACTCAGAAAAAGCGGTGTCGACTGGTTTGTCACCTCGAAAATCGGCTGGAACGAGCTGAACAAAATGCCCTATGACCTTTTTGTCTGGCGGGGAATCGACAGTACGCCGGTCAACACATATTTTCTCACCGCGCAGAATAAAAAACTCGGGCAGGAGCCTTCAAAAACCTCGACCTACAACGGCAAGGCGACGCCGGCTCAGATAAATGGCACATGGGAAAGGCTTCAGCAGAAGGACGTGACCAACGAGGCATTGCTCTCCTTCGGCTACGGCGACGGAGGCGGCGGACCGACCGAGGAAATGCTGGAGACCCTGCGTCGCCACAGGCGCGCTCTGCCCGGCGGGACGGCGACCGAGATAGGTTTTGCCGGCGACTTCCTTCGCCGCGCTGAGGAGAAGATGGCAAACAACCCCCGCGTGCCCGAGTGGCGGGGGGACTTATACCTCGAGTTTCACCGCGGCACCTACACCTCGATAGCCAAAAACAAGCGAAATAACCGCAAATCCGAATTTCTCGCGCTTGACGCCGAGCTGCTCGCGACCCTGGCCGAGCTGCTCGCCGGCTATCCCTTCCCGACCGAGCTATTACGCAAAACCTGGGAAATGATGCTCACAAACCAGTTCCACGACATCATCCCCGGCTCCTCCATCAAAGAAGTCTACGAGGTCACCGACCGGGAATATAAGGAGATTCGCGAGATGCTCGAGGGCATAATAGACGACGCGGCGGCCGTCCTTGCCCACAGGATTAAAACCGACGAGGAGCTGATTGTCTTTAACCCGCACTCGTTTGAAGCCTCAGGTATAATTGAGCACAGCGGGGACAGGTTCTTTGTCGGCCCGATCCCTGCCAAGGGCTGGCTCGCGCTGACCCCTCGGGCAAGAAAAACCGGCTGCGATATCGGCGAGAGACGGCTTGAGAACCGCTTCTTTCTGATAGAATTCGACCGAACCTACACCATCACGCGCATTTACGACAAGAGGGCGTGCCGCGAGGTGCTTCCCGCGGGGAAGCGGGCAAACGAGCTGCGCGTCCACGAGGATTTCCCATATAAATACGATGCCTGGGATATCTCGCAGTACGTCGACGACAAGGTATATCTGCTCGACGGGCTTGAGTCGGCCGAGCCATTCTCTGATTCGGCGGGCGCCGGGTATCGCGTCACGCGCAGGTGGGGCTCGAGCACAATCGTGCAGAATATCCGAATCTATGACGACATCCCGACCATAGGTTTTGAAACCGAGGCAGACTGGCACGAGCATCATCAGCTGCTGCGCGCCGCCTTCCCGGCCGATGTCAACACCGACCGCGCGACCTTTGACATACAGTTCGGTAGCATCGAGCGACCGACCCACAAGAACACCTCATGGGACCGGATGAAATTTGAGACCTGTGCCCACAAATACGCCGACCTCTCGGACGGCGGCTACGGCATCAGCCTTATGAACGACTGCAAGTACGGCTACGATGTCCACGGCGACACCGCCTGCATTTCGCTTATCAAGTGCGCCACCCACCCGAACCCCGACGCCGACCAGGGCCGTCACCTTTTTACCTACTCGCTCCACCCCCACGCCGGTAGCCTCGCCGAGGCCGACACCCAAAAGCTAGCATACTTGCTCAACCGCCCGCTGCGACCCGTCGCGGCAAGACACGGGAGCGGTGAGCTGCCCGAGGGCTATTCGCTCGTCTCGGTCGACGCCGACAATGTCTTCCTTGAGACGGTGAAAAAAGCCGAGGACGGCGACGGATATATCCTTAGAATGTACGAGGCGAAAAATAAGCTTACCCATTTTAATCTTCATTTTGGCTTCACCGCTAAGTCTGCAACCCTCTGCGACCTCCTCGAACACCCTGTCTCGGAACTGAAGCTTGAGAATCAAACCCTGCGCCTCACCGCCAAGCCCTTTGAAATACTGACAGTGCGAGTTAAATAATACGCAAGGAAGACGACCGGGGAACTTCTTCTAAATTGTGAGATGCGACATGGATTACTTAACGATTATTGAAATTAGTGAAAAATCGGGCGTGGGCTACTATATAGAGAGCAGATAACCCTGCTGAGAATAACTGCGCTCACCATGACTCTCGCGGGAATTATCATGCTGAATTTCAGCGACGCAACCCGATAAAAAATATAAAGGTGGTATGGTGACGCTGCCGACGGAGACCTTTTTCGCTGTGTAACTCATCTATTGCAATTCCACAGCATAATGGCAAAAGCTGATATATTATTGCAATCATCGAGTTTTTATGATATACTTTATAAATAACATTATACGGTGCAGCCTAAATTCAACGGAGGAGAGCCAATGAATATAGATAGTCAAAAGCGCGGCAGGGCAGGGCGCACGCGGCGCTTGATTTTTCTTCGCGACGAGTCGGGGCAGTCATTAATAATTTTTGCGCTCACTATAACACTGTTGCTCGGGTTTTTGGCGGTGGTTGTGAATATCGGGCTTTACAGTTATAAAAAACAAATGCTGCAGAACGCCGCCGACGCCGCTGCGCTCGCCGGAGCGCAGGAGCTTCCTCAAACCCTTGCGGCGAGTGCCGCCGCACTGTCAATCGCCATGAAGAATGGGGTGGGCGAGGATGAGGTGAAGATTGAAGTTCCGTATAACGGCGATTCCTCGCTAATAGAGGTAACCTGCGAGAGCGGCCCGGATTATGTTCTCAAAAACATTCTCGGATTCAACCAAAAAACGATTAGTGCCTCGGCGCTTGCACAGAAATCAAGTGATTCTTGTTTTGACTATGGTGTATTCAGCAGTTCAATGAACATTCAAGGCAGCAACAGCAAGATATACGGCAATATTCATGTAAACGGAGACTTTAGTATTAGTTCCGCTAACATTACAATAACCGGCGACGTGATGTGCTCTGGAAATGTGAATATCTCCGGAAGCAATATTTCGGTTAAAGGGCTTTGCCAGGGTAAAAAGGTTGTGGTTGGTTATGGGCTTGACGTACCAAACCGGCTCGAGAAGGCCGCTGATGTTCAAGAAATGCCCGACATTTCACCACCCTTGCGCTCGGCGGCCGTCGCGGCGGGGAGTTACTATTCGTCGAGCGTGACACTTAACAGCTGGGAAAACACCTTCTACCTAACGCCAAATTCCCCGGTTTATATTGACGGAAACCTTACAATCAATGGTCAATTAATAGTAAACGGCCAGGGCATTATTTACGCAACCGGAAGCATATCTGTTTCTAATGATGTAATACTCAATGGGGAAGGGGCATCGCTTATGCTATACGCTTCCTCATCTGCATCAAATGCGATAAACCTAACCGGGGGGATTATTACAAAAAATTCAACAAGCACCTCCCCGCATTGCATACTTTATGCGCCGAATGGCGGTCATAACCTGCCGGCTCTGAATCCGTCGATCCCCATAACCGGTGCTATAATTGGTAACAGAGTTGTGCTCAACAGTGGTATTTCAATCATCAGCGACCCCGGGCAGGCGGTCGAGAATGGCGCGGTTGTAAAGGGTACGGTTAAGCTTATTCAATAAAAATATTATATACAATTTCCTCTGAAATAAATTAAAATACATGATAATAACCGGAGAAGGATTATGAAAAGACTTGTTTTATGCTCATTGATACTCGTACTGATTTTCGCAGCAGCCTGCGGGCCGGCAAAAAAATGGGACACCGGAAGGATGGGCGGCATCTCAGCGCCGACCGGCACGCTAGACAGCGTAACCCGGATTGAGGGCGGTTACAAATATATATATTCGGATATGCTATACGATGACGCGGTTGAATTTCTTGATAGAATATCCTCAAGCGCATATGCTCTGAATATATCTTCGGGAGTCGAGGATAACAGCCTTTATTATTACGGCGAGAGCCCTAACGGTGATGTTTATGGCGTCGTTTACAGTATTAATGACAAAACCTGCACCATAACTCACAAAAAGAACGGTGGGTCGGCGGCAGAGTAAAGCACTTGCTTCTATAATAACTTTCGTATCACAAAGGACTAATTAAGAACTAAAAATGATATCAACTTTTAAAAACCGGACGCGCCACGTGGGTGTGTCCGGTTTTATTCCTTGCAATATTATAAAATTAAAAAGGGAAGGGGGAAACGTATTTTTAAGTTTCCCCCTTGTGTTTAATCCGATATAAGTTTATAATCGAAATTTTGAATAAATATCAGCTTATATTCTCGCCACACCCGACTTGCGAGCCGCCTCGGCAACAGCCTTTGCAACTGCCGGGCCGACTCTCTTGTCAAAGGCCGCGGGGATAATATAATCCTCGTTCACCTCGTCGTCTGAGATGAGATCTGCGAGCGCACGAGCTGCGGCAATCTTCATTTCATCGTTGATATCTGACGCGCGAACATCAAATGTTCCTCTGAATATGCCGGGGAAGGCGAGGACGTTGTTAATCTGGTTCGGAAAGTCTGAGCGGCCTGTGGAAATTACTCTCGCGCCGCCTGCCTTTGCATCGTCCGGGAAGATTTCGGGGGTCGGATTAGCGCAGGCAAATACAATAGCGTCTTTGTTCATGGTCTTGACCATATCAGTAGAGAGAACACCGGGTGCGCTGACGCCTATGAAAACGTCGGCTCCTACGAGCATATCGGCAAGCGAGCCCTTCTTCTGAGAAAGGTTTGTGACCTCGGCCATCTCCTCTTTGATCCAGTTCATGCCTTGGGTACGTCCCTTGTAAATAGAGCCGCTTCTGTCACAGAGGACAACATCTTTGTAATTGTCGGCAAGCAGGAGCTTTGTGATTGATATAGCGGCGGCACCAGCGCCGTTTATAACTATTTTTACATCCTCTTTCTTCTTGCCAACCACCTTGAGCGCATTTGTCAGACCCGCGAGTGTGACAACGGCGGTGCCGTGCTGGTCGTCGTGGAAGATCGGGATGTCGCACACTTCTTTGAGCTTTCTTTCGATTTCAAAGCAGCGGGGAGCCGCGATGTCCTCAAGGTTTACGCCGCCGAAGGAGCCCGAGAGGAGATAAATGGTGTTAACGATGGTATCAACGTCTTTAGATTTGATGCAAAGCGGGAAGGCGTCAACGTCGCCAAAGGCCTTAAAGAGCACACACTTGCCCTCCATAACCGGCATACCGGCCTCAGGGCCGATGTCGCCGAGGCCGAGGACGGCTGTGCCATCGGTTACAACCGCGCAGAGATTCCAGCGGCGGGTAAGGTCATAGCTTTTGTTTACATCCTTCTGAATTTCAAGGCAGGGCTGGGCAACGCCTGGTGTGTAGGCTAACGAAAGGTCGTCTTTTGTTGAGACGGGAACCGAGGCGATAACCTCAATTTTACCCTTCCATTCGGCGTGTTTTTTGAGAGATTCGACAGCGTAATTCATGGTTTAGTCTCCTTATTATTTAAAGAATTTTCTTTATATATCTGGCGTGGGGCTCGAGGAGGTGGCTTGTGGTGTGGTCAGACTGACACGGGGAAAAAGCAAGATGTTTTTGCTTCGCTCTTCGTCAATATTATAACAATAATTGAAAGAAAAATCAATAGCAGTTGCAAAAATTCTTTGTTTAGCTTAAATTTAGGCGCACAAGAGCAATAACATTTGTTGTTATTGACACTGAAGTCAGGCAATGGTATAATATACACATTCGATATCGCAACGGCGAGCGAGCGCACGGGTGGATATTACTTGCGACTAAAATATATTAACTGTGAGGCGGAAAAATGGATAAAATAATGAAGAAATGTGACGTCGCTATTATCGGCGGAGGGCCGGGAGGTATTCCGGCGGCAATTGCTGCGGCAAGAGAAGGGGCCCGGGTTATTCTTTGCGAGAGAAACGGGCATCTCGGCGGAAATGCCGCCATGGGATTGCCCCTGCTCGGCTATCTTTCACAGGGCGGCAGGCAGATAATAGGCGGCATAGCGCAGGAATTTATCGACGAACTTTCGCGTGACGGTCATTCTTTCGGACACACGCGCTGCCCTATGCACAACTCAATCACGCTTGTTCACCCGGAAATGTTCAAGCTGATATCGCTTAAAAAGTGCCTTGATGCCGGTGTGAAGCTGCTGTTTCATACCGAGGTAACCGGGGCAATGATAGACAATGGAAAAATAAAAACAGTCACTCTCACCGGAAAGGGCACGCAAGTCGAAATCGAGGCTAAGGTCTTTATCGACGCCACTGGTGACGGCGACCTTGGATTTATCGCGGGAGCAAGATACGAGAAGGGAAGTGCCGCGAGCGGAATGCTCCAGCCGCCGACTGTTATGTTCTCGCTCACGGGCTATGAAAAGGAAATATTTATGCGCTTCCTTGACGCGCACCCCGAGAATATGCGTCAGCTTGATTCGGTCAGCATCGACGAGGGGTATAATACAACGCTATGGCGGAGCACAGAAAACTATGTTTTCGTTGGAATGAAGGCACACCTTGATGAAATTCGGAAGAAAACCGACTGCCCGATTCTCCGCGAAAATATAATTATAATCAGCTCGACCATCCCGGGCAAGGTGTATATCAACACGGTGCGCGTTCCGGGCTGCGACGGTTCGGATATCGAGAGTTTGACCGACGGTGAGATTAAAGGACATCTCCAAATCGAGGGGATAATCAGAATACTTAAAGACTATGTCCCCGGGTTTGAAAACGCAAAGCTTGATTCGATATGCCCGGCAATCGGGGTTCGCGAGTCAAGAAGGTTTAGGGGAATTAAGAGAGTGATGGTTGACGACGTGCTCGCAGGACGCAAACCGGCAGACACCATCGCGCTTGCCGGATACAAAATTGACATACACAGCGGGCACGGCGAGGGCACAATCCTCCAAAAGGTTGAGGAGCCTTATGGGATACCGCTCGGCGCCCTTATCAGCGCCGATTATGATAATCTGCTCTTCTCGGGGCGCTGCATTTCGATGGACCACGAAACTCTCGGCTCAATGAGAATAATGCCGACCTGCATGGCAATAGGGCAGGGAGCTGGTGTTCTTGCGGCTTGTGCGGCCGGGCAATCGCTTGTGCCGCGAGAAGTTGACTACAGGAAAGTAGTTGATATTCTGATTCGCGACGGTGCTATTCTGAAATAATTTGTCTGTGCCTAAATACTGTGCCTAAATAAAGAAAAAACGGAGCTTATTGGCTTCGTTTTTTTCTTTGGTGATACGGTTTATTTGCTTTTGGCGCCAACAATTACTTTGTTTATTATGCCGCAAAGGATGTGAAACTATGTTCAGAATTATTTTTATCAAACGGAGACTTTTATGAAAAAAATATTTAGCGCCGCTGTTTATATAACTTGCTGCGCGGCGAGCCTTCTAACTTTGCCTGCCTCTGCTCTTGGGGAGACGTATGACTGGTATTGTGTCCGTGCCAAAAACCATATTCAGCCGCGCTGCGAGAGCAATATGAGTTTTATCGGGGAATATGACGGCTATTTTATCGACAAAGAGCATAACGACCCCACCTCAGCCGACAAAATTGTTTACCTCACTTTTGACGCCGGCTATGAAAACGGAAATATCGAGAGAATCCTTGACACATTGAAAGAAAAAGAGGTTCCGGCCGCCTTCTTTATTCTCTCGAATCTGATAGTGAAAAACACCGAGCTTGTAAAGCGTATGCCCGCTGAGGGTCACCTCGTCTGCAATCACACCGCCACCCATAAGGACATGACAAAGCTTCGCACGCTCGAAGATTTCGAGGGAGAACTAAAAAAACTTGAGAAGATTTATCTCGATTATACCGGACTTGAAATGGCGCGCTATTACCGCCCCCCCGAAGGGAAATTCAACGAAGAAAACATGAAATTTTCAAAGCAACTCGGATACAAAACAATATTCTGGAGCCTTGCCTACGCAGACTGGGATAACAACAAGCAGCCCGATCCGGAATATGCTTTTAATCTCATAATGAAAAACATTCATAATGGCGCCGTCATACTCCTGCATCCGACCTCAAAGACAAACGCCGATATTCTCCCGCGCCTGATTGACGCACTGAGGGGCGAGGGATACCGCTTCGGAACGCTTGACGAGCTTGTTGCGGGGTGAAAGTGGCGTCCTGACGGGACCGGTAAACCGGTAAAAAAGTGAGATAAGAAGTGTTCGGGCAAACACTCTTATCTCACAAAGAGAATACAAATAATATTACGGTAAAATCTCACCCTATTGCATCATGTTATTATTTTCATTTTCATCATCGGCATCGTCCTTTTTGCCTTCTGCTACCACCGGCTCAATCATATATTTCTCAATAACGGGATAGGCGGCATAGGTTGTTATAAATCCGGCAACTGCCAAGAAATAAAAGAACGGAAGCACAAGAGGAATTATAATATTCATCGGCGCGAAGATGGCAACAAGGACATAGTTAAGCGCCGCTATAAAAAGAATCCCGAGTATAGCCATTATATTGCGCTTGATCCCGAGAGCTGTGAAGATAAATGAATTCTTAAATATTTTCCAGGTCTTAAGATCAAATGTGATAAGCTGAAGATAAATATAGAAGCGCATAATGACATATATGAAAATCATAGCAATCGTGGCTACATACATAATATCGTTCAGATAAGAACCGGTTTGAGTGTAAAAAAACATAAAATCAACCGCAAGAACAAAGAGGATAATGAAATCTATCAGTCCTATTAAGAAACCCTGTCTGAAATTCTTTTTTATTGCGTAAAAATAGTCTGAAACAATAAAAACCGGATCCCCTCTGACAAGTCCTCTCAAAAGATACCCACCGCCGACATTCTGCCAGCCAAAGGTCAGCGCAAAGAGGAGAGCGAGCGCGCCGATTACATAAAAAACATAAGAATTATAGACCGGCGGATTCATCTGAAAGCTCTCGAGCAAAAAGAGCAGGTCGGCCGCGGGTGACTTTGTTATAAAAGCGGCACTTGATAGTGTCGGATAGAGCGTGCTTATTGGTGAGGAGGTGGTCGGCCCCAGGATATAAACAAAAACCGCGCCAATAATAGGCAGTAATATAAAGGCCATCATAAGGTTAACCGAGAGGAGTTTATAAAACTTCCTTCCGAAATGCTTGAAGAAATTGACAAGATTTAAAGGTCCTTCAATCTTTTTTTCAACGCCTTTTCCGTCTCGGTTCATGTCGAACAGCTTAAACTTTTTTTTCTTTCCTTCCAAAATTTATCTTGTCCTTTACAGAATGATTTTTAAAATATAGCGATATGCAGTCTCAGCAAGTATCACATATCCGAATAAAATGAGAAATATAATAGAGTATTTCCAAAAGTGCCACGACTTAATTATTGCACCCACATTCCTGTATCTCTTCCAATAATCCGAATAGGTCTCGGATATCACGCAGCTCGAAATAATCACAGAGGATAGGAGAATGAATCTCAGGATAAAAAGGCTTGTCAAGACCCATGCGCTCCCGCCCGGGTAGTAGTCGCGGCTGAGGATAAGATCGGTTGAGAGCGAGGCTGCAAAGCCGTAATAAAATCCGGTCAGAAGAGCCGCTGCTCGGTCGATAACACCCGAAATATAGGAAAATCCCACTATTAATATTATAAACGATATTTTAAATATGTCAACCGCATTGTAAATAATTTCATAGATCAAAAGGCTTGAAAGCTCGCCTGCAGCCGGTGGAAGAAAGATGGCACTGATTCTCTCGGAAATCTCGCCGTAAAGATTTTCGCCAAGTCGAGAATTGAGAAGTGAACCGATACAGGCGGAAATTGCAAATATTATAATATAAGACGCGGTTAGCCTTGTCCTTATATATCCCGGCTTGTTGAGCTGTCTTATTCTTTCGATATCAATTCCGGCAGTTGAATCCATATATTAACATCCCCATTTCATGCTTTATATAACATAATATGAAGATGAAGTGAGGATTATCTCACATTAGCTGACCTAAGTTCGGTATTTTTTCGCATAACCTCAAAGGCGATTATTGCGGCCGACGAAGCGGTTGTAAGGGAACCCATAAAATTCCTGCCGTAATCAATGCGAATCACAAGATCGGAAAGGTCGAGCAATGTCCTTGATATGCCGCGCTTCTCGCCGCCAATAATGAGGAGCAGTGGAAAGCTAAGATCGGCCTCGTAGAGCGACACCGAGTTTCGGATTCCGGCGCTCACAATCCTATATCCCGACGATTTGAATTTTTTCACCGCCTCGACTGTGTCGCCGGCGTATGTGTTAAAAAGTTCGCTTGCCCCGGCGGAGGAGCGCATAACAGTTGTAGCCGCACTCATCCAGTTTCTTGTGCCAAGGATTATACCGTCGGCGCCTGCCGCCCAAAGTGAACGCAGTGTATAGCCAAAATTGTAGGGGTCTTCGATACCCTCAAGCAGCACGAAAAAACCATTGTTTGGTATATTGTCGGCTGATATCTCGTCGAAGACACGCTCGGTGGCGAGGGCGACTATTCCGCCGTGAGTAGATCCGCCGGCGGCCGCATCAAGTTCGGACTCGTTCACTACCGATATCTCATATCCGAGCAGCGCTGATTTGTGCTGCAAAAAAGAGAGTTCGCGCTTCTTTTTGGCGGCGGCATCCGGGGTAAGAATAATTCGCCTGATTTTGCGATTATTGACACCCGACTCAATGGCCGAGATAAGAGCCGATATCGAGGTCATCCCGGCGGCTGCAATTAGATTATCATTTTCGAGGATCATAAAAGAAATTCCTTTATTTATTTATATTTCTTGCGCTCCGAACATATTATTTAATAAACACATTATGTCGGGGTTTATTATTATGATGTACATATCGGGAAATAAGGAAAGATGCGTCCAGCTTGCCGCATATATGATTGAAAACAACACGACAGTACGTAGCGCCGCAAAAAAATTCGGAATCAGCAAGAGCACAGTACATAAAGATGTTACACAGATATTGCGGCAGGTAAATAAGCCGATGTATTTTGAGGTTAAAAAAGTTCTTGAGAGAAACAAGCGCGAGCGCCACCTGCGTGGCGGAGAGGCGACAAAAAAGAAATATTCTTCGGCGGCAAAAGAAAAAGAGAAGGTCGGGAGCGATGAGTGAGGTGCGGGGCGCTTGATTGATGTAACTTAAGCAATCCGACGCGCGCGTTACTACTTGACTAAGTAACACATTGCGGTACATAAGGAAGTAAAAATGTAGAGCATAGGGTAAGTAGCCGGCTTGTAATAAGGCGGTTCAAAGGCTCGCTATAATTGCATGATTAGTATAGCAAAGGTTGAGTATAAACGCAACATAAAGTTAAGTGAAAGCAACACAAGAGCAGATAGCCGATAGCATAGCTAATGACATAAGGACAAGCTCAACATAGAGCGGAGTGCAAGGAACACAAGAGCAAAGGAAAATGAAAAGCGAAGGATAGCCAAAGAGAGTAGCAAGCGAGGAAAGCGCCACGCCCTATCTCCATACAAAAAGGACATTTTGTATTCGTGCGGAGCGGAGCACAGGAAGGGTACTGATAAAACGGAGCGTAGCACGAAGACTAATTGAAGGCAAAGAGAGAGAGCCGCAGGCTCTTACCACAGACGCCGCACAATTATACAAAATGCAAATTTTGTATAATTTAGGGAAGCTTCTTTGTGAAATGTTAATGCGGGAGATGCTCAATTACTATGTTCTAATATGTTCAAAATAGACAAATAATAT
>JBNRMS010000032.1:0-18655 GCA_050309735.1 Eubacteriales bacterium
TCTTTATAGTATCCCTCTCCTCGGTCGGCGCGGGTGACGGTGCGTATCTTTGCCGAATGAATCTGGCGGAGCGAGACGACGCTCTCGGGGGCAAATCCGACCGCGCTGCCGAACAGTGAGAGGTTGCGAAGAACTGTCGCATCGTCTTCACCCCGCCCGCGAGCGAGATTTAGCGAGGAGGTGTGGGGCAGGGTGCTCGCCCCGCCTACCCTTGTGGCGAAGGCGTGGGGGCAGGGAAGCAGCTCGGAGGATATGTAAACAATGCCGTTTTTGGCGCAGACTATTTTCATCTTGGGATATTTTCCTTTGTGTATAATTTTGGATTTGCTATATTACAATTATAATGATTCGATGTCATGCTTGTCAACAAAAACTTGTCGGCGGCACAATTGTGCCGCCGACAAGTAAATATTATTAAACCTTTTCTTGGGTCTTTGTTGGCTCGCTTTAAGCGTGGCCGCTTTTTATAAATTTGTTTATGTTGTCTGCCAGGTGGTCAGAGTCGATGTCGTCGTTTATCTGAACAAAAAGAGCGATGCTGCCGTCTTTTGCCGTTATCTTCAATCTTGCGCGGGTGGTCTCATACGGGTGCTTGATGGTGCCGAGTTTTACCCTGTCTCTGATTATCTCGGCGTGGGAAAGGTCTGTATATTTATATTCGGCCTTTGCAACCTCGCTTCCGCCGTCGCCGTCTCCGACGAGGAGCGAGAAAGTTTTTCGGATGTAAATTATGGCGTCGTTCAAGAAAAGCAGTTTTACCGAGGAGTATCTTGAGGTGCGCCACACCCCGTCCTTACCTTTCTTTGACATGAGGTTATCACCCTCATATTCAAAATGCGCAAGTGTGACCGGCTTTATCCGCTGGGAGGTGCGCTTGCCAAGGCGAGGGTCCTCAATAAGTGTTTTATCGTAGAGCCACAGCCTATCCGAAACGGCCTTATCTATATCCTCATGCCCGATCCTGCCGATGCTGCCAAGTATGAACAACAAGAGTCCGGACGGCGCCGAGGCAATTCCTGCGTAAAAAAGGACGGCCGAATAGAGCGAGCCTATCCAGATACAGAATAAACCCGATACAAGCAGGCACGCGCCTGTTATGTAAATTCCGTCATTGCGCGTGAAGAACTTTTCAAGCTGTTTTTGATTGTTCATTATAATGATATGTGACCTTTCAATAATAAAAGAAGGCGGGCGCCCGGCCCGGACGCGCTCTTTCTATATGGATGCCTGAAAATTATATACCTTTGGGCAGATTATGTCAAGTGGATTCGTAATTTTTATTATATTTATTAACTAAACAGGGAGGTGCGCCGGGGGTTGCTTTTTGAGAAGCTCCCCCCGGCGTATTTTTTTAGTTTTTCTTTCCCCTTAATTCAACGCGGCGGATTTTGCCGCTGATGGTCTTGGGGAGTTCGGGAAGGAAATCTATTATGCGGGGATATTTGTAGGGCGCGGTGTGTTCTTTTACATAGGTTTGAATTTCCTTTTTAAGCGCTTCGGAAGGCTCTGTGCCCTTTGTCAGAACAATACTTGCCTTGACAACCTGCCCGCGTATTTCGTCGGGAACGCCGATGATGGCGCACTCAAGGACATAGGGCAATTCCATGATGACCGATTCAATTTCAAACGGGCCTATGCGGTAACCTGAGGATTTAATAAGGTCGTCGACCCGTCCGACATAGTGGTAGCAGCCCTTTTCATCGCGCCATGCAGTGTCGCCGGTGTGATAATAGCCGCCTCGCCAGGCATTTGCGGTTGCTTCCTCGTCGTTGTAGTAGCCGAGGAAAAGGCCCGCGGGGTGACCCTTGTCAGTGCGGATTACAATCTCTCCTGTCTCGCCGGTCTCGACGGTTTTGCCGTCGGCATCAACCAGGTCAACCTCATAGAGGGGCGAGGGTTTGCCCATCGCACCAGGGGTGACCGGCATTCCGGCGAAATAACAAATCACAAGCGTGGTTTCGGTTTGCCCGAAGCCCTCGTGCAGAGAGAGACCGGTGGCGCGACGGAATTGCTCATATACCTCGGGATTGAGCGCTTCGCCTGCGATGGTGACGTGCTTCAGCGAGGATAGGTTGTATTTTTCAAGGTTCTCTTTTATAAAGAAGCGGAACATTGTCGGCGGGGCGCAGAAGGTTGTGATATTGTGTTTGGCAAAAAGAGGGAGGATGTCGTCTGCGCGGAAGCGGTCGAAATCATATGTGAAGACGGCGGCCTCGGCAAGCCACTGGCCGTAGAGCTTGCCCCAGAGTGCTTTGCCCCATCCGGTGTCCGAGATGGTAAAATGGATTCCGTCGGGGTCGACACGGTGCCAGTAGCGGGCGGTGGGATAATGCCCGAGCGGGTAGAGATAGGAGTGGAGTGCGATTTTCGGGTATCCGGTTGTGCCAGATGTAAAGAACATCAGCATGGGGTCATTTCCGCCGGCGTCGGTTCGCGGGAAGGTGTCGGCGTAAAGGGGAAGATCGGCGTTGAAGTCGTGCCAGCCCGGGCGGCTGCCGCCTACAAGTACCTTTATCTCAAGCCCCGGACAGGCGGGGGCAGACTGTTCTATCTGCGCCGCCGCCTCGCCGTCGGCCGTGGCGACTACCGCCTTAACCTCTGCGGCATTGAAGCGATATTCAAAATCCTTTGCGACAAGCTGGTCGGTGGCGGGGATCATCACGGCGCCGATTTTATGCAGCGCGAGCACCGAGAACCAGAACTGATAGTGGCGCTTCAGCACGAGCATAACGCGGTCACCCTTTTTTATGCCGAGCGAGGAGAAGTAGTTGGCGGCTTTGCTCGACTCGCGGCTCATGTCCGAAAAGGTGAATCTTCGCTCGGTCTTATTGACATCAAGATGCAGCATTGCGAGCTTGTTGGGTTTGGTCTTGGCGAGCGCGTCTACAACGTCGTATGAAAAATTAAAATTCTCAATATTTTTAAAACGTATGGCCGATAAGATGCCCTTCTCGTCTGTCTCGGTTTCAATGAAGCTCTCGGAGATATCGCCGCTCCACTCGGGCTTGGCGGCGGGGAGGGTTGTGGTGGTTAATTCCTCGGGATATTCAAAGGCGCTCTTCTCATCGCTGATCACAATTGAATAAAACAGGCAGTCCTCACCACCCACGGCTATCATTCCGTGAGGTGTTTTGCTATCGTAATAAGCCGTATCACCTGGGCCGAGCAGCTCCGAATGGTTGCCGACGGTGATGCGAAGTTTGCCTTTTATCACAATGTTTATTTCCTGTCCGGCGTGCGAGGAGAGGATGAGCGGGGAGGATTCGGCCTCGTCGCTGTATTTTGCCGTTACAAGAAAGGGTTCGGAGAGCTTGCCCTTAAAGAGGGGCGCGAGGTTGTCATAGGTAAATCCGCGGCGGCGGGCGATGGGCAGCCCTTCGCCGGCGCGGGTGACAGAGAAGGTGGAGAGGGTAGGGGAGGAGCCGGCTAAAATGTCAGCGACGTCGACCCCGAAGCGGCGGGCGCATTTGTAGATAAATGTGAAGGTGAAGTCAGACTGCCCCGCTTCAAGGGCAAGATATGCCTCGGGGGTGAGCATAGTCAGCTCGGCCATCTCCGTGACACTTATCTCAAGAATCTCGCGCAACTCCTTTATGCGCCGGGAAATGTCCATAATTTTATTTTCCATAAAAAGTGTCCTTTCTTTGTCGCCGGGAGCCCCGGCCGAATAAAAATAAAAAAGCCCGTCTCACTTATAAATGAGACGGACATAAAATATCCGCGGTACCACTCATGTTGCGCCAAAGCGCCTCTCAAAGTCCAAACAGACCCCTGCCTTAACGCGGCGCACGGGCAAAGATTACTCTTGTGAACAATTTCATCCCGCCGACTCGGAAGCGATAGCCTTAATATTCGCCGCCGCGCGCTCACACCACCCGCGCGCTCTCTTGAGGCTTGGAATATCTGCCTTCTTCGTCACAGTCTTTTTTTGATTGCCGTCAGTATAGCACAACGCCTCCCGCCTGTCAAGGGTGAAATACAGATTTTTTATTTTTTATAAAACTCTTACCCGTTTTTGTCAGACTATTTGCCCTTGAGCGCTACCTTTTTCCCGTCAGACACAAAGACTAAGCTTCCCACCTCGTCGGTTCGGAAGATTTCGGTAGATGCATCGGCAAGCCGCGAGAGCACAACCCCGTGCGGGTGACCGTAACTGTTGCCGGCACCGCAAGAAATCGCCGCAAGCGACGGCGCGACCACGCGCAGAAATTCGAGCGAGGTTGAGGTGTCCGAACCATGGTGTCCGACCTTGAGAAGGTCACAACTCAAAAATTCTGCGCTGTATTCAGATAATATTTCTTTTTCGGAGAGCACTTCAGCGTCACCGGTCAGCATAAATGAAGTGTCGCCGAACTCTAGTTTCATCACAATACTATAGTCATTTGTATTGCGGTATTTCTCGGAAATCGGGGCGAGGACGGTTGCCGTCAGCGAGCCGAGATTGTATTCCGAACCGGTGACGGCCACTATCACATTCGCTCCCGAAATCTCTATGGCGTCTGTCATCCGTTTGTATGTTTGCGAGGAGGCCTCGCAATCGGGCAGAATTACATTGCTCACCGTGAAATCGGTCATTATCATGTCGGCGCCTCCTATGTGATCTTCGTGCGGGTGGGTGAAAACCGCATATTCAAGCTCGCTCACGCCATGTGAAACAAGATAATCCCTCAGATCGTCCTCAGCGCTGCCGGGGCCTGCGTCTATTAGCATATATCCGTCCGAGGTCGCGACAAGTATGCTGTCCCCCTGCCCGACGTCGATTATGTGCAGTTCTATATATTCGCCCTCACCGAGCACAATGCTATCCCCGCCCGGAGATTTTTCGTGTCCGAGGTAATCAGATATGTAGGGATACCCGAAGTATAGCGCTGCTGCGAGTACAATAAGGAGAAAAATCGCCGCTCTTGGGCTTTGCTTTCTTGCGCTCTTTTTGTCTGGTGCCTTTCTTTTTGTCGACATTATAACCCCCTGACAATTATCATTTGTGTTTATTTTAGCATAAGTTCTCTTAAGAAACAAGATTCGGCGGCAAAATGAAAAAATATTATTACTGCCCTTGACACCCGGTACAACATATGGTATAATTTTATTCTGTACGGGTTTATATGCCCGTCTCTCTACTGCCGGTAAATATCTTACACTTAATGCCGGCGGTCTTAACGTCCATAGGGAGGTAAACATGGAAAAGTTAATCAATTCTTACGAAAGTCTATTCATCGTCAACTCGACTATAGGCGACGACGCAATAGCGGCAACCGTTGAAAAGTTTACGGGACTTATCGCAGACAACGCCCAGATTATCGACATCGCAAAATGGGGCAGACGCCGTCTTGCTTACCCCATTAACGATATGAACGAGGGCTATTATGTTGTTGTCACCTTCAAATCCGAGCCGGCGTTTCCCACTGAGCTTGAGCGTGTTTTGAACATTACCGAGACGATAATCCGCTCGCTGACAATCAGGCTCAATTTCGATGCTGCGCTGCGCGTTAAAGCTGCCCCCGCTCCTGCCGAAGCGGTTTTGAGCGATGAGGCAGAAGCTGAGCCGGAGGCGACAGCCGAAGCACCCGCCGAAGCCCCCGCTCCTGCCGAAGTGGCCGAGGAAACCGCCCCCCCTGCAGAGACAGCCCAGACAGAGGTGTCCGAGTCCTAAATAATTTAAGATAAAATCAAGGAGGCGTTTTATGGCAAACTTTAATTTTAATAAAGTTATATTGGGCGGAAGGTTAACCGCAGATCCCGAACTGAAGCAGACCCAGAGCGGCATTCCCCTCGTCTCCTTCAGCATTGCAGTAAACCGCAGATTCCAATCTAAGGATTCACCCTCGCAGGCCGACTTTTTTAATGTTACGGCGTGGAGGTCTACGGCTGAATTTGTTTCGAGATATTTCAGAAAGGGTTCGTCTATTTGCGTAGTCGGCACCATTCAGAATCGAAACTGGATCGACCCGCAGGGCGTCAAGCATTACGCTACAGATATAGTGGCAGACGAGGTTACCTTTGTTGACAGCCGCCAGGAAAGCGGCAACGCGCCGGGGGGCGCAAATTATACCCCTGAGGCGTATAATGTTCCCTCCTTCTCAACACCGGCGGCGAGCGCTCCGAAGTTTGAGGAGATAAAAACAGACGATGACCTGCCCTTCTGACAGGAATGCGGCAGAAATGATTTTCATGAAAGGATATAATGGCTAAATATGGATAGACAGGATAGACGAGGAGCACGCGGAAACAATTTTCGCAGGAGAAAGAAGGTTTGCATCTTTTGCGCGGATAAGATTGATTATATCGACTATAAGGATACCGCAAAGCTTCGCAAGTTCATCAGTGAACGCGGCAAAATTCTTCCGAGAAGAATCTCGGGAGCCTGCGCCAAACATCAGAGAGAGCTCAACGGCGCTATCAAGCGCTCGCGTCAGGTCGCTCTTCTGCCTTATGTGACAGACTAAAACAAAGAAATACGCCGGGGGAGCTTTAAAGCTCCCCCGGCTTTTGTTGATTCTCCCCAGCGCGCGCAAATCTCATGACAAATTTGGCTCGCGATTCAAAGTCTGTATTATAAGACTAAAAAACTTCCCCGAAGCGGTGCATCGGGGAAGTTTTTAGTCTTTTATATATTCGACGCCGTCAATAATGAGCGTTTTCCCGTTTTTTGAGTATGAATGCTCCTGCCGGTCGCCGAGTATTGTGAGATATATTTTGCCGTTTTCCTCGTCTATCTCATATTGCCCTTCAATATCAATCGAATGATAAATCATGATAACCTTGTCGCTGAGCGGGCTGAATTTGTATGTGGTACCGTCCTCGGCGGTATATGACCCACTAAGCTTATTGCAGGAGACAAGGAGCGCCGAGAGAAGGAGCGTGGCAAGGGTCAGCGCAAGTATTTTAACTAAATGTTTTTTCATATTCCCCTCTTTCAAGTCGGTGAATTTATAGAAAAAATTATATCACATTTGACCGGTTTTGTCAATCCGAAAACAGCACCAAACTTGAGCGTTAAGCAACAGTATAAGCCGGGTAGGATAGAGGAGTCATCCTGTACATACCGCAGGTTAACTGCTTTAATCTCCTTGTTTTTTGGTTTTGTACCTCTGTTTGCGCTTGTGTGTCAATTGACGCTCTCCATAAAATTAAAGAAGATTATTTTGCGTATTCATGCAATTTTATGCAAACCAACTTATTGATTTTTGCCGCCAATAGGCCCGTAGCCCGCCTTCTCATATTGCTCGGGGCGGAGCCAGCGCTCCGAGGTTGCTTCAAGCTCGCCGTCGGCGTTTATCTCCCAGACGGCAACGCAGTAAATATCGCTCTCGGAGTAGTAGGTTGTGCACTCGCGGCGCACCGCGACAAGCACGCCCTGGCGCCATTCATAGGTGACGACGCCCTCCTCGTCAATATATGCCTCGGGGTCGGGGCCGACGGCTGGTTCGATTATCCGGCTGCGGTAGGGGGCTGAAATAGTACTATTGTTGTAGTCAAAAACGGGCGAGAGAAGTGAATTGAGGATTCTGTCGGTGCTGAATTTTTTTCTTATGGGATTCCAGATCCAGAAGCTGTATTTTGTGCCGGCATCGTCTGTTTTAACTTCAAGGCAGATGTCGTCATACCCGTCGAAATTAGCGTCGATGAGATTGAAGCCGTAGTTCTTTCCCTCTGTCAGGGCGCCCTTTGTATTAAGCGTTGCAACAGTTTTGCCGCCCGACATTACCTTTATTCGTTCAACCGACCTGAATCCGTAGAGCCGGCAGGTGTACTCGGCGCACTCATACTCACCCAGAAGATTGAAATAAGCGCAGGAGCCAAGGGCGGCGGTTA
Organism: Eubacteriales bacterium; assembly: GCA_050309735.1. Lineage (GTDB taxonomy): Bacteria > Bacillota > Clostridia > Oscillospirales > CAG-272 > UMGS1002. The sequence continues at coordinate 7,816 of JBNRMS010000032.1, forward strand.
TTAATATTAAAAGGAGGAGAGCGATTATTCTTTTTTTCGCAAACATATGAGAACCGCCTTTCAGAGATTTTTTCACTTATATATTATAGCGCAAATTTTTCGGGTGTAAAGCGGAATAGGGAAAAATATCAAAATATTTGCTTTTTATAATGCAATAAGTCAAAAAACCATATCATATTATGTCCAAACAGAGGTAAGATAGGCTTTTTTGCACGAAAATCACCATGAATATAATTATTTCGCAAAAAGATATTGACAATAAAAAAATCATATGCTATAATGTTAAACGTTCCGGCTGTGAACCGGTGAACAAGCGGGTTTGATTTTCCCGCGCATTGATATGCTGGTGTGGCTCAATGGCAGAGCAGCTGATTTGTAATCAGCAGGTTGATGGTTCGACTCCGTTCACCAGCTCCATATGGGGGATTTCCCGAGCGGCCAAAGGGGGCAGACTGTAAATCTGTTGTCACTGACTTCGGTGGTCCGAATCCACCATCCCCCACCATATAAGAACGCTAATATTGATACGATAAGTGTCAATATTAGCGTTCTTATTTTGCACACTCCAGCCGTCAAAAGGTCTTGATATCAAGTCTTTTTGACGGCTTTTTTATTTTCTGCCGTTTGCCGAGTGCAGACGAAAATACCCGTCTGCGGAGCGGTAAGGTGGATTTTGCCTTCCACTCGGCAAACGAGTACTCAGGGAGTGTTCACTCAACAAACGCAAGCAAAGATGATTTGAACACTGTGTTCACCCTGCAAACGGGAACAAAATTTAATTGCACTCCATGTTCAATTTACGAACCGGTCGGGGGAATCATAATCGCACACTGCGATGCCCCATTACCTTAAGCTCATGAAATATTCGAGAAAATCACACCACTAACGATTGAAGTAAGGGTCAACCCAATATGCCTATTACTCCACGCTTTTTAGCGCTTCCACCATGTTGATGCGGTCAAGTGTACGGTTGGTCACCCAATTAACGATTATGGCAAAACCGAATGTAATCGCCGCCGAGATAAGATAGCTGGTCGGCGTTATATACACTGTAAGGGAGGAGAATCACCACCTATGTCTATGACGGCGCTGGCAGGCTTGCGAGCGAAACCGAGTTTGATATGACGTCTGCGGTCATTGTCAACAGATATCAGTACACCTACGACAGTGCGAACAACCGCGCGACCATGACGCAGGACGGGACAGAAACCAAGCACATTGTATATAGTTATGATAAAAACAACCGCTTACTGAGCGAAACGCTCATCAGCGAGACAACCGAGATAGCTGACACACAGACGGCGGTTTCGGAAACCGGTAATAAAAAAATTACCACAATTACCGAAACCAGGGTCAGAACAATCACTGAGGAAACAATTAAGACCTACACCTACGACCCGAACGGCAACACCCTGACCGTAACCTCCGAGGACGGCGTGATTGGTTACACCTACAACGCCCGAAACCAGCAGGTCAGCTATTTGCTGAATGGCGCGACGATGGCGAGCTATACCTACAACCCGGACGGACTGCGGAGAACCAAAGCCGTTGTCACCATGCTTACCCAGCGGTACATCTGGAGCGGCGGCAGCATGGTATACGAGTGCGAGCTGCTCTATCCCGCCAACGGAACGGTGTATGTCTATGGCATCAACCTCATTTCCGCAAGAAATTCTGACGGAGATAACACATTCTACCTTTACAACGCCCACGGCGACGTGGTACAATTGGTTGACGGAACGGGAACTATTACCCAAACCTACAACTACGACGCCTTCGGTGTGGAGTATGATGTAGACGAGGATGATGATAACCACTTCCGCTACGCCGGGCAGTACTACGACACCGAAACGGGGACTTATTACCTCAGGGCTAGATACTATAATCCGGCAATTGGTAGGCTTACTACAGAGGATCCAATAAGTGCAGGGCTTAACTGGTATACATATTGTGGTAATAATCCGGTTATTTTTATCGATCCTAGCGGACTCATCCCCACAGCATCAGAAGCTGCAGATATGGCTAAGCACATTTATGATCCAACAAACGAGGACTTAACATTATCCGGAGGTTGGGTATATGAAAGTTCAATATTTGGTGGGGAGGGGATGGTAATGGGAGTATACTCCAGGGTTAACGCCGATGGAGACAAAGAATATGCACTTGTTAACAAAGGCTCATCTACGCTGAGTGATTGGGTCAACAATGTAGAACAACCTTTTGGAAATTCTGATGATATGATTGCTTCAATTGAAGCTGCGATCTTATTTGTTACAAAGCATGAGGGTTATGAAGTTACTATGGTCGGACACTCGAAGGGTGGAGCTGAGGCTGCTGCTAATGCTGTTGCTACAGGAACTAACTGTATTGTTTTTAATCCTGCGACAGTATTTTTAGAAGAATACGAGGGAACTCGAGGGAAAAATTATACTGCAAGTATGACTGCCTACATCGTAGAGGGTGAAATACTAAACATTATCTTTGGTCCAATTTCAACACCAATTGGAACTGTTGTTTATTTACCATCTCAACACAACACTCATACATTGAAAGGTTCACCTTTGGCAGTATATATAGCAAATAAAATTTCTGATGCATTAAATAATCACTCAATGGATTCATTAATAAAAGCATTAAAGCAACATCAGCTCACATTTAATGGAGGTGGTGGATTTGGATTTGTTAGGAGGGCATTCTTTTGATGAAACGATTCGAGGTATTAATTCTATTATTTGTGCTTGTTTCAATAACACTATCCTCTTGCTCACGGGATTATGCCCGTACAGAAACCGGAGAATACCGAATAGACAGCGTAAGAATTTACAGAGAAACACCGGTCTGGGAGCTTGCGAAGGCGGTGAGAAGCCAAAATGTCAGAGAAATAATAAAATTCGCAAAAAAGAATCCCGAGCTGCTCGACTATCAGGACCCGCTGTACGGCACCACCCTGCTTCACTGGGCGGTCGGTATGGAAAAGTATGAATCCGCCGAAACGTTGCTTAAGATGGGAGCCGACCCCGATATCATTTCAGTCTATGACGGTGGTACCGCCCTTTACAAAGCGGCAGGATATTCTTGGATCGACTCATCCGCCAAAAAAGACGCCAAATTTGTTAAGCTGCTGCTCGAGTACGGCGCAGATCCGAATATCGGCTTCGTGGGAAACGACCATAATAATTCAACCGAAATCGGGACTACACCACTGATGAGATCAATCGGAAATGGAATTGAGAAGACAAAAGCACTGGTCGAAGGCGGCGCGGATATCGATTTTTGCCTGCCAAGCGGAATGACCGCGGCGATTTTGGCATTGCGGAATGCCTCTGGTGCAAGAAAGATGGTTAGTATTGAGCTTGAAGTTTCGGAAACAGCTTATTATCTTATAGTTGAAAAGAAGGCGATGATTACTGAGCCTTATTCAATACAGATAGTAATCACCGATCCGCTTGAAGAACCGACCTATTATCCGGTTGATCTACTTAGAAGCTGGTTATTTAAGCTGGATATGGATGGGTATAAGAGAAAAATGGAGATTGTTGAGGAATTTTATAGGCAAGGTGTTGATTATTGGGCAACCGAAGTCCCCGCCAGACAACTAGAACAGATAAAAAAATTGTACCCCAACACATGGGCTGAGTATATTAAAAGATATTGAGAAATTTATAATGTGATTTTTACTATCGTGGGGCAGTTATTGACATAATTGCCCCACACATATTATTAACCGAAAAGCAATATCCTTGCTGGATAGCTCGACAATGGCGAGCTATACCTACAACCCCAACGGGCTGCGGCGCTCGAAGCATGTGCTTCTGACGCTTGAGCAGCGCTTTATCTGTAGCGGCGACAGCATGGTATATGAGTGCGAGCTGCTCTATCCCGCCAACGGAACGGTGTATGTGTATGGCATCAACCTCATTTCCGCGAGAAATTCTTCCGGAACCGACATATTCTACCTTTACAACGCCCACGGTGATGTGGTACAATTAGTTAACAGCAGCGGTACGGTTGTCAAGGAATACAGCTACGACGCCTTTGGCGTGGAGTATGATATCGACTCGGACGATGACAACCCTTTCCGTTACTGCGCAGAGTACTTCGACTGGGAAACCGGGACGATTTACCTCAGGGCGAGGTATTATAACCCGGCGAATGGAAGGTTCACGCAGCAGGACGGGTGGGGGTTTGGAAACATCCACGACCCATTGAGTTTGAATCTCTATATATATTGCCGTCATAATCCTATAAGATATTATGACCCTAGCGGGCACTACGTATCCAGTTATGGGGAAATATGCAGTGACATTGATGAAATGACCCAAGATCCGGATTGGGCGAGTAATTATGTTGATGTTGTTTGGTTGCGCATGGTATATACATTAATGGATGATAAAGAGTATAGGGGTTTATCTGCAAAAGAAAGAATGGCAAGAGTCATTAGTTTGCTGGATAGATACACCAAAGAATATTTTACGGGTATAACATCAAATTCATCAACAAACTCATCATCAGGCCCTGTAGCGAAGGTGATAGATGAGATTAAAGAAACTATTAATAATGATGACGCACAAAAAGTATTAGAATCCCAAAATTATGCTTTTTATAAAGGAGCCTTAGTAATAAGACATTCATCGGATAATTTAACAAGCTGGCAAATATTTGGGGTAATATTTCTTAATACAGATGTTAATTCGGTAAATACATTGAACCACGAATATGGTCATTATTTACAAGAAAAACAATTGGGCAGCGTGCAATATATTGGTAGAGTGGCAATACCATCTGTCCTTACCTGCGGATTTAGTATGTATATTAAAAAAGTACCTTCAGAAGTATATTATTCATTGCCATGGGAGTATACTGCAGATGCATTAGGCGGTGTAACAAGAACTACTTATAGACCTTGGGCAGAGTGGGCGACGGTTGGATATTGGTTTGACAGAGCTATTATTGAATCATATTTGAATTAGAGGTTGTTATGATAAAAATTAAATTGGTTTATTTAATTATCATTTTAATACCATTATTATTAACATCATGTTTTGCGGGAAAATATCACCCACAGAGAAATCCTGAACTTTCTTCCATCGCATTGGTTTCAATAATTGGATATGAAGCTTCAAGTCCGGTTGATGAAATAGTAGTGCTGGAAAGAGATGAATACGGACGATATTTATATTTCGGGACAAACGAGGATTTTAACTTTGTTATGGTATGCCAGAAATATGATTCGGAGTATGCTTACTATTACCCTGATTTTTGCTTTATGGCTACCGATGCGAAATATGCAAAGCATGTCAATCTGGATGAATTTGATGAGCTGAAAGTCATAAATGACTGGAATCTTCCACTGGATGATAGCAAAATGAAAAAGGTCGATTTTAATGAGGATACAAGAGGGCGTAAAAGATACAATGTAGTGGGTAAGTTTACGTCTCATTTTTCTAACCCGCAACAGGAATATCAGACAATATGGGATGATTATGGTCGATCGCTTTATTACGTTAAAGATTCCTATGACGAAAAAACTCACACATGGAGCGCAAGATATTTTATAATAATCCAAGCTGACGGAAGTTATTATAAGGATGTCGGTATTGTAAAACAGGAAAGCATCGACAGTTATCAGAATCAATTGCGTGAATTCAAGGCTGCCAACCATTGGGATGTGGATCCGGCATTAGTTGCGGATAAGAATTGATTATAGCCCCCGCGACATCGGGGGCCATAATCTGCAAATATGATGGCGACAACCTACACTTACAACGCCCGAAATCAACAAACCGGCTACAGTGGAACTGTGATTGCGACTTATACTTATTACCCCGGCGGACTGAGAAGGTCTAAGCAAGTCAGCGGCTTCACGCTTGAGCTGTTCTTCGTCTGGAGCGGCGGGAACATGGTTTATGAGTATGAATACCTCACTCCGACGCAAGGTATCGTGTATGTATACGGTATCAACCTCATTTCCACAAGAAATAACTCCGGGGTTGAGAAATTCTACCTTTACAATGCCCACGGTGACGTGGTACAATTAGTTAACAGCAGCGGAACTGTGGTCAAGGAATATCAGTATGACGCCTTTGGGGTGGAGTATAATCCCGACGCGAATGACACTAACTATTTCCGCTATACCGGGCAGTACTTCGACTTCGAGAGCGGGACTTACTACCTCAGGGCGAGGTATTATAACCCGGCGTGAATATTCCGCATGTCCAATTCGCCACCGAATTGTTAAGTGTATGCTTGATCTGTCGTGACAGGACATCTGCGTGTGCAGATAACCGCAAATGGTCAGGGGTGTTCACCCCTACACACGGAACAAACGGGAAAAGGGAAGGGTGTTCACCCCACAAACGGGAACGAGGCTACCAGGTGCATTTTGTATCAAACTCGTGCCCTTCGCCATAAAAAACCAGACTGATGTCTGGTTTTTTTGATGATGTGGACTGGCACAGAGAGAAGTGACACTTTTTTCGATGCCAACAGCCATTGTCGGAGCTCTGGCCGAGGACAAAATTATCACGCCCGGCTCCTGCTCGCTTGTGCAGCCTTGTTATAAGCGGGGAAGGAAAACAATGTGCCTGTCATTGACGCAAGTCATATAGATATCATAAGCGATAAGCGCTCAAGAGGATGAAGAAATAATTTGACAAGCCGCATTTTCACCTGCTTTGGCTTGAGTGCCAGCGAGATACGATAAACACCCGGATGTCAGCTTGACGGCGCTGTTATCCGGGCGTTTTAATTGAGACGGGATTATGTAGGGTGAAAAATAATTATATGTGTTCAGATATGCCGGGTTACTGCCAATAGTTGTTGGCGGCGGCCACTGTTTGAAAGTTTGTGGCGACCACCTGAGAGACAAATATCAGGCTGTTGGCATTGTTTGCGTACACAGGGCGCAGTCTTTTTCTCACCTTCTCGGAGGGCTGCGTGTATTTTACAGCCATTTGAGATAGTGTGATTGCAAGCTCAAAACCCTCCTCGGGCGTGTTGGTTATTAAACTGTTGAGCCATGTTCCCATTTTTGGTCTCCTTTTTATGTATTTAATATAGTATATGAGCGCAAGGGAAGAAATGACGATATAAATAAGAACGCCCTTAATCAGCTTTTGCGAAAAGCTAATTGAGGACGTTTTTCTGATATGTTTTGATATATTCAATAGAAATAATAAATGATGAATGATTTGCTTGCGCTGATGATAAATTATAAATACAAAGGATACCGTCTGCGCTCCCTGTAAATTTTATTTATCATTCGCAACTTATCATTCATCATTTTTCGTTGCCGCGCACAACGGCACTGGCTGGACAAATGCCGAGCGCCACCCGATTTTCGGGGGGCGGGCACTGCCCGCTGGTGGAGCAAGAAGCGCATTGTACGAACTCTCCCGTCGTGTGACGAGCATCGGACTCGCGCAAGCACTCCCCGGTTTTTGGGAGCGGCAACTTGCCGCTGGTGGGCCATCAGGGACTCGAACCCCGGACCGACCGGTTATGAGCCGGTAGCTCTAACCAACTGAGCTAATGGCCCCGATTTGGTGACTTTCATATTATAACGCCTAATTTCATATTTGTCAAGGCTTTTTGCAAAAAAATCATGCCACGTACCCCCCCCGACGGCTAATATTCCGCTCTCTGTTATATAACTTTATAAATAAAACGCTTAAGCGCCATCCAAAACAGTGCGAACAGACAAAAACACGGTAAAGTTGCGAAAACCCTTGCAAATGATGGCGGGGTGTTATATAATATTTCAAATACACATATCACTAAAATAAATTTTTATGGAGGAACATGATGGCTTATTATTACAAGGAACCGTCCCACACCTTCAGTGAATATCTTCTGATCCCCGGGTATTCCTCAAAAGAGTGCATCCCGTCGAATGTTTCGCTGCGCACCCCGCTGACCAAGTTTAAGAAGGGCGAGGAAGCCCCTATCAGCCTCAATATCCCGCTGGTGTCGGCGATTATGCAGTCGGTTTCAGATGATAAACTGGCTGTGGCACTCGCTCGCGAGGGCGGGTTGTCGTTTATTTACGGCTCGCAGTCTATTGAGGATGAGGCGGCGATGGTGGCAAGGGTTAAGGGATATAAGGCCGGATTTGTGGTTAGCGACTCGAATCTGCGCCCTGAGGACACGCTCGCCGACGTGATAGAACTTGTCAATAGAAACGGACACAACACAATCGCTATAACCGACGACGGCAGCTCGCACGGTCTTCTGCTCGGCATTGTCACCAGTCGTGATTACCGGGTCAGCCGGATGGATCCCTCGGTTAAGATTAAGGATTTTATGACCCCGCGCGAAAAGCTGATCACCGCGCCCGACACGACGACGCTCAAGGAAGCAAATGATATTATCTGGGAACATAAACTGAATCAGCTCCCGATAATCGACGCCAAGGACAGGCTTCTCTATCTCGTCTTCCGCAAGGACTATTCGCAGCACAAGGAAAACCCTCAGGAAATGCTTGATTCTAAAAAGCGCTATATGGTCGGCGCCGGAATCAATACGCTCGACTATGAAAAGCGCATCCCGGCTCTTGTTAAGGCGGGTGCCGACGTTCTCTGCATTGACTCCTCTGAGGGCTATACCTACTGGCAGGAACAAACACTGAAATTCATTCGCGACAACTACGGTGATAGCGTAAAGGTTGGCGCCGGAAATGTGGTCGACCGCGACGGATTTCTCTTTCTTGCCCGCGCAGGTGCCGATTTTGTCAAGGTCGGCATCGGGGGCGGCTCTATCTGCATCACGCGCGAGCAGAAGGGAATAGGGCGCGGACAGGCCACCGCCGTTATAGAAGTTGCCGCCGCGCGCGACGAATACTACCGCGAGACCGGGATTTATGTTCCGATCTGCTCGGATGGCGGAATAGTCCACGACTACCACATCACACTTGCGCTTGCGATGGGAGCTGATTTTGTCATGCTCGGTCGCTATTTCGCGCGCTTTGACGAGAGCCCGACCAATAAGCTGCTTGTCAACGGCACATACGTTAAGGAATACTGGGGCGAGGGCTCAAATCGCGCCCGGAATTGGCAGAGATACGACATGGGCGGCAAGAACAATCTTGCCTTCGAGGAGGGGGTTGACTCCTATGTCGTCTATGCGGGTTCGCTTCGAGATAATGTTGCCAAGAGCCTGCATAAGATAAAGTCAACCATGTGTAACTGCGGAGTTATGAGCATTCCCGACCTGCAAGAGAATGCGAGACTGACGCTTGTATCGGCGACGAGTATCGTTGAGGGCGGGTATCACGACGTTATTCTCAAGTCTACGAGCGGGAATATGAGATAAGGGGATAAAATTAATATGACACACAAAAAATGGGTAGCCGGTTGGGGTGCTTCAATTTCATGCGCGGCTCAGAATCATGCTGATTATTTCAAAGATCAAACTTTCCGTTACGTTATCTTTCCGACGATGGACGCTTCGGCGCTCCGGCTGCATTTTTCCAATCAGTACGGCAGCGAGAACGTTACAATAACCAAGGTTTTTGTAGCGAGACGAACCGCGGGCGAGTTTGTCGACCCCGCGACAAACGCACAGGTGACCTTCTCGGGCGGGTCGAGCGTGACCATGCTCCCGGGCGGCACGGCCGTCAGCGACGAGATAACATTCCCGGTTGAGGCCGGATGTGAGTTTGCGGTCAGCATCTACTTTGCCGATTACACGCAAATGATGACCGGCCACTCGAACAACGGTGAATACATCAAAAAATACTACGGCAAGGGCGACTGGGCGGCACAGGCCGGAGTGCCGCTCGAGGAATACGGAGAGAACGGCCCCTATGTCTTTCTCCACACAATTGATTTTCTGACAGGTGACGATTGCGCGGCGATTATCGCCTTTGGCGACTCGATTACGGCGCAGCCCTGGCCTGATTGCCTCGCGCGCAAAATTTACAATCTCGGAATACGCAACCGCGCGATAATCAGGAAGGGAATAGGCGGCAGCCGCGTTTTGCGCGAATATAAATATAGGATAAAAAAACACTGGGGCGAGGCCGGGGTTAGGCGCTTTGAGCGAGATATATCTCAGGCAGGAGCCGACAGGGTCTTTGTTCTGCATGGGATAAACGACTTGATACACCCCGGCGCGGGAAATCGTTTGTGTCCGATGAGCGAATTGCCGAGTGCCGAGGAGTTGATTGAGCAAGGATATAAAAAATACATAGAAATCGCGCGTCGCCGCGGCATGAAAATATATCTTGCTACGATTTTGCCCTGCCCGCGCTGCATGAAGGGCGACGGCGTCCGCGAGGCGACCCGCTCTGCCGTGAACGACTGGATTCGCTCGACCGACCTTATCGATGGCGTGATTGATTTCGAGGCCGCTGTGTGGGACGTGACCGACCACAAACGAATAAAAGCCGAGTACGACAGCGGCGACCAGCTCCACCCAAGCCTTGCTGGAGCGGCTCGCATGGCAGACTCGGTGCCTCTTGAATTTGTGACCGACTGATACTCTGATATTATAAAGATACGGGGGGCTTTTTACAAAAAAGTTCCCCCAAATTGAAAACCGCAAGAAAATAGTGAAAAGATGATAAAGATATTTGAAAAAACCCTTGACAACAAGGAATAAGTGTGGTATTATATAAAGGCTGTCGCAAAAAAGCGGTAGGTCGAAGCAGCCGATGTTTTGTGAGAACTTTGAAGAAAACTGTAAAAAAATATTTTTCAAAAAGCCCTTGACAATGACAAAATGCTGTGGTAGAATAATCGGGCTGCCTGAAAACCGGCGGTGAAATCGGTCATTGAAAATTGAACAACACACATAGCGGAGAAATCCGCTGTGGCGAGACAAAGTACAAAGTAAGTAAGTA
>JBNRMS010000033.1:0-13132 GCA_050309735.1 Eubacteriales bacterium
ACCCCAACGTGCGTTGTAGTGTGCCTTCCTCCTCAAAATTATTATATAACAAAAATCGCCGCCCGCAGCACTCTTTCATTCCTATTTGTGCTGACGCATAGCGGCAGAATGGAAATTAAAATGAAAACATTTAAAACACGAGATGTCGGCTCGCTTCTGCGAAAGAACAGCTACCCCGGGCGAGGAATTATCGCCGGGAAGTCGAAAAACGGCAAATATGCCGTTGCCGCCTATTTCATCATGGGGCGCAGCGAAAACAGCCGAAACCGAGTGTTCGACGATTTTGGAGATCGGGTGATGATCTACCCGTATGACGCCTCAAAGGTCAAAGACCCCTCGCTGATTATATATTCGCCGGTGAGGAAGCTGGGGCGCAGACTCATAGTTTCCAACGGCGACCAGACCGACACAATATACGATTTTCTCAATGCCGGCAAAAGCTTTGAGGAGGCGCTCGAAACCCGGGAATTTGAGCCCGACAGCCCAAATTTCACCCCTCGCATCAGCGCCCTTCTTGATTTCACCGAAGGCTACAGATATAAAATGAGCATCCTCAAAAGCGCCGACGCAGCCGGCTCGGGCTGCTGCCGGCACACATTTTCCTATGCACCGACCGACGGCGTCGGTCACTTTATCCACACCTATAAGAGCGACGGCGAGCCGCTCCCGTCTTTTGTCGGCGAGCCTGAGCGGGTTACAATCCTCAACAGCATCGACGCCTTCACAAGAAAAATATGGGACAACCTCAATGCCGAAAATAAGGTTTCGCTTTATGTCAGATATATCTCGCTCTCGTCCGGCCGCGCGACAGTGCGGGTGGTGAACAAAAATGTGAGGGATTAACTTAATGAAAGAATTTGAACTTAAATACGGCTGCAATCCAAATCAAAAGCCGGCTAAAATATATATGAAAAACGGGGGCGCACTCCCCCTTGAAATCCTCTCGGGCCGCCCCGGATACATCAATTTTCTTGACGCGCTTAACGCATGGCAGCTTGTAAAAGAGCTGCGCGAGGCAACCGGCAGGGTGGCGGCCACCTCCTTCAAGCACGTCAGCCCTGCCGGAGCGGCATTGGGAAGGTTGCTTGACGAGAGGGAGAAGAGAGCCTTTTTTGTTGATGACATCAAGGGGCTCGACTCCTCTCCCCTTGCCTCAGCCTACGCACGCGCCCGAGGAACCGACCGTATGTCGGCCTTCGGCGACTTCATTGCCCTCTCGGACACCTGCGACGCTCTGTGTGCGTCTATCATAAAGCGCGAGGTTTCAGACGGCATAATCGCCCCGGGATACACACCCGAGGCGCTCGAAATTCTCAAAACAAAGCGAAACGGCGCATATAACATAATAAAAATCGACCGCGACTATATTCCCGCGCCGACAGAGGAGAAGGATGTCTTTGGCATCACATTCACGCAGGGGAGAAACGACACAAAAATAGACCGCTCGATGCTCACAAATATCGTAACAAAGAACAAGTCGCTCCCCGACGAGGCAGCGCTAGACCTGATAGTTGCCCTGATAACTCTAAAATATACCCAGTCAAACTCGGTATGCTATGCATATGGCGGTCAGACAACCGGCGTTGGTGCCGGGCAGCAATCGCGAATCCACTGCACCCGCCTTGCAGGCTCGAAATCTGACAACTTCTTCCTGCGCCAGAGCGACAAAGCTCTCTCACTTCCCTTCCGTGCCGACGTCAGCCGACCCGACCGCAACAACGCAATTGACCTCTATGTCACAGATGAGGAGAACGACCTTCTTGACGACGGCGTCTGGCAGACCTACTTCACCGAGCGCCCCGCCCCCTTCACACAAGAGGAAAAGAGGGCATATCTTTCGGCCGTCACCGGTCTCTCGCTCGGCTCAGACGCCTTCTTCCCCTTCGCCGATAATATCGAACGCGCTCGCGCAAGCGGCGTCTCCTACATTGCTCAGCCCGGCGGCTCGCTGCGCGACGAGGTAGTTATCGAGGCCGCCGACAGGTACGGCATGGTGATGGCCTGCACCGGGGTGAGACTATTCCATCATTAAGTTAAAACACTCTTTGGATAGCGAGTGAATAGTGCGAGAGCGCTTCGCTCTTAGAGTACTTTTCTAAATACGACTATATACGACGAGAAAATGAAAAAACAAGGAATTATTATAAATGAAGATAATGGTAGTCGGGAGCGGCGGGCGAGAGCACGCCATAATTAAAAAAATCAAAGAGAACCCAAAAGTAAAAGAAATTTACGCCCTGCCCGGAAACGGCGGCATCTCACGCGACGCCATATGCGTCGACATCGGGCAGAAGGACATAACAAACATTGTCCTCTTTGCGATTGACCACAAAATCGACTACGCAATAATAGCCCCCGACGACCCGCTTGCCCTTGGCGCCGTCGACGCGCTAAACCGCGCGGGTGTCGAATGCTTTGGCCCTGTCGCGAAGGCTGCCGAGATTGAGAGCAGCAAGGTTTTTGCCAAGCAGCTTATGAAGAAATACGGTATTCCGACCGCCGAATACCAGGTTTTTGACTCCTCGGCAAAGGCGCTCGGATATCTTGAGAGCGCTCCCATGCCGATAGTTATAAAGGCGGACGGGCTCGCGCTCGGCAAGGGCGTTATAATCGCGCATGATATTAATGAGGCAAGGGCGGCCGTCCGCTCGATTATGGAGGATAAAATTTTCGGCTCAAGCGGAAATAAGATTGTAATCGAGGAGTTTCTTACCGGCCCTGAGGTGTCGGTTCTGGCCTTTACAGACGGCTCTACCATCGTGCCGATGGTCTCCTCGATGGACCACAAGCGCGCGCTTGACCGGGATATGGGAGCGAACACCGGCGGCATGGGAGCCATCGCGCCCAATCCCTATTATACCGATGAAATAGCCGAGCGCTGCATGGAAACCATCTTCCGCCCAACGGTTGACGCCATGCGCGCTGAGGGCAGGGAATTCCGCGGCTGTCTTTTTTTTGGACTTATGCTGACCGAATCGGGGCCGCGCGTGATAGAATACAACTGCCGTTTCGGAGACCCCGAGGCGCAGACCGTTCTGCCCCTGCTCAAGACCGATCTTCTGACCGTCATGCAAGCGGTGACACGCGGACGGCTCGCAAGCCTTAAGGTTGAGTTCAGCAGCAAACATTCCTGTTGCGTGGTGATGGCTTCGGGCGGATATCCGGGGAAATACGCAACCGGATATCCGATTGAAATTGATAACGCGGTACTGCCCGACATCGTTGTCGCCGGAGCGCGGATTTCAGACGACAGGCAGCGCCTTTTGACCTCGGGTGGGCGGGTGCTCGGCGTGCTCGGCATCGGAGACACATTAGCAGAAGCTGTTGACAAGGCATACACAAATGTGTCAAAAATAAGCTTTGAGGATTCATTTCATCGCTCGGATATCGGCGAATCTGCTCTGTCGGCCGATTCTATGATTAAAATAAAAGCATAATACTATTCGCACTGAAATCCGATAAATATTATGAATTTCAGTCTCTTTATATTAAAATTGAAAGGTGTTTTTTCAGATGGTTTACCGCGTTTTTGTGGAAAAGAAAAAAGAGCTGGCAAATGAGGCAGCCTCACTCGCCCATGATTTGCGCAATCTGCTCGGCATAACTTCGCTTGAAAAACTGCGGGTTATCAACCGCTACGACGTTGAGAATATCGACGCCGAGCTTTTTGAGCTGTCGGTGAGAAATGTTTTCTCGGAGCCGCAGCTTGATATCGTGTCGAGCGAGCTTGACGCAGAGGGAGGAGAGGTAATCGCGGTTGAGTACCTGCCGGGGCAGTTTGACCAGCGAGCCGACTCGGCGGCGCAATGCATACAGATTATCTCGCAGGGCGAGCGTCCGATTGTTCGCAATGCACGAATTTATGTACTCTACGGTGAGCTTGACCGACATGCAATGGCGGCTATAAAGAAATATCTCATAAACCCGGTAGAGTCACGCGAGGCATCGATGGCTCTGCCCAAAACGCTCGCTGCTGAATACGCCATGCCCGGGAGCGTCGAGATACTTCACGGCTTCAATTCGCTAGATGAGTCCGGCCTTGCCGATTTTATCAAGGAGCGCGGACTTGCAATGGACGAGGACGATATCGCCTTTTTGCAAAAGTACTTTATCAGCGAGCGCCGAGACCCCACAATAACCGAGATTCGCATGATAGATACCTATTGGTCAGACCACTGCCGACACACCACCTTTCTCACCACTATAGACGACGTCTCTTTTGAGGACGAAACAATACGCCACACATACGATGAATATCTTAATATTCGCCGCCTTATCTCAACAAAAAAGCCGGTTAGCCTTATGGATATCGCAACCGTCGCGGCCAAATACCTAAGGAGCACTGGACGGCTGGCAAAACTTGACCTGTCCGAGGAGGTAAATGCCTGCACGGTTAGGATAAACGTCGAGGTCGACGGTACTGTTGAGCCCTGGCTCCTGCTTTTCAAGAACGAAACTCACAATCATCCGACTGAAATAGAACCCTTCGGCGGTGCGGCAACCTGCATAGGCGGCGCCATACGCGACCCGCTCTCGGGGCGCGCTTATGTCTATGGTGCCATGAGGGTGACCGGCGCTGCCGATCCGACAAGGCCTGTGAGCCAAACGCTAAAGGGCAAGCTTCCTCAGCGCAAGATAGTGACAACGGCGGCGGCGGGCTATTCCTCCTACGGAAACCAAATAGGCCTTGCAACCGGCATTGTCGACGAGATATACCACGATGGATACGCAGCAAAGCGCATGGAGATAGGAGCCGTCATCGCGGCGGCGCCCGAGACAAATGTGCGGCGCGAGACTCCGGCGCCGGGCGACGCTATAATCCTTATCGGCGGCCGAACCGGGCGCGACGGCTGCGGCGGGGCAACCGGTTCCTCGAAATCACACACCATAGAGTCGCTTGAGACCTGCGGCGCCGAGGTGCAGAAGGGCAACGCACCCGAGGAGCGAAAGCTCCAGCGCCTCTTCCGCAATCGCGAGGCATCCCGGATGATAAAGCGCTGCAATGATTTCGGCGCCGGAGGAGTGTCTGTGGCTATCGGCGAGCTGGCAGACGGGCTTGATATCGACCTTGACTGTGTCCCCAAAAAATATGAAGGGCTTGACGGAACCGAGCTTGCAATCAGCGAATCACAGGAGAGAATGGCGGTCGTCGTCGCAGAGAGCGATGTCGCGCGCTTTCTTGAGCTTGCAGAGAGCGAGAATCTTGAGGCAACCGTGGTTGCAAAGGTCAAAGCCGAGCCCCGGCTCACAATGCGCTGGAAGGGCGGAGTAATAGTCGATGTCGACCGCAAATTCCTCAATTCAAACGGCGCTGAGAAGCATATATCGGCCGCCGTTGCACCACCGAAAAATTATGCAAAAGAGCCGGTCAGCGACTTTGACGCCGGCCTTCGCGCCCTCCTGACAGATCTTAACGTCTGCTCAAAGCGCGGGCTTGGCGAAATGTTTGACTCAACCGTCGGCGCGGGAACAATACTCATGCCACATGGCGGAGCATATCAGTCAACTCCGATACAGGCAATGGTTCAGAAAATCTCGCTTGAGCAAAAGCATACAGATGATTGCTCGCTGATGTCCTGGGGGTTTAACCCCTTCATCTCCGAGAAAAGCCCCTACCACGGAGCATACCTTGCCGTTGTCGAGTCTGTTTCAAAGCTTGTCGTCTCGGGCGCCGAGTTTCACGACGTCTATCTGACCTTCCAGGAATATTTTGAAAAGCTCGGCCGCGACCGATACCGTTGGGGCAAGCCGCTCGCGGCTCTGCTCGGAGCCTTCAGGGCGCAGATCGACCTCGGCATTGCCGCGGTCGGCGGAAAAGACTCTATGAGCGGCTCATTTGAAGACCTTGACGTGCCGCCTACTCTTGTATCCTTTGCGGTGACAACCGATAAAACAGCGAACATCAGCTCGCCCGAATTTAAACGAGCGGGAAGCCTTGTAGTCTGGCTCAAGCCGAATTACCGGGACGATAGGCTGCCCGAGGCAGCATCGCTTATCGATGTTTACTCGTCTGTGCACAAGCTGCTCTCCTCGGGAAAGGCTCGCTCGGCTTGGACAACCACATACGGCGGCATGGCCGAGGGTATCTTTAAAATGTGTCTTGGCAACCGGCTTGGCTTTGAATTTGACGAGAATCTCTCGCTTGATGATATTTTCAGCTATTCTTACGGCTCTTTTCTCCTTGAGGTTGAGGAGGGCACGCAAGTCGGGATTCCGGTCGGGCGTGTCACCGATAATGAAATTATTAAGTATAAAGACCACATGTTATCACTTAGTGAGCTGATAAAGGCTTACGATGACAGGCTCGAGAGCGTCTTCCCCACGAAAGCCGCCGAGAGCAGGAAAGAAATAAAAACCCTCTCATACAACCGCACAGGCGAGCGGGTCAAGTATGTCGGCGCCCTGACCACCCGACCGCGAGTGGTTATACCTGTTTTCCCGGGAACAAACTGCGAGTATGACACAGCTAAGGTGATGCGCGATGCGGGTGCCGAGGCCGAAATATTTGTTATCAACAACCTAACTCCTGAGGGGGTAGCAAGGAGCACCGAGCGTTTCGCGGCCGAGGTTCGTCTATCACAAATGATAATTCTGCCCGGAGGATTTTCAGGGGGCGACGAGCCCGACGGTTCGGGCAAGTTTATCACCGCCTTTTTCCGAAATGGAGTTGTGAGAGAGGCCGTCACAGACCTTATTGATAATCGCGGGGGGCTTATTTGCGGCATCTGCAACGGCTTTCAGGCGCTTATCAAGCTCGGTCTTGTTCCGTATGGAAAAATAATCGACGCAAGTGCCGACAGTCCCACCATTACTCTGAACACCATCGGCCGCCACCAGTCTCGCCTTGTCAGAACGCGCATTGTCTCAAATATTTCGCCCTGGCTGGCGGGTGTCGAGCCGGGTGAGATATACACCTGTCCGATTTCGCACGGTGAGGGACGAATCTACGCCTCGGAGGAGCAGATAGCCGCGCTTGCCGCAAACGGCCAGATAGCCACACAGTATGTCGACATAGCCGGCAACGCCACCTACGATATCGACTTCAATCCTAACAATTCGATGTACGCCATCGAGGGGATAACCTCGCCTGACGGTCGGATATTCGGCAAAATGGGACACTCGGAACGCATTGGCTCAGGGCTATACAAAAATGTGCCGGGCATCTATGACATGAAAATGTTTGCCTCGGCTGTCGCATACTTCAAAAAGGAGATTTAAATCATGAAATGCCTTTCGGATATTGAAATTGCCCAGTCTTCGGCCATGCGGCCGATTTCCGAGATAGCGTCAAAAGCCGGGATTGACGATAAATACCTTGAACAATATGGTCGCTATAAGGCTAAGGTCGACCTGTCGCTTCTGAGCAAGTCAGATCGCCCTGACGGTAAGCTGATTCTTGTCACCGCCATTACCCCCACGCCGGCCGGCGAGGGCAAGACCACCACCACAATAGGCCTTGCCGACGGTCTTTCTTCGATCGGCAAGCGGGCGGTCGTCGCGCTGCGCGAGCCCTCGCTTGGCCCGGTTTTCGGCATTAAGGGGGGTGCGGCCGGCGGTGGATATGCGCAGGTCGTGCCTATGGAGGACATAAATCTTCACTTCACCGGAGACTTTCACGCAATAGGCGCGGCCAATAATCTGCTCGCCGCCCTGCTCGACAACCACATCCATCAGGGCAACACACTCGGGATCGACCCGCGCAGAATTACATGGCGACGCTGCGTCGACATGAACGACCGGCAGCTCCGCAATATCGTCGGCGGACTTGGCGGGAAGGTAAACGGTGTGCCTCGCGAGGACGGTTACGATATCACCGTCGCGAGCGAGGTTATGGCTGTGCTCTGCCTTGCCGATTCGATAAGCGACCTCAAATCGCGGCTTGCTCGAATTATCGTAGGATACACTTATGACAATATGCCGGTAACCTGCGCCGACCTTCGCGCCCAGGGCGCTATGGCGGCCCTGCTAAAGGACGCTCTAAAACCAAATCTCGTACAAACGCTTGAAGGCACCCCGGCACTCGTCCACGGCGGCCCCTTTGCAAATATCGCCCACGGCTGCAATTCTCTATCAGCAACGCGGATGGCGCTCAAGCTCGGTGACTATGCAGTTACCGAAGCGGGCTTTGGCGCCGATCTTGGAGCCGAGAAGTTCTTTGATATAAAATGCCGGATGTCGGGGCTTGTTCCTTCGGCCGTTGTGGTCGTGGCAACAGTCCGTGCCCTGAAAATGCACGGAGGCTTATCTAAGAGTTCGCTTGGAATCGAGAATATCGAGGCGCTTGAGAGGGGGATTCCCAATCTTTTACGCCATGTTTCAAACATAAAAAATGTATTCGGACTGCCTGCCGTTGTCGCAATCAACCGCTTCCCCACCGATACAGACGCCGAGATTTCCTTCATTATCGAGAAATGCCGCTCACTCGGGGTAAGAACAGTTCTCTCAACAGTCTGGTCCGAGGGGGGGCGCGGCGGCGAGGCACTGGCTCGCGAGGTTGTGCGGCTGTGCGAGGAAGATACGCCGAATTTCAAATATGCTTATGACGAAAATCTCTCGATTGAAGAAAAAATCAAGGCGATAGTCACGAAAATCTATGGCGGAGCCTCTGTTAATATCCTGCCGGCAGCCAAAAAGCAGATTGAAGAGCTTGACCTGCTCGGTTTCTCAAAGCACCCTATCTGCATGGCAAAAACCCAGTACAGCTTCAGCGACGACCCCGCAAAACTCGGCGCACCCGAGGGCTTCGAGGTCACGATCAAAAACCTGAAAGTCTCTGCCGGCGCCGGCTTTATTGTTGTTCTCACAGGCGACATAATGACAATGCCGGGGCTTCCTAAATCTCCCTCAGCCGAGCGCATAAACCTTGATGATAATGGCGTTATATCGGGGTTGTTCTAAATTTACAGCAGACTAAGAGGGCTTTGAACCCGCCCCCTTCTTTCGCTATTGACAATACGAGGGAACGATGGTACAATTGCTCTGGCCTCTGAATTTCTCATTCTCCTCCTCTTTGTTTGTGCGCCGTAGCTACAGATATTCCCCCTCTTCTGACCTGCAATAGAAAGGCTTTTTTAAATGAATGTTTTTACTACAGTTCTCAATATAACCGCGATAATGATAGCCCTGATGGCAATAGGATATTTTTTAGGGCGCAAAAAACTTGTAAGCGAGCAGGTCGGGCGCGATCTTGCGGTACTTGAAGTCAAACTCTTTTTGCCGGCATATCTCTTTATAATGCTTGCCGAAAACGTCGCTCCCGATAAAATTGGCGAAAACATTCAGTTTTTGTTTTACGGCCTTATTTTCTTAGCCCTAATGCTGCCCTTCTCCTTCCTGATATCCCGCCCTTACCCAGGGGACAGAGCGGCGAAATTTATGTTTTTCTATATGATGCTCT
Source organism: Eubacteriales bacterium (assembly GCA_050309735.1). Taxonomy (GTDB): domain Bacteria; phylum Bacillota; class Clostridia; order Oscillospirales; family CAG-272; genus UMGS1002. The sequence goes on from JBNRMS010000033.1 coordinate 9,398, forward strand.
ATCCAAATCTCGGGTATTTCGGCTATCCTGTAATAGAAGCGGCCTACGGGCAAGAGGCGCTTGCGCAGTATATTATATTCGTCCTCCCCTTCACTTTCGCGGTGAACACACACGGCGCATTTATGCTGACCGCGCGCGACCGAGAGGGGGGAGAAAAGAATAGGTTTTCACTCAAAACTCTGAAATCAATCCCCTTTGAAGTAATATTAGCAGTAATCCTCGGCACCACCTTCGGACTGCTCGGGATAAAACTCCCCGCAATTTTTGCAGGCTTTTTCAGCTTCACCGGAGCCTGTATGAGCCCGGTTTCAATGTTGCTCGCCGGATTTATACTTTCAGCTCTGCCGCCGGGGCAGCTCTTTGGCCTTGGCAAATCATATAGCGTCAACGCCGCAAAGCTGCTTCTTATGCCGATTGTAACCTTTGCAATACTCTATTTTGCCGGCGTGCGCGGCTATCTGCTTGCCTTCCCGGTGATTTTCAACGCACTTCCGATTGGCATGAACGTGGTAATTTTCTCGCGCCCCGAGCAGCCCGACTATGTCAGCACCGGGGTAACCTGCTTTATCTCGTATATCCTCGCCATTCTAACCGTGCCGCTGACCTTTGGAATTCTCTCATTAGTTTCATAAATAAAGCAAGCGAGCGGGGGGAACTTCTATCAAGAAGTTCCCCCCGCGATTTATTCCAAACAGACCCATTCGCTATTCGCTATTCACTATTCGCTATCCGCTTCCTCCATCACCCTCTTAAAATTAGCAAACGACTCTTTAGTAAATCTTATCTCGCGGGTTTCGTCCGACTTAATGTATGTCAACACCACGCACTCGGCTCCGTCCGAGAGCTGATCAAAGCCAATGTCGCTGACATCTCCGAAGGGAATCACCGCAACTCTGATCCCGCGCCCCTCAAGAGCCTGTCCAAGGTCGTTGAGGAAGCAGAGGGTGTCGTTATCTACCCAAACATCAAAGAGATCGCCCGACATTCCGGTAACCTGCAGCGTTTGATCAGGCTTGTTGTGCGCTGCCGCAAATCTTGCATATTTCAGTTCGACCGGAGACAGCTCCTCTAGCAATTCGGCAATACTTGCCCGCTCAAAATCACCCTCTCGGTTTTTCGCCTGTTCGGCCATCTCAGGCTCTGGCTCTGATTCTTCTGTTTCATCTGCCTCGTCTGCCTCGGGCTCAACGGCTTCCTGCCCGTCCCCCTCGGGTTCTGTTGAATCAGGCTCGCTTTCCTCAAATTCCATCTCCTCAGGCTCGTCCCCCTCGGGTTCTGTTGAATCAGGCTCGCTTTCCTCAAATTCTATCTCCTCAGGATCGTCTCCCTCGGGTTCTGTTGAATCAGCCTCGCTTTCCTCAAATTCTATCTCCTCGGGTTCATTCCCCTCGGGTTCTGTTGAATCAGGCTCGGACTCATCATAAGAATACGGGATGTACTCTGCATCGGCCGGAATATCGTCAAACTCCGGGGTTTCTTCAGCGGCTGTCTGGTGTTCGCCGCCCTCGCTGTCAGAACCGTCGTCAATATCTAACGCAATATCGCCCGCGCTCACCGCGCTTTCATCTATTATATCGTCAATATCCTCGTCTGCTCCGGCGTCGATTATCTCGTAATACATATATTTAGCAAAGCTGAAGCGGTCAAAAATATAGAGCTTCAATATAATGACCGAAACCGACGCAAGCGCACCGAAAATCCCCTTCAGAGTACCGACCACACTCACAGCCCTCACGCCGTCGATAATTAAGAAGACAAGCGAATAAAGAATCCGATAAAGCGCACCGGAGTAGATAAGCCAGTATTTGAACGGGTGGTCGTTTTCAAACAACTGGTCGTAAATCAGCGTTCCATATAGTGCTGCCGCCGATATTATGCCGAGGATTGCCAGCACAACCCCGGCGCCAGACGCATCTGCAAAACCGGTTGCCACAAGGATTAAAGAGATAGCCGAATAGACAATTATTATCATCGACCTGCCGCGCAAAAGGAAAAACCGATCACTAACGGTCAGCAGCGGAACAAAAAGAAAGAGAATCGCTCCGACTGTCAGCGAGTAAATAATTCCCCACGCCCGGCCGACAAAAATCGCGGCAATAATATCAATCACAAAAGCCGCCGCCGCAAGAATCAGAACGGCCAGATAAAAGGCCGCCTCGCCTTTCGACTCGTTTCCAAAGATCCTTCCCGCAATTCCCGAGAGCAGTTCCGAGATTACTTCGCCTGCCGGCTTTTTATTATTTTTACTATCCATTAATTATAATTATTCCTTTCTTGCGTGCCAAATCCTCTGCCCTTGCTCGGGGGATTTTGCAGCGCGGCCTTATGTGTGCGACGCCGAAATGAATCTTTCCAATTCCTCCGGTTCGCCGAATGCCCGCCAGGGATATTCGGCAGGCGGTGCTTTTATAATATTAATTTCTTCACCCGAAATCGGGTCTGAAAAGGCAAGCCGCGTCGACCAAAGTGCGATGTTCACACGGCCACCCCTTACCGGGCTGCCATATCTCCCGTCACCCCAGAGCGGCATTTTCCGCGAGGAAAATTGCGCGCGTATCTGATGTGTCCGCCCGGTGAGAAGACTTATGCCGAGCAGCGACAGGGGCGCGGCGTCCTCGCTGCCTGACAGGTCGGCCACACTTGAGAAGAGCCTATATTCAAGCGCCGCTTCTCTCACGCCCCGCCGAGTGCGGCCGACCACATATGTCTTGTTCTTTTTTTGGTCGTGGTAAAGAAGGTCGTCTAATCGGCCTGCCCTCTCCTCGGGCAGACCGTGAACGACGGCAAGATATTCTTTTGTCACTCTCCCATTGCGAAAACAATCCGAGAGTGCCGAGGCAGCAGTTGGCCCGAGCGCAAAAACCATCAAGCCTCCCACCGACTTGTCGAGTCGGTGAACGCCCATCACTCTATCAAAAACACCCATCTTGGCAATCTGTTTCTCAAGGAGCCGAGGCATTGAATCTTCTCCTGCCTCCTCCGAGAGAGTACCCGGCGGTTTAACGCATACCAGCGTCCTGCCACTGTTATAAAGTATTTCTATCTTATCGGCGCCGCTGTCCGGGGTTGTCTTTTTGCTTGTCAATCGGGTATCTCGCAATCAACGACAGCGCGAGCAACTCTGACCTTGGCGACATATTCCGAAACCTTCACATGCTCCGGATGCTTCTTATATACCTCAAGATCCTTAAGAGAGGCAAATTCGGTTATAAGTGCCATATCGAATGACATATCGGTGTGAAGAATGTCAATTCCGATTTCGATGCGGCGTATCTCGCGTATTATCGGTTTGAGCGCCAAAAGGCGCTCCTTTATATACTCCATATTAGCGGCTCTATCTCTTCCCTCGGCATGATCCGCAAATTTCCACATAACAATATGTCTTATCATTTTATCCACTCCGTCACCGCAAAAAACAGCTTGCTTCTTTACAAAAATTATATATATAATAATATCACACCCACCACTCATTGTCAACGCCCGCACAGCTTTTTTGCTAATTTGATACCTTTATAAATCTAAAATATAAAGCTGAATTTCTTTTTTCTCGGGGACAAGGCAGCCATATTATTTTACATAAAACACGGGGAAACTTATAAAAAAGTTTCCCGGCAGAGTGTAAAATGAAGTTGCACTAAAAAAATAGTCCAAAGTAGCGATTCTGTGTTAGAATTGATTTGTGAAACCACAATTCGAAAGGATCAGCTACTATGGACAAACAAAATTATACCACAG
>JBNRMS010000034.1:0-9462 GCA_050309735.1 Eubacteriales bacterium
ACCCCAACGTGCGTTGTAGTGTGCCTTCCTCCTCAAAATTATTATATAACAAAAATCGCCGCCCGCAGCACTCTTTCATTCCTATTTGTGCTGACGCATAGCGGCAGAATGGAAATTAAAATGAAAAAGAAAAACATCCTTCTGATTTTCACAGACCAATTCCGCGCCGACTGTATAGGCGCACTCGGAAATCCGGTGATCCAGACTCCGGCGCTCGATGCACTCGTGTCCGAGTCGCAGGTTTTTGACCGTTGCTACACTCCCTCCCCGGTTTGTGTGCCTGCGCGCTATTCAATGATGACCGGTCAGTATCCCGCCCGCACCGGCAGCGCAAACAACTCGCAGCGCGGGCATTATAAGGGCGAAGGGATGTATGCCCGCCTCTCGGCAAACGGATATTATACGATGGGCATCGGAAAAATGCATTTCCCGTCAAACCGATATGATCTGCACGGATTTGACCAAAGGCACTCGCAGGAGGAGATTATAGGCAAAAACAACACCCAAGATTCGTACTGCAACTACCTGCTTGAGAAGGGATACACTCATGTGTTCGACTACAACGGCCAACGCAGCGAGATGTATTACATACCGCAAATCTCGCAGCTTCCGGCAAAAGATCACCCAACCGCTTGGATAGGCGACAAGAGTGTGGAATTTATCGAAAATCACAGCGGTGATAAGCCCTTTTTCCTCATGTCGTCCTTTATTCATCCCCATCCGCCCTTCTCTCCCCCCGCCCCTTGGAACAAGCTATACCGCGACTTTATGCCAATCGAGCCTAATGTTCCCGAAAATTATTCGGATCTGCTCACCTGCTACAATACAATACAAAATCGCTACAAGGGTCTGTCGGTCGGAATCGACAGGCACCTTGTCAGCCAAAATATAAACCATTACTATGCCTGCATTTCCTTTGTTGATTATCAGATAGGCCGGATTGTCGCAGCACTCAAAGAGAGGGGACTTTACGAGGACACTCTGATAATATTCACGGCCGACCACGGCGAGCTGCTCGGCGACTACAACTGCTACGGCAAGCGCTCGATGGTTGATGCCGCCTGCCGCATACCCATGTTAATCAAGCAGCCCGGAAAAGCCCACGCCCGCCACTCGCGTCCCTCGTCGCTTGTCGACATCGCGCCAACCCTGCTTAGCTGGGCGGGAATTGAATATGAGGCCTCCGAGTTTGACGGTGTCGATATCCTCTCCGAGCAGCACGAGTATGTTTACTCGCAGTATGACAAGAGCGAAGCCGGACTTTATATGATAGCGTCCGAATATGATAAGCTGGTCTATTCAAAATACGACGATAAATATTGTTATTTCGACAGTTTCCCCGAAACCGAGAATAAATATAACCCCGAATCGAAGCGCTGCGCCGAGCTTAGCTCACTCCTTTGCGACTATATAGAAAAGGCACACGATCCCGACGCAGACCCGGCGGCGGTGCGCGCGGCGCTTGATGCAAAAATCAAGGTCTGCCGCGAGCGCCCCTACTCTCCCGGCTGGCAAGACCATCAGGGCGGGCGCGAGCGCGAAGGGGCCGCGATACCAGAGGGGTACAAAATACACCTCAAACCATAGGGGGCACTGCGAAGTTTCTTGTAGGGCGAACAGTGGTCGCCCTACAGGTTTAGCCGTATTGCCATTGCCGTGCATTCACAGACAACAAATGTCTTGCAGGGAACGTGAATGACCGTCCCGCGATTGTTGTCATATATTGTTTTCAATCAGGGTTTAGTATGAGATAGTTTATCTCGGATAATTTAATCAAAAAAGGCTGTTTGTCAGCAGGTTCAATACCCGCCGCAAACAGCCTTTTTATCAGATATGCTTAAATTATTACTTTTTTACGCCTTTAGCCTTGCCTCAAGCGCCGCGAGCTCATCGTACATTGCGACAGGAACTCTTGCGCCCACCTCGGCATAGAACTTTTTGATGTTTTCGATGTCCTCAAGCCAGCTTTCGCGGTCGACCGTGAGAAGCTCCTTGATTGTGTCAAGCGTTACATCGTCAAGCCCGTCTATATTGATGTCCTCAGGCACGGGCAGATAGCCGATGGGGGTCATAACCGCGTCTGCCCGGCCCTCGCAGCGGTCGAGAATCCACATAAGAACGCGCATATTCTCGCCGAATCCGGGCCAGATAAAGTTGCCGTCGTCGTCTGTGCGGAACCAGTTTACATGGAAGATCTTCGGGGGGTTAGGGATAAGCGTTCCCATCTTAAGCCAGTGAGCCCAGTAGTCTCCGGTATCATAGCCGGTAAAGGGGCGCATTGCCATCGGGTCGCGGCGAACTACGCCAACGGCGCCGGCAGCGGCCGCGGTGGTTTCGGAGGCCATGATAGAGCCGACAAACGCACCGTTCTGCCAGCTTGTCGACTGATAAACCAGCGGAGCGGTTTTTGCGCGGCGGCCGCCGAACACGATAGCCGACACCGGAACGCCTTGGGGATTATGGAATTCGGGCGAGAGGCAGGGGCAGTTTGTCGCCTTAGCGGTGAAGCGGCTGTTCGGGTGAGCGCCCGAGGTGGATTTATCTTTCTTGTCGTATTTGCGCCAGTCCCAAGGATTGCCCTTCCAGTCGATCGCGTGCTCGGGCGGGTTTTTGTCAAGCCCCTCCCACCAAACGGTGTTGTTTGCAGTGTTGTGAACGACGTTTGTGAAGATTGTATCCTTAAGGCAGGTATGAAGAGCATTGGGATTGGACTTTTCGTTTGTGCCGGGGGCAACGCCGAAGAATCCGTTTTCGGGATTGACAGCCCAGAGCCGGCCGTCTTCACCGACGCGCAGCCATGCAATATCATCGCCGACGCAATATACCCGATATCCCTTCTTGCCGTAGTATTCGGGCGGGATGAGCATAGCAAGGTTTGTTTTGCCGCAGGCAGACGGGAAGGCAGCGCAGATATACTTAGTCTCTCCGTCGGGATATTCAACGCCGAGTATGAGCATATGCTCGGCCATCCAGTTTTCCTTGCGGCCAAGGTAAGAGGCGATACGCAGCGCGAAGCACTTCTTGCCAAGCAAAACGTTTCCGCCGTATCCCGAGTTTACCGACCAGATGGTATTGTCCTCGGGGAAATGGCAGATGAAGCGGTTTTTCTCGTCTATATCGGCTCTTGCGTGCAGGCCCTTAATATAATCGGGTGAATCGCCAAGTGCTTCAAGAACATTTTTGCCAACCCGGGTCATTATTATCATGTTGAGCACGACATATATCGAGTCTGTCAGTTCTATGCCGTATTTAGCGAAGGGCGAGCCGACAATTCCCATCGAATAGGGGATGACATACATAGTGCGCCCCCTCATCGAGCCGCGGAAAAGTTTTGAGAGTTTGTCGTAGCACTCGTCGGGATCCATCCAGTTATTGATATTGCCTGCATCTTCTTTTTTCTTTGTGCAGATAAAGGTTTTGTCCTCAACGCGGGCAACGTCGTTTATAGCGGTGCGGTGAAGATAGCAGCCGGGGAGCAGTTCTTCATTCAGCTTTGAAAGCTCGCCGGTTGAGCAGGCCTCGGCGCGCAGAGCGTCTGCTTGCTCTTCGCTGCCGTCAATCCAAACAATCCTGTCGGGCTGCGTCATGGCTGACATCTCATCAATCCAGCCTGTTACATACTTATTTGAGGTCATTTAGCTTCTCCTTTTCTTAGTTGCGCATATAATTTTTTTACTTATTTATACTAACACAAAATGAAATTTATTTCAATACATCTTTCATAAAGGTTACAATTTGTTAACAATTAGAATGAAAAAAGCAAACTCATATTTATAAAATATTAATTGAAAAAAGCGTAAACAATTGTTTGCATTTGATGTGGAAGTATGATATACTAATAATGATAAAGTTTGAAAGACTTACCTTTCAAAAATGAGTTTTGTGTTTTTGCCGCAGCTATTGACGGCGGCAATTCGGCATATGCCAAATCGACACAACCCTTATGGCACAAAAAAAGCATAATTATAAATACGGAGGCGAAATATTCGGAATTTTTATGTCCGAGCGAAGCCGAACCTGGAGCGCGGGGTTCTTGTTTTATAATGTCCAAAGACGGTCGTTTAACACAGGAATGTCCAAATCTATTTTAGCCGCTCCGAGCGGCAGGGGGTATAACATGAAACTTACACAGCGAGAACAGAGCACTCTTGACTACATAATTGACACAATAAGGAACAAAGGCTATTCACCAAGCGTTCGCGACATCAAGAATGCTATCGGCTATAAAAGCACCTCGACTGTTTATAACTGCCTGCGCAAACTCGAAAACGAGGGATATATTCAAAAAGAAGACGGAAAAAGCCGAACGATACGGGTTGACAATATCTCGGCGTGGACGGGAACAAAGGTTCCTATTATCGGAAAGGTTACCGCCGGGCATCCGGTGCTTGCCGAGGAGAACTATGACGGGTATGTCAGCTTCGTGGCCGATAGTATAGGATACAGCCAAAATAACCTCTTCGCGCTCAAGGTCAGCGGCGTCAGCATGATAGAAGCAGGCATAATGGACGGGGATGTTGTGATAGTCGACAGGCGGGACTATGGTGAGAACGGAGAAATTGTTGTGGCGATGGTAGACAACGAGGCAACAGTTAAAACCTTCTACCGTGAAAACGGAAGGTTTCGTTTGCAACCTGAGAACCGACATCTTGCACCGATATATGCAGATGAGGTTTTGATTCTTGGTAAGGTTGTAGCCTGCATGAGAATATATTAAATATATTATAAGGAGCTGATCTGATTTTGGCGTTCCATAAAAAAAGCACGAGTGCGGGCGAAGACGGCGGCTTGGGATTTTATAAGGTGAAGCCGAAAAAAGAATGGGGGAACGGCCTTGGCAAGCGAACCGCGAAAAATTCTGTTCGTACAGTATTTTTTAATTTTAAAGAATACTTGAGTTTTTTCGTCGCTCTTTTTATAATCCAGTCGATGTTCTGGCTAATCTGCTTTACTACCTCGACCAATGTCAACCACAGATATAATGTCATAACATCCGAATACGACTACGACATGATAATCGAGGGGATAGACGGCGCCGAGTTGGCGGGAATTGAAAACGCACTCAATATCAAATCATATCAAAGGGTGCGGGGATACGAAAGCTATGAGCTTATCCCGCCCGATCAATACCACGACTATTATACCCTTAAAGCCGAATTTAAACTGGGGCAGTCCTCGCTGCTTTTTTTAAAGTTTTATATTGAGGACAGCGGCGTGGGCGAAGAAAATGTCAAAATAAGCTACACCCCGCGCTATATGTTTATGGAGAGATATGTCAATGAGGCGCTTGAGGCCGGCATTCTTTCGGCAATATTTCTCACGGCGCTCTCGGTTGTGCTCCTCATGGCGCTCTACAATATCCGCCTCAATCATTTTAAATTTCTCTATGGCGTCTATATGACCTGCGGCGCCGGATTCCGCAAGCTTTTTTCAACGGCGGTCTGGGAGATGCTGGTTATCTCGGCAACAACACTTGCCGCCTCGTTCGGAACGGTTTGCCTAACGGTCAGCCTGCTATACCGCTTTGCGGGCATTCCCAGGGTTTACATAACCTCCTGGATGATACCAGCCGTCATATTGCTCAATCTTCTCACGGCATATTTCGCCGTCCGAGCCCCGATGAAGCGAATGTCAAAAAAGGCACCGCTTTCGCTTATAGTAGCGCAGGACAACTCAAATCTTGTCTCCTCTCCCCGGCGCTCCTTTCGAATATTCGGAAAATCTTTCCCATATCACTATGAGCTTTACAGCACATGGCGATTCCGCAAATATTTCGCCGGAATGCTCTTGGTGTCGATCACCTTTGCCGCCCTTTTTATCTGCGGCATTTATCTTGCGAATATGAATAAATCCGAGCTTGAATCGGCCGCCGCCGATGCATATATAAAAGTTGACTACTGGGATTTGCGGCAGGGCTCAGACTTTGAAATTGACGATGCTGTCGACCTGATGGATGAGATAATGGTCGACCAAATTGAGTCGGTCGAGGGCGTCAGATATGCACACTGGGAAAACTCGGAGAGTGCCACGGCGATAGTATCACACATACTGATTCCGAGCGAAAATCTTACCGGAAACGCATCATACACGGCAAGGGCAAAAACTATTGATGGCTTTGACCTTGCGACAAACCATGTTAAATACAGCGCCTTCGACCGGCATTATATCGACCGGATTTGCAATACATATGAGGTTGAGGGCGACCCTTACGCAATACTTGATGACAGCCAAAAGATTATAATCAGCGAGACGATATACAATACCCGGAACTTTAAATTTTCCCCGGGCGACAAAATTTACGCGGCGCGCTTCCTTTACAAAACCGATAAATTCAAAGAAAATTATTTCGATCAGACATATATGCTCAGACAATATCTTGAGAACTGTGTCTTTGACTATAAGGAATACGAGGTTGCCGCCGTAATTCGGGGATACAAAGACGAGGGCGAGCTGATTCTTGGCATGAACCCCGCCGAATACCTGAGGAGAACCGGGAAGAGCAGTCTTAATAAAAATATCACAGTGTCTCTTAGCAGCGGAATAAAACAATCCGAGGCAGACAGAATCCTTGAGAAAATAAATATAAATCTTGTGTCTTTTTTGAGGGCTTTCGGCATCGAACATGATATAACAAATAATTATGTCTCTCTCAGAAAGCAGCTTGAGGCCGAAGGCGTGTCCTACCCCGCAATTATCGCCATCTCGATTATGCTTCTCATGGTTTCACCGATTGTCTGGCTCTTCTCGCAGGTGCTTTTCTATCTCAAGCGCGAGAAAGAGATAGGTCTTCTCTCGATGTTCGGCGCGAGCGAGCGGCAGCTTACGAATGTTTATACCTTTGCCGGGCTGATAATGGCAGTGCTGGCGATTGTATTTACCCTGCTTCTCAGCGTGGCGACAAGCTATATTGTATACAAGCTGCTCGCAAGCCTGTTGCCTTCAATCGGTTTTAAAAGCTTTTCGTCGGTGGGCTTCAGCATATCGGGCATAGCACTGCTCGTCTGCCTTTTGGTGTCGGCCGCCTGCGGCTTTGTGTCGGCATATATACCATACAAAATAAGCAAAAAGCGCCGCGATAGAGATCACGCCGCAAGCCTTTCCGGGCGGAGTTAGAGGGGGGTTAATATGGACAACAAAGACAGAAGAATCATTCTTGAAACAGAGAATGTAATAAAGCAGTATCAGCAGTACGACTCGGTGGTAACGGCGGTTAACCGAGCCACCTTCCGTGTTTTCGAGGGCGAGTTCGTCGCCATTATCGGCACCTCAGGCTCGGGCAAGAGCACACTCTTGCACCTGTGCGCCGGGCTCGACCGGCCGAATTTCGGCTCTATAAAAATCCGCGGAAACGATATAGTAAAAATGCCGCCCGACGATCTCGGCCTCTTTCGCGGCAAGTATATCGGCATGATATTCCAGCATCATAACCTGATTCCGCAGTTCACCGCACTCGAGAATATACTTATACCAACGCTCATGTGCAACAAGCCCGAGTATTCATACGAGGAAAACCTCAAGAAGCTAATCGCCGCCCTCGATATCGCAGACCGGCTCCACCACCTGCCAAGCGAGCTCTCGGGCGGGCAACAGCAGCGGGTGGCCATCGCCCGCGCGCTAATCAATCTGCCGCATATCGTCTATGCCGACGAGCCTACCGGAAACCTTGACCGTAAAAATGCCGACGAGGTTCTCCGCCTTCTCCTCGAAACCAAAAACCTGCTCACCCAAACTCTTATAATCGTAACACACGATATGTCAATCGCGCGCCAGGCAGACCGGGTGTTCAAAATGGATAACGGTATGCTGACGCCGTGGAAAATTTCGGCCGAGGACAGGTAGGCGCCCCCCTCTGCTGAATAAGCAGGGCTCCCGCTTTACACAGGCAATAAAAGCAGAAATAATACTATTACCTCATTGTAACATTGAACTTAACACCGGATTGCCTCACCCCGGCCCAAAAGAGGGATGGCCGGAGCCGGCGTGTCATGTTCCAAATTCAGCTGTGCCAAATGCTCCGAAAGTTTTAGAGGGGGGTCTGGGGGAAACTTTTTTCAAAAGGTTCCCCCAGGCGCATCCCTCATTTGTTTAATGTTTTGATTGGTGTTCAGCATAATCTATCTCAAGGGACGAGAGGGGGCGAGTGCCTCCCCTTGATTTTTTTCGGAGGCGAACAATTTCCGCGCCCAGAAGACATCCTTTTTTTCAACTGCGAAAAGCCCCGAGAGCAGGAGAAGATAAATAAGCGCCGAGACTATAATGGCATATGTCAAAAGCCCTCCGACAAGAGGCCTGCCCGAGAATTTGAAAATGAGCCGCGCCGCGCTCACCGCCCCGAGAGCTGCTGCCGCGGGCTTGACAAGCCAGTTTATTATATCGGGCCTCACCCGGCTGACGGTGAGCAGACGCGTGATACTGAGCGAGGCATTGAGCAGCTCAGCGGCGTATATAATAAAGATATAGCCGTATATCCCGTATTTCGGTAGCAGAAACCAAACAAGCAGCACCGAAAAAAGTGAATCGACAATATTAACCGTCATTGAATAGAACTGCTGGCCGAGCCCCTTGAGCATAACATCGGTCATGGTATCAAGATACATCATGGGAATAAGGGGGGCCAGAAGACTTATATATTTTCCGGCGTATTCGGATTTGCTGTAGAGCGAGGCACCCAGCTCTTTTGCGAAGCAGAGCATAATTGCCGATGTGCCAATAGAAAAAAGCAGGGTTATCCGCATTATCCGCGAAGCAATTCTTTTTATCCTCCGGGCATCCCCTCTGGCGCGGCTTTCGGCAAGCTCGGGCACGAGCAGCCCGGCAAATGAGGTTATAAAAACCGCGGGATAGAGGAGAACCGGAAAGACCATGCTGTGCAGCGTTCCGTATATCGCAAGCGAGAGCTCGGAGGCGGTGCCGAATTTTTTCAGTCCGGTCGGAATAAGCGCGTGCTCTATCGTGATAAGACCCGAGCGCACATATGAGCTAAGGGCAACCGGAAGAGTGATTCCGAGTATCCCGCGCATATATTTCTCCCCGCCGGGCGGCGCGGGCTTTTTTTTCCTGCCCGGGTCAAGCAAATAAAGAGAAGACATGATGAGAAGCGATATCAGCTCTGCGAAAGCTCCGCCCAGCGCAAGCGCAACGCAGGCATATTCAAGCCCCGAGGGAAGAAGGGCGGTGAGCAGCATCACTGTGCAGGATATCCGCACAAGCTGCTCGGTAAAGACAGTGAGGGCGTTTTTATATACCTGTCGCTTTGCGGTGAAATAACCGTTCAGCGCCGAGGTGACCGAGATAAAAGGAAGCGAGAGAGAGAGAATTCGCAAGGGCATAATTGTTCTCACATCGTCAAGCCAGGTGTAGGCGATTTTCTCGGAGAGCAGGAAAATCAGAAGAAAAGCGAGCGAGCCAAAGAAGACAGAATAGCCTATACATCTTTTCATAATTCGCCCCGCCTCGCCCTCC
>JBNRMS010000035.1:0-75904 GCA_050309735.1 Eubacteriales bacterium
TAAGTATTTACAAAGTTATAAAAAAATTTGTTTGTTGTTTGCAATGATGTGAAAAATATGTTATAATCAATATCAATCTGGTTTCATGTGTTATTTTTCATGATACCAATATATGGGGGTTATAAAATGGCAATTAAAATGCGAGTTCTTTATTGGTCAAAAAAAGCCAAGATTAAAACAATCGCCAATGAGATAAAGAAAGAATTTAGCCTGAGCCATAATTCGGTGGATGCTATCCCGCCGGCTTTTTCATGCGACAAAGAAAGAATTGTTATTCTTTGCATTTCACTCAAAGAGCAGCCTGACGATCAGCTGCGTCTATTCTGCCGTGAGCTAACTAAGCAAAGAGCTCAAAACGTCGCCCTCATGATAGATGGTAATGAGAAAGGCGCTAAGTATATAAAGGACATTCTTGTACAGACTGGTACAAACTTTATTGACGATATCCTTTTCGTAAAAGGCGGTATCCCGTTCCTTCCAAAGCTCTCTGACGAGGAAAAGAATGAAATTATCACCTGGGTGCGCAATATTGTCGAAAAACTTCAATAATTATTAATTATACAAAAAATACAAATTATACAAAATCATAAAGCAAGATGATTCCGGGCCGCGGCAAACGCAGCCCGGTTTTTTTGTTAAATCTAAATTGATTTAGCGATGTCCTCAATAAAACCCCTCGGCGTCTTTTTTAGCTTATCTTATCACAACAACATTCACCGCATCGATAAGCAGTTTCCCGCGCTTGTTTGTTATAGTTATATATTGAGTTCTTGAGGCGTCGCTTCCCATGTCGGTTCTGAAGGTGCCGTTATTCTTGTGTATCATATATTCAAGCATATAAATATAGATATCACCGGCTCCTGTGCCCGTCGTTTCGGATACCTTTGTAATCTTTATGTTGTAAAGCTTCTGCATTGTAAAGGAATCTTTTTCCTCGTTTCCGTCTTCCAGATAATAATCAAGGCTGAAGCATTCGTTGTATTCCTCGCTGTCCCCGGCGATTATATGATTGACAAAGTCATGCATGAAGCGAACGCCCTCATTGAAATTATAGTAATCAGCCTCTGAGATAGTTGTCGTTAATCCTGTTCCGGGGTCGTAGTAATAAATATTTCGGTCAAGACCAATGTAGTAGCTGTCTTTATAAATATCCTCGTTGTAATCGGGCGTGTAGAAGGTTATTGTCTGGTTTGTCGGATTGTAATTGTTTTTGTCGCCGGGATTGCTCGATGTTGCGTATTTGTCTATCAGATAGGCTCCGGTATAAAAAAGCACGACAAAAAGCAACATCCCGGCAAAAGAAAGCAGTATTATTTTTTTGATTTTTTGGGTGTCTTCCCTGCCCCTTCGATTTTTCAGCTTGGGCAGATCTTTTCCTTCTTGTTCGGGCATAGATATCTCCTTATCAATTTACAACCGATTTTAAGTTTTATTTTATCACACATCAATGAATATTTCAAGAGCGGGCCGAGATTATAGTGCATAAAATAAAGTTTTTTTCTATTGATGTTTTAGGCTTTATATGTTATACTATTATGAATAATAAAGCCTCCGCGGAGCGCAATGCAGACCTCCGGGCGCGGCAATCAAAAGAAGGATCAAACGATAAATATATGAAACACCTCGTACTTATCCCCGACGGCATGGCCGACCGACCGGTCGACTTGCTCGGCGGTCTGACCCCGATGCAGGCCGCGAAAAAACCGTATATGGACGCACTTGCCGCCCTATCAACTGTCGGTCTGGTTAGCAATGTTCCCGACGGGATGGTTCCCGAGAGCGACACGGCTAATATGGCTGTTCTCTCATTTGACCCGAAAATTTATTCTCGCGGGCGCTCGCCGCTTGAGGCCGCAAGCATGGGGATTGAGATGAAGCCCGACGACACGGCCTACAGATGCAATATAGTCACCCTTTCCGAGGGCGGCGCATATGAAGACAAAATAATGATAGACCACAGTGCCGATGAAATTTCGACACCCGAGGCCGATCTGTTAATAAAATCACTTGAAGAAAAATTCGGCAATGATGTGCGGAAGTTTTACACAGGCGTGAGCTACCGTCATTGCCTTATCTGGCGCGGCGGCGACGATAAATACGACTTCATGCGCCCGCATGACATTCTCGGGCGAGCAATCGGGGAATATTTGCCGAGTGAATCAAAGGGTGGCGGCGAATTTTTGCGTCTTATGCGTGAGAGCTATGATATACTTGACAATCATCCGGTGAATGCTGCCCGTCGTGAGCGCGGTCTGCGCCCGGCAAACTCAGCCTGGCTCTGGAGCCCGGGAAAGAAACCGCAGCTTCCTTCTTTCGCAGAGAAGTGGAGACTTCACGCTGCGGTTATTTCGGCTGTAGACCTAATAAAGGGTATAGGACTTTGTGCCGGGATGACGCCGATTTCGGTCGAGGGCGCCACAGGAAATATTCACACCAATTTCACCGGTAAGGCTGAAGCCGCTATTTCGGCCTTTTCAAACGGCTATGATTTTGTCTATCTCCATATAGAGGCGCCTGACGAATGCGGCCACCGAGCGGAAACCGAAAATAAGGTCAGATCAATTGAGTTGATTGACAATTTGGTTCTTGCTCCCATCTGGAAATATCTCAAGGACTGCGGAGAAGATTATAAAATTCTTGTTCTCCCCGACCATCCGACGCCGATTGAGATACGAACTCATTCCTCTGAACCTGTTCCCTTCCTTGCTTATTCGTCGAAAAACGAGGTCGCGGGTGTGAAAACCTTTGACGAAGACACCGCCAAATCAACCGGCCTATACATCTCCGAGGGATACCGGTTGCTTGACTTTTTGATAAACAAAATAAAATAAAAACAGGGGGTTGATGTTTACGATGAGTGATATCGAGCGCCGGGATAACAGTCTTCAAACGGCACCGGGCAGGAATGAAAAAGATGATATAACGCAAAACAATTGCGATAACGGCGAGGGCGCAGCAACAAGCCCCGTCCCCGAGAAAAAATTCCCGGGGGCCTCGGAAATTTTTGATTACGTTGAGATTTTCGTCTTTTCGGTCTGCGCCGTTATGCTTCTTTTTACCTTTGCCTTCAGGCTCTGCCGAGTTGACGGTGACTCAATGAAAATGACACTTGCCGAGGGAGAGGTGCTTGTCGTTTCAGACATATATTATACCCCGAAAATGAATGATATTGTCGTATTCCATATGATAGGAACCGAGAATTCATACTATAATAAGCCGATAGTCAAGCGTGTGATTGCCGACGCGGGACACTTTGTTCGGATCGATTATGCCGCAGGAATTGTTTATGTTTCTGAGGATAATGTCTTTGACGAGTCGGACATAATAGACGAGACAGATTATATCTTTCTTGATAACGGCAAATGGAATATGTACGGAACATATGAAGAATATGTTCCCGAGGGCTATGTGTTTGTTCTTGGGGATAACCGGAACAATTCAGCCGACAGCCGAAACAGGGATATCGGCCTTGTCGACGTGCGCCGGATATTCGGAAAGGTGATCTTTAGAATATTACCGCTGTCCGACGCGGGCAATGTGTATTAACATCATAAAATAGCAAAAAAGACACAAAGGAGCAACAAATGTCCTCGCAGGTGATACAATGGTTCCCCGGTCATATGGCCAAAACCAGACGGATTATATCCGAAAACTTAAAAAATGTTGACCTTATAATTGAAATACTTGACGCGAGAATACCGCATAGCTCGCGCAACCCCGAGATAATTACGCTTATCGGCGGCAAGCCGTCGCTTGTGCTGCTCAACAAATCCTCGCTGGCCGACGAGCAGCAGACAGCCGCCTGGAGCGAGGTCTATACCTCTGACAACTCTCTCTCTATCACAACAGACTGCATTACCGGCGAGGGGCTTGGGAAGATCTCCCCTGCAATAAAAAAACTCTGTTCTGATAAACTCGCACGATACGAAGAAAGAGGAATGCAGGGGCGCAAGCTCAGGGCGATGGTTCTTGGCATTCCGAATGTCGGAAAGTCGTCGCTTATAAACAGACTTAGCGGAGCGAAAAAGGCAAAGGTTGAAAACCGCCCCGGTGTTACGCTTAAGGGGCAGTGGGTGGCGACAAATCAAGGATTTGACCTGCTTGATATGCCGGGTATGCTCTGGCCTAAATTCGATGATAAAAGAGTGGGCGAAAACCTTGCTATTACAGGCGCTATAAGAGACAGTATTCTTGACAGCGCTGAAGTAGCGGCGGCGCTCTGCCGCAGACTGCGAAAATATTATCCGACACTCCTTTGCGAGCGTTATCGCCTTGGCAATATTGATGATTATTCCGAATTTAACGATTACGATCTGCTCCTTGAGATAGGAAGGAAGCGCGGGTGCCTTGTGGCTGGCGGCGAGATTGACCTTACAAGAACCTCGGAGATGCTGCTTGAGGAGCTGCGCTCGGGCAAAATCGGCAGGATAACACTTGACTTTATCACAAAAGAATCCGAATAGGGCGTTTTTAAACTATACGAATGTTTATAGCTCCCCAATTAAAAGGACAGGTTTATGCTTGAATATATTCTTGAGAACAAAATGAGAGAGTGCGGACACCGCCTTGTTTGCGGGGTTGACGAGGCGGGGCGCGGCCCCCTTTTCGGGCCTGTTGTTGCCGCGGCGTGCATACTCCCGGATAGTCTTATAATCCCGGGTCTTGACGATTCAAAGAAGTTAAGCGCAAAAAAACGCGAAGAATTATATTCGATTATCACCTCGAATGCTGTCGCTTGGTCTGTTTCATCTGCAACGGTTTGCGAGATAAACGAATATAATATACTTGAGGCGACTCTTTTGGCAATGAGGCGCGCGCTCGCTTCGCTCGACCCGATGCCAGACGCTGCTCTTATCGACGGCAATATTGACCGGGGATTTGATATCCCCACCCGCCGCGTCATCCACGGCGACGCACTCTCGCCCTCAATAGCCGCTGCTTCGATTATTGCGAAGGTAGAGCGCGACCGGCTCTGCGTCCAACTTGATTGCGAATATCCCGGATACGGAATCGCTAAAAATAAGGGGTATGGTACAAAAGAACATATTGATGCCCTCCGTCGTCTCGGAGCGACACCCGAGCACAGGGCAAAGTTTATAAGATTTCTTAAAAATGATAAAAAAGAGGCTTAACACACTTGACGCGGGGCGGATTGGCGAGCGTGCCGCGGCCGATTACCTTGTTGGAATCGGTTTTCGGATAGTTGAAATGAATTACCGCGTCTCCCATCTTGAAATAGACATTATCGCCGAGAACGACACCCGGCTGATATTCGTCGAGGTGAAGGCGCGCACAGAGAACGAATCAAACCAAAGGCGATTCGGCCGCCCGGGCGCGGCGGTTACTAAAAAGAAACAGATAAATCTTGTCAGCGCTGCAAAGCAATATTTGCTAACACACAAAACCGGTAAATACACGCGCCTTGACGTTATCGAGGTTTATTTCTCTGAGCCTGCTGCGGGCAGACCTGCGACAGAAATAAGCCGGATAAACCATATCGAAAATGCCTTTTGTGCAAGATAATAAATAAAGTCTGAAAGGGATGGTTAGATTATGAAGCTCGTAGACCTGCACTGCGACACAGCTTATCGTATTCACCGTGACAGCGAGAGGCTCTCAACAAACAATCAGCATATCTCGCTCCAAAAGGTTGCAAGATACGAAAAATACGCTCAATTCATGGCCATTTTTACATCGCATAAATTTACGGCCGAACAAGCTTATGTCCGCTTCCATGAGGTTTTTGGATATTTATCGGCAGTACTTAACGAGAACAAAGACAGAATTGTAAAAATTACCGACGGTCGGGAATTGCCCGCCGTCTGGGAGAGCGGCAAGCACGGAGCGGTAATTACGCTTGAGGACGCAAGGATTTTGTCTGATGACATAAGCCGCCTTGAGGCACTCTATCGCAAGGGTATTCGCTCGATTGTCCTGATGTGGAGCGGCGAGAGTTGTATCGGCGGTTCACACAACACAGAGGTGGGACTTACCGATTTTGGTCGACTTGTAACCGAGAAATGCTTCGAGCTGGGCATAATTCCCGACATCTCGCACGCCTCTGCGAAAACGGCATCCGAGGTGATTGATATCGCCGGGCGGTTCGGCAAGCCGATAATCGCTTCTCACTCAAATTCACACTCTGTGTACGGGCACACACGCAACCTGCGCGACTATCACTTTGAGGCCATTCGCGACATGGGGGGTGTAGTAGGTATCAGTCTTTGCCGCTCGCATTTAGCGCCCGGGGGAAAGGCAGGACTTGACGACATTATCCGCCACATCGAGCATTATCTCTCACTCGGAGGAGAGGATACGATTGCACTTGGCTGCGATCTTGACGGAACCGATCTTCCCGAGGGCTTCTCAGACGTTGCCGACCTGATAAAAATAGCCGACAGAATGTCGGAGCTCGGACACAGCAATGATTTGATTGAAAAGCTTTTCTATAGAAATGCCGAGAAGTTTATAATTGAAAATGTAAGATAAATTTGCCAAAGTAAAGTTCAAAGGAATTGTTTTTTATTATGATGTATAAAAGCACAAGGGACGCGGGAGCGCGCCCGAACACCTCGGCAGAGGTGATAAAAAAAGGATTGGCAGACGACGGCGGACTTTTCATGCCCGACACAATCCCTCAGCTTAGCAAGGAAGATATTAAAAACCTCTGCTCGATGAGTTACCCTCGGAGAGCGGCCTTCGTTCTCTCGAAGTTTCTCACCGATTATACCTACGACGAGCTTCTCTCCGACTGCGAAGATGCCTACCGCGAGGAATCCTTCCCCGGCGGTCCCGCGCCGC
The DNA here is from genome assembly GCA_050309735.1 of Eubacteriales bacterium. Lineage (GTDB taxonomy): Bacteria > Bacillota > Clostridia > Oscillospirales > CAG-272 > UMGS1002. The sequence continues at coordinate 6,802 of JBNRMS010000035.1, forward strand.
TGGTAAGGCTCTCTGCTCTTGCTGAAAAAGACAGAAAAGATGAGCCGGAAGGCTCGCATTATATACTTGAACTATGGCATGGGCCGACAGCCGCCTTCAAGGACATGGCGCTCCAGATTATGCCCCGCCTTCTCATTCGCGCTCTCTCAAAGACCGGCGAGAATAGAAGGGCGCTAATCCTTGTCGCCACCTCAGGTGATACAGGCAAGGCGGCGCTTGAAGGCTACCGCGATATAGACGGCACAAAAATAGTGGTTTTTTATCCTGTGGAGGGTGTGAGTCGGGTTCAGAAGCTGCAAATGGCCTCACAGGCAGGTGCGAATGTTGAAGTTTTGGCAGTGCGCGGTAATTTTGACGATTGTCAGAGCGGCGTCAAGCGCCTTTTCTCAGACGCTGGTGTCGCCGCCGAGCTTGACCGTAATGGATATTTCTTTTCAAGTGCAAATTCAATAAACTGGGGTCGCCTTGCCCCGCAGATAGTCTATTATGTATCGGCCTATTGCGACCTTGTCGCCTCTGGAGATATAGGGTATGGAGATGCCGTCAATATCTGTGTTCCGACCGGAAACTTTGGAAATATCCTTGCCGCCTATTTTGCAAAGCTAATGGGGCTTCCTTTTGCAAAGCTTATCTGCGCATCAAATTCAAACAATGTGTTAACTGAGTTTCTACGAACCGGAACATACGACCGCAATCGCGATTTTCACTTGACAATGTCACCCTCGATGGATATTTTGATTTCAAGTAATCTTGAGCGACTGCTCTGCCTTATCGCCGACGCCGAGAAAACAAAGGAATACATGGATTCGCTCGATAAAACAGGCAGATATACTGTGTCGGCCGAGGTTATGAAAAAAATTTCAGAGACCTTTGTCGGATACTGCGCCAACGAGGGCGAAACCTCAAGGACTATTTGCGACACTCACAAAAAATACAACTACCTCTCCGACACGCATACCGCCGTCGCGCTCAACGGCTCCTCTCAATATCGTAAAGATACCCACGATACCGCGCCAATCATCACCGTTTCAACCGCAAGCCCCTATAAATTCGCTGCAGACGTTTACCGCTCGCTGACCGGCACCCCGCCCGAAGGTGATATTGAGGCGCTCGACCAGCTTGCTAGTTTTACAAATGTCCCACTTCCCTTCCCGCTTGAAAATATCGGCGGCCGCGAACTTAGATTTAAGTCGGTTATTGATAAGTCGGAAATGAAGGAATGGGTGATAAACAGTTTATGATAGCAAGAGGGGATGCTTTGGGGGAAACTTCTCCGAAAGTTTCCCCACCGCTTCGCTTTTCTCAGCCTTTTATTCTTCCTTAGGCTTGAATGTCGCGCAGATGGTGTCGGCGCTTGTCTGGGCGCTCGTCGGACCGACATTTATTTGCTCGGCAGTACAGTAGTTGCTGACATCATGATAATAGCAATTTCTAACATCGCATCCGATGCACTTGTTGACATCGCCAGATTTTTTTTGTTTTTCATTGTGGTTATGCATATTTATGACCATACCTTTCTGAGATAAGCGTGAATCCTGTCTTTCGGCATTTGCCGAATTGCCACACATAATGCGGCAATTATAAAGAACTCACAGTTTGAAAGATTTATCTTTCAAACTACATCTCATACCGCCATAGCGGCGAAAAATTTACTTTGATTTCTTACAGGCAAAGATATTAGCCTTTTATTTTGCCTATAATCAATATTATTATGTTCCGATAATGCTCGGGTATTCTGAGTTTTTCCTGAAAGGAGAGTCGTTATTTGTCTGTTTTTGTGATTTCTGACCTGCATCTTTCGACCAGCACAAACAAATCTATGGAAATTTTTGGAGCAGCATGGCAGGACTATACAACACGATTGAAGAATAATTGGAATAATGTAGTTGAAATTGATGACACTGTGATAGTGCCGGGCGACGTTTCTTGGGGAATGACGACAGAGGAAGCTTTGCCCGATTTGCTCTTGTTAAACTCTTTGAACGGCAAAAAAATTATCGGCAAAGGAAATCATGACTTTTGGTGGACTACACAAACCAAGCTAAGCAATACCCTCAAAGTAAACCGAATTGATACTATTAATTTTCTTTATAATAATGCATATTTAACCGAAAATTTTATTATTGCGGGTACACGCGGCTGGTATAACGAGGCAACGACTGGAATGACCGAGAACAGGCCCGACTATCAAAAAATTATAAACCGCGAGGCGATAAGGCTCAGACTAAGTCTTGAGGCGGCTCAAAAACTGCGCGGCGACAGCGAGACTCCAATAATTGTTTTTTTTCACTTTCCTCCGGTCTGGAATGGTAATGTCTGCCGGGAGCTTGTGGATTTGCTCTGTGAATATGGTGTAAAAAAATGTTACTTCGGTCACATACACGGAAATTACGGCGTTGACAGAACAATATTGTTTGAAAATGTGACCTATGAGTTAATCTCGTCGGATTTTCTGAACTTTACGCCGATACCAATCAGAATATAGTCTATCTGCATACATAATATGTAGGAAAGCTATTGACAAAACTGACATTTTGAAGTAAAATTAAGAGGTTGTTAAAATTATTTCATCGGAGGATAAATTAAAAATGAGTTTAATCAAAGCCGAGAAAACCGAGAAAAACCTGTATGTGCTTGAATTTTCGGTCGATAAGGCGAAATTTGAAGCAGCGGTTAATAATGCATACCGCAAACAGGTTAAAAAGGTCAACATTCCCGGCTTCAGACCCGGAAAGGCTCCCCGCCATATAATTGAGAAGATGTATGGCAAAGGCTTCTTTTATGACGATGCCTTCAACGAGGTTCTTCCCGAGGCATATGAAAATGCGCTGAAAGAATCGGGTATAGACGCGGTCAGCCGCCCTGATATCGACGTTAAATCGGTTGATGACGGGGTTGTTTTCACAGCGAATGTTTATGTTAAACCCGAGGTTTCAATTGAGGGATATCGCGGAATCGAGGTGGAAAAACACATCCATACCGCTTCAGACGAGGAAATAGACGCGGAAATTAACATGCTTCGCGAGCGCAATGCCCGCGAAATCGAGGTAACCGACCGCGCCGCTGAGCTTGGCGATATTGCTGTGATTGATTATGAGGGCTTTGAGGCAGAGAGCGGTCTTCCTTTTGAAGGCGGTCGCGGAGAGAACCATCCGCTCGAACTCGGCTCGGGTTCCTTCATCCCCGGCTTTGAAGAGCAGATAGTCGGCCACAATATCGGAGATTCATTTGACGTGAAGGTCACCTTCCCGGAACAGTATCACGCAGCCGAACTTGCCGGGAAACCGGTGGTGTTTACCTGCCGTCTTAATTCGATAAAAAAGAAGGAACTCCCTGAACTTGACGATGAATTCGCAAAGGACGTTTCGGAATTCAACACCTTCGCTGAATACCGCGACGACGTGAAGGCAAAAATTCAGAAGAGACATGAGGATTCGGCCGAGATGGAATTTAATTCGGCGATTACCGAGGCTCTTGCTAATAAAGTGCAGGCAGATATCCCCGAGGCAATGTTTGAAAACGAGACAGAAAACTTTGTCCGCGACTACGACAATCGCCTGAGAATGCAGGGGCTTAGCCTTAGCGACTATTTCAAATACACAGGACTGACCCTTGATGATATGCGGAAGCAGATGAGGCCGCAGGCAGAGATTCAGGTTAAAACTCGCCTGGCACTTGAGAAAATTGTTGAGCTTGAGGGTATAACTGTGAGCGAGGACGAGATAGACGCCGAATTTGACCGCTTGGTCGAGCAATACAATATGGAGCTTAACCGGGTTAAAGAAGTGGTGGATGCCGAGGGCATTTCAAAGGATTTAGCTGTTCAAAAAGCGCTCGACTTGGTAAGAGACAACGCAGAAATTAAAATGTCGGAGTGCCACTGCGACGACGCCGAGCATTCGGATGACGCTGATGATGCAGATGCCGATAAGGCCGAATAATGCGCGAGGATTATTTAAATGCGGCACAAGTGTTTCGAGCGAATTTTCTAATAGCGGGAATCTGCCCCGCTTTTGCCGGCAGAGCCGGAGCGAAAATTCCAAAATATATTTAAGCCGCCCGAAGGCGGCAGGGAGATTAATATGTTGAATTATACTTTTCCACAAAACTCGCTTGTCCCGATGGTCGTTGATCAGAACAGTCGGGGAGAAAGAGCTTATGACATCTTTTCACGCCTGCTCACCGACCGTATTATCTTTCTCTCGGACGAAATCAACGATGTAACCGCGTCGCTGGTTGTGGCTCAGATGCTCTACCTCGAAGCGCAGGATCCGGATAAAGATATAAATTTCTATATTAACAGTCCCGGCGGCTCTATTTCGGCTGGTATGGCGATTTTCGACACGATGAATTTTGTCAAATGTGATGTTGCCACTATTTGCATAGGCATGGCCGCCAGCATGGGTGCATTTTTGCTCGCCTCAGGTGCAAAAGGAAAGCGCTCTGCCCTGCCGAACAGTCTGATTATGATCCACCAACCGCTGGGCGGAGCCAGAGGTCAGGCGGCAGACATAAAAATTCAGGCTGAATTGATTCTTAGAATACGCGATAATATCAATTCGTTGCTTGCTGAGCGAACCGGCAAGACCATCGAGCAGATCGCGAGCGACACCGACCGCGACAACTATATGACCGCCGAGGAAGCTAAAAACTACGGGATTATCGACACGGTTATGGCACGTCGCGCTTAACCGACCGACACGCGAAAGGCTTACTTTATCATGGCTAACTCTAATTCAAATACAAGAAACAATAAATCCGCTCGCTTTTGCTCGTTCTGTGGGAGAAATGAAAATCAGGCTAATTTTCTGGTTCCCTCGCCAAATGGCCTTTTTATCTGCGACTTTTGCGTTGAGGCCTGCGAGGATATCATTTATAATAACCTCGCCCAGACGAGAGATACCACCGGACTTCTAACCTTTGAGGCGCTTCCCCGCCCCATGGATATAAAATCAACACTTGACCAATATGTGATAGGGCAGGACGATGCTAAGGTCGCATTGTCGGTCGCGGTGTACAATCACTACAAGCGCGTTCTCAGCGCCGAAAAAAACAAAAAACTCAATGTGCGCCGCAGTCGCTCTCTGAAGAGCAAGGCCGAGGAAGCACAACCCGAGGAGATAGAGCTTCAAAAGAGTAATGTGCTCTTAATAGGCCCTACCGGAGTCGGCAAAACCTATCTCGCGCAGACTCTTGCAAAAACGCTGAAGGTTCCCTTCGCCATTGCCGACGCGACAACACTCACCGAGGCGGGATATGTCGGAGAAGACGTTGAAAATATTCTTCTCCGCTTGATACAGGCTGCCGACTATGATATTGAGCTTGCCGAGCGCGGAATAATATATATCGACGAGATAGACAAGATATCGCGAAAAAGTGAGAACCGCTCGATAACCCGCGATGTTTCGGGCGAGGGCGTGCAGCAGGCTCTGCTAAAAATCCTTGAGGGCACAGTTTCAAATGTTCCTCCGCAGGGCGGCCGCAAACATCCGAATCAGGAGTTTATACAAATAAACACCGAGAACATCCTTTTCATCTGCGGTGGAGCCTTTGACGGGCTTGATAAAATCATTGAGCGGCGCAAGGGCAACAACACAGTCGGATTCCAAGGCGAAATTCTCAAAAAAGATGAGCGGCGGGAGACGGGTATATTTAAGGATGTTATCACGCACGACCTGATAAAATTCGGCCTTATTCCCGAACTTGTCGGGCGCATACCGGTTATCGTCACCTTAAACGACCTCGACCGCGAAGCGCTTGTCAGAATTATCAGCGAACCTAAAAGCTCGATTGTAAAACAATATATAAAGCTATTTGAAATGGAAGGGGTCGATTTGATATTCGATCGCGCAGCTCTTGACGCGATAGCCGAGCTGGCAATATCCCACAACACCGGCGCGCGCGGTTTGCGTTCGATTATGGAAGGCATAATGACGGGCGTAATGTACGAGATTCCGAGCAGACGAGATATTGAGACGGTTACAATAACCGAGGGCTGTGTCAAGGGCAATGAAAAGCCTGTTTATACTTTTAGATCAGCGAGCTGACCTGCCTTATAAAATCACACAGCCTAATATAGCCGCACATCCTGATTTCAGGATGTGCGGCTTTTTGACAAAATCAGATATTCAAGCCGAAATAAAGAACGAGTTGGGGAAGCCTCCTAAAAGAAGCTTCCCCCGGCGTATCTTTTGATGGCTGTATCAACTTCCGCCGCACCTTTTCTCAACATTTCCGCCGCCGCTTCCAAAGGATGGGGTGGAAAATTCTCCGGTTGGGAATGCCATAGTTCGGAAAAGATTGCAGGGGTCACCCTCGCTTGCCGAGACGCACTCCTTGTCGGGAACGCTGTACTCGACGGCATTAATGAGATACTGCGCCGGTCTTACAAGCCTGCACACCGAGAATATCCCGATTGACACCGCAAGGTACTTTTCTCTTCTGTTAGGGCTGTTGCTCTCGTCGCACAGATTCCCGCTCAGGCGGTAGGTGACCGCCTCGGGGATATCGCAAGCGCAGCAGCAGCAATAGCACTTTCTCTCTTCCCCGGCACAGAGGACGCGGGTCTTGAGAATGATTGGGTCGACAGCTTCAACCACAACCCGGGGTGCGTTCCTTGAGCAGTTGACCGGATCGGGCGAGGCGCAAAAATCATCAACATCGGGCGTGCTTCTGAACACGCTGACATTGCTTTCACTTCCGTAAAGTACTACGTTCTTTTCAACAACCGCAACACCTTCAAATTCCTGCGCCTTTCCGCCAACACAGGCCTCGCAGACCAGCTTGCAGTAGTATCTGATGGTAACTGTGTAGAACCCGCGGTTAAATTGCACCGGCTCAATGTTTATGTATGTCCATGCGATACAAGCGCTTTTGGTTCTGACGTTTGTCGTGCGCTCTATGATATCGTTTCCGAAATCAGTGAGTATGACCCGTACATCTTCAAAACAGTCCCGGTCACGGCAGGAGTCAAGGATTCGGTTTGCCTCGATGCAAACCGTTTCCCTGCCGGATGAGCCTCCGGAAGGGCCGCAACAAAAACGATTATCTGCCATATTAAAAAACCTCCAGTATTTATGAGGAGAAAAGACAATCTCCTCTAATATTTTATGCACTCTCCGAAAATTTGACATTGATCGTTGTTTGTTTTTATTGCATAAATGAAAAAATTACCCCTCCTATACACCTTCTCTCATAATCGGGCAGCAATGGGCTCGGAAACAAATTGTTTCCAGAATCTTTTCAATATTTTTCTAAATGCTATTGACATTTAGTATTTTTTGTTATAAAATTACACAAGGAATAATAACCTACTGTTAAAATAGGAATATGAACCTGTATCTTGTAAGGAGGTGTTTTCTATGAATTATTTACTACTATTATCGGTATTAATTGTCGTCATTAACTTAGCAGTGATCGGACTTGGTTTCTTATTTGGTTACCGGAGAGGTACAGGTCGGTCTGTTGTTAGGCTTGGTTACATTTTGGTTATTTCATTTATCGCCTATTTTCTCGCGATAGCCATCGCGAAGCCGTTGTCCGAAACTGTTTTTTCGGCGATAAAGCCCTATTTCGACACAAACGAAACCCTACAGAAATATGCTCAAAATTCCACGGTTTTTGAGTCTCTCATCAGAGGATTGATTTCGTCAATTCTCGCGCCGATTCTCCTGCCGATTATATTTGCGATTTTCCAGGCGCTGTCGATGATTAAATTCAGGTTTATCGCCGACAAACTTGTAAAGCTAGTGAAAAAGGGCGGCGACCCGATGACGCAAAAAAGCCGCCTTATAGGCGGAGGGATAGGCATGGTTCAAGGGTTCATTATTGCCTCGGCTCTATTAGTGCCGCTCTTTGTCGCACATACAATTATTGCAACCGCGGAAGATAACATATCGGGAGGAACCGAGGCAGCGATTTATGCCCCGGAGGGCACTGGGATGCATTCGCTTTCGTTAAACAGACCCTCTGTTGCTAATAACCGCTTGGCCACTGGCTTCTTTAATTTCTTTGTTCTTCCTACCGGATCTCAATCGCTCACCCATATTGTTGGCAGTCCTTATAACCTTAGAACCGAAGGTCCCTTGCTTCTCGGGGCGGCGAATACCATGTTAATAAACTCGGGAGGTACAGGGTTCTTAGGTGGCGGCGGCACGGATGACGGCTCTGATCTAACCGGTTCGGGCGGGAGCTCAACCGATACTAACGCCATTGTAGCTCTCTTCGCCAGTATGATACCCTACATCGAGCAATCGGAGCTGCTCTCGGATTTAGCCGCAGACCTGCTCAACACAGCTGCGACCATCTGGGAGAGCGGTGAGAGCTTTCTCGGGGTATCTTTCAACACAGACAATGCGATTATCTCAAATCTCCTCTCCTCTCTTATCGAATCGCTTCGCAATGCCAATCCTAATAATGTATCAAGTATTCTGACCACCTTTTTTGTTGTCGACGAATCGGGTGAAAGCGTTATTGGAGGCATGATAAAAATGAAGTTTGACAGTGAAATTTTGCAAGATCCCGGCGATTCTCTCGACTCTCTTGTTGATATGCTAATCGCAATTAACAGCAATCCCGAGCTCTCTCTGATTGGCGAGAGCATCGGCGACATCGGAAAACAACTTATCAGCGAAATAGATATACCCGCCATTCCCGCAGAGAACACCGCGGTGTATGAAGAAATCGAAACGGCCCTTAAGAGCGCGATCAACACTATGCCCAGCGCAAACAGCTATAAGGAAAGCGTGTATTCTCTTTCTTCTGAAATAGTCAACATTTCCTCAAGCTATAATTATGAGATTGAGGACGCCGAGTCAAAGCTTATCTCGATAAGCCTTCTGTCTTATTTCGGCAGCTCCGAGAATATAACGGTAGACGGGCTGAAGGATTATTTCGGTGTTATCGACCCAGATGCCATTGAGGTGGGCAAATAATACATAAGAAAAAGAGCCGCGGGGAACAAATTTGTTCCCCGCGGTTCTGAATTTTCGGTCGAGGGGGTTGTTAAAATCCTCCCACCGAAAATTATGCTCCAAAGTCAGCAAAGCCAAATAGCTCAAAAGTTTTTTAGGGGGGCATGGGGGAACTTTTTTCAAAAAGTTCCCCCATACGTATCCCCATATCCCTTACCTCTCCTCTCTGAAATACGAGAGTCCGAGGCTTGAGGGCGCCTGGTCTTCTTTTTTGCGGCGGAAGCTAATAATGATAAGAACGATGATTGTAACGACGTAGGGAGCCATTCTGGCGAGGTCTGCCGGAATACTGATGTTTATCAGATTAGGCAGGAACTGATATAGCCAGTAAAGCGTTCCAAAGACATATGCCCCCCAAATGGCGTTTATCGGTTTCCATGTTGTGAAGATAACAAGAGCAACAGCCAGCCAGCCGAGATTTTGAATCTCACCGGAGGTCGCCCAAATGCCGTTGTTATAGTCAAGAACATAATAAAGACCGCCAAGGCCGGTTATGCCGGCGCCTATTGAGGTGGCAAGATATTTGTATTTTATCACGTTGATACCCGCGGCGTCGGCAGTTGCGGGATTCTCGCCGACCGCCCGCAGATTAAGCCCTGTGCGAGTTTTATTAAGAAAAAGAGTGAGGACTATCGCTAGCGCAATGGCAACATAGACCAGGAAGCCATAGGAAAAAAAGATTTCGCCGACAACGCCGAGCTTTGTCGATAAATATGGGATTTTCGCGCTGAAAACGCTGTTTGAATATTCAGCCTTTGTAGAAACCTCACCGTCCATTATAAAAACTCCGAAAAAGTTTGCAATTCCGATGCCAAAGGTGGTCAGAGTAAGTCCGGTAACATTTTGGTTGGCGCGCAGGGTTATTGTAATAAAGCTGTATATCAGCCCTCCAATAACAGAAGCGGCAAAAGCGCAGACAAGGGCAAGCAAAATAAGAATAAGAGCGTTAGGATTCTCGGCACCTTTTTCGTAATAATAGGCGCTTGCAAACCCCGCGAAGGCGCCCAGATACATAAGCCCCGGCACACCAAGATTAAGATTGCCCGATTTCTCGGTGATTATCTCGCCCATAGAGCCGAACATGATAACCGTTCCGAACATTACTGTTCGAATAATCCAGGATATAAGATTAGTCATTAATTTCGACTCCTTTCATTTCGGGTGTGTTTTTTGCTCTGGTTCGGAAAATCAGGCGATAGTTAAGGAAAAACTCGCTTCCGATTATAAAAAAGAGGATTATTCCCGATATGATATCGGATGCATAGTCATTCATTATGCTGTAGGTCGAGGCGATTTGATGCGCCCCCTTCTCAAGGAAAACGAGCAAAAACGAGGTAAGCACCATATAGAATGCATTAAACTTTGAGAGCCACGCGACAATAATTGCGTCAAACCCGCGGCCTCCGCCGGTTGTCGTTGATATTGTTTGCGAGCCGCCTCCAACCAGCAGAAATCCGGCAATTCCGCATATGGCGCCCGAGATTGCCATGGTTCGTAGTATCACTTTTGAAACGTTTATACCGGCATATCTTGCCGTCTTCTCAGATTCCCCGACCACGCTTATCTCATACCCGTGCTTTGTGTATCTAAGATATACAAATATAATAACAGTGAGAGCAGCAATGACTATCAAATTAATTCCGCCCCGGTCGCCGAACACCACCGGGAACCAACCGGCCTTAGTGTCCATATTTATAACTCCAAGGCTTGATCGCTGCCCCCTCCAAACATTAGTGTAGTATGCCACAAGTTGTATGGCGATATAGTTCATCATGAGTGTGAAAAGCGTTTCATTGGTTGACAGTTTGGCCTTGAATATCGCCGGTATAAGACCCCAGACAGCTCCCGCTGCCGCCGCGCCTAGCGCCATCACAGAAAAAAGCAGCCAGGGCTCAAGCGCGGAAAGTTTTAGCATACAGAAAGCCGCCCAGAGCGCGCCGACAAGCAGTTGCCCCTCGCCCCCGATATTCCAAAAGCGCATTTTGAAGGCCGGGGCCAGCGCCAGCGCGACTACAAGTAATTTTGCCGTTTCCTGAACTGCCCATTTTAAGCGCATAAGCTTCACTCCGCCAAATGTTCCCGCAAACATCGCGCGGTAAACGCCTATGGGGTCAAGCCCTGTTACAAAATAAATAAAGAGCGCGTCGATTATAAGCGCTGCGAGCACGGCGGCGGCGCGTATAGCTATTCCCTGCCACACCTTTATCGAATCACGCTTTATAATCCGCACAAAGGGCTCTTTTACAGTTGTTTTAGCCGAGTTCATTGGTCTGCTCCCTCCCCGCCGTCTTTATTTGCATTTTCATTTTTGTTGCCGTCGGCAAGGTTGGTCATCAACATTCCAACCTCCTCTTTGGTGGTTTTTCGAGCGTCGACTATCCCGTTAAGCCTTCCGCCGCATAGCACCAGCACGCGGTCGGAAAGGGCGAGCAGAACATCAAGGTCCTCGCCGACATATATGACAGAGACCCCCTTGGTTTTCTGCTCGTTGAGCAGCCGATAAATGGTATATGATGTATTGATGTCGAGCCCGCGTACCGCGTATGCTGTCATAAGCACGCTCGGTGCCGAGGCAATCTCGCGCCCGACCAGGACCTTCTGCACATTTCCCCCTGACAGGCGCCGCACCGGAGTCTTAACGTCGGGTGTAACAACCTCAAGTTCCTCTGCAATCTTTCCGGCAAGCTTCTTTGGTTCTTTCCTCTCTGTGAAAAAGGACGAGCCCTCACCGTAATTTTTGAGCATCATATTGTCCGCCATTCCCATAGAACCGACAAGCCCCATGCCGAGCCTGTCCTCGGGCACAAAAGAGAGCGCAACGCCAAACTCACGAATCTGCCGCGGCGTCTTACCCACAAGTTGTTGATGCTTCCCTCCGCCGGGCGGATAATACTCAACGCTGCTTCCCTCGACCGGTTTTGCAAGTCCCGCAATTGATTCGAGCAGTTCCTTCTGCCCGCAGCCCGAGATACCCGCGATGCCTAAAATCTCACCGCTGTAAGCCTCAAAAGACACATTGTCGAGCGCAAGAACGCCGTCTGCGTTATAACATGAGAGATTTTTAACCGCCAGTCTTCTCTCGCGTTTAACCGGTTCGGGACGCTCAATATTAAGCTCTACCTTCTGTCCGACCATCATTTCGGTGAGCGACAGTTCTGTTGCTCCCTTAGTATCTACAGAGCCGACATATTCGCCCTTTCGTAGAATGGCAACTCTATCGGAAACTGCGAGCACCTCATGCAGTTTATGCGTGATAATGACTATCGCCTTACCGTCAGACTTCATATTTCGGATAACTGCGAATAGCTTTTCCGTCTCCTGCGGGGTCAGAACGGCGGTCGGTTCGTCAAGTATGAGTATGTCCGCGCCCCGCCAGAGCACCTTGATTATCTCAAGCGTTTGTTTCTCCGAGACCGACATATTATAAACTTTTTTGTGCGGGTCAAGAACAAAGCCATATTTTTTACATATCGCCGAAACCTCGCGAGCCACGTTCTTCATGTCAAACCTGCCGCCGCGCTGCCCGAGGATAACATTCTCGGCTGCGGTGAAAACATCCACCAGCTTGAAATGCTGGTGAATCATGCCGATTTTATTGTCGTATGCATCCTTGGGCGAGCGTATCGACACTTCCTCGCCGTTTACAAGTATCTGCCCCTCGTCGGGATAATATATGCCCGACAGCATATTCATAAGTGTAGTTTTCCCGCTGCCATTCTCACCGAGCAGCGAGAGAATTTCACCGTGCCGTATCTCAAGGCTCACATTTTTGTTTGCGACCACTTTGCCAAAGGACTTTGAAATATTCCTCAGTTCGACGGCGCTGCTTTTTTTATTGTTCACCGGTCAGATTTCCTCCGAATCAAATCAAATAAAAACAACTGTAAAGGGAAGCTTGGTCAGCCTCCCTTTACAGCGTGTGAATAACTAATCTCAGCTTACGGACGGCACGTTAATACCGTCTATAATAATATCAAAGTAAGGAGCGCTGCGGAGCGTCGATTCGGCGAAATAATATTTATCGCCGCTATTGACTATTGTTTCCTTGCCGTCCATACCCCATGAACCGGTATAGCTGGTCAGGTGAGCGCCGTCCTTTGTGAATTTCGAGCAGTCAAAGATATGCAGGGTTCCTGCCTTGATGGAGGCAATCGCCGCGTCAACGGCTTCCTGTGTACCGGGGGCAACCGCTGCGGGATTGAGCTTTGTTATAGCAACCGCGTCTTCGGAATAACCCTTGGCCCAGTCTGTGACTATATCCTCGCCTCTCATCACTGATCCGATAGCATATTCATAATAAACCTTCCACTCGTTTGTCGCCGAGGTCAGAGCCGCGTCGGGAGCGGTGCCGATCATATCGACATTATAGCCCACCGAATATGCAATTTTCCCGTCTTTGAAAGCTTTCTGAACCGCGGCAGGAGCGCCGGTCGAGTCAGCGTGCTGGCCGATGATAACCGCGCCGTTTGCCATCATGGCCTCAGCGGCGGCACCCTCCTTCTCAATATCAAACCATGACGAGGTGTAGTTTACTTCCATCACGACATTTTCATAAATAGATTTTATGCCAAGATAGAAAGCTGTGAAGCCCGATACAACCTCAGCGTATGAGAAAGCGCCGACATAACCGACCTTAACATTGCCGTCTGCATCAAAGCTGTTAGGCTGTTTTTCTTTTGTGAGTGTACCCGATTCGACAAGCTCTTTAATCTTCATTCCCGCAACGATACCCGAGATATATCTCGACTCGTAAACGCAGGTGAAGGCATTTTTCAGATTTGAGAGACCGCTTTTGGCGGCTTTATCGCCTGTCATGGCAATGAAAGTGATATCAGGGAACTGGCGTGCAACCTGCTCCATATAGTCCTGATGACCGAACGAGTTGGAAATTATCAGCCCGCAGCCCTGTCCGGCGAGATCCTGAGCTGCCTGCAGGCAGTCTTCAGTGTCGTCGCGAACACTGTATTTCCAAAGAATTTGGCTGCTATTGAGATTTAGCGCTTCGGCGGCCGCGGTGATGCCGTCGATATGAGCTTTTGAATAGCCTTCTGTGGCGTCTCCGACTAAAATTACGCCGACTTTGAAATCGTCGTCGGTTTTTCCGCAGGACACAAGAGTTGCGGCAGAGATTACAAGAACAAGCGCAAGGATAGCCGCTAAGAGCTTCTTAGACATTTAAAAATTCCTCCAAAAGTTTTAATATAAAAAGGGTAAACGCATAGTTTACCCTTAATATCCTAAAAAAACAGCTTATAGTCGGGCAAATGTAGGCTGCCCGGTAGAAACTTCCCGACCTTTATCTCGGGGGATATACAAGCGGTAAATATTCAATTATCATCAACATATTGGGACAAGTTAATTATAGCAGTGCATATATTGTATGTCAAGATGTTTTTAGATTTTTTCGTCTCTTTATGCCAGAGACACAGAGATCGGGGTAGTGTGAAAAATAATTTTGGTTATTTTGTCGAGATTGTCTTACATCAATTTGCCATACAACTAAATATCCACCCTCATTAAATCTCAATCTCGCCCTCGAACACCTTCACCGTGCCGCCGGTTAGGATTATGCCTTTATCCGAGGAGTTGACTATAAGGTCGCCGCCGGGAACCTTTACTGTGATATCCTCGTTTTCACGGCAATAGCCATTTTTAATGGCGGCGGCCACAGCTGCACAGGCACCCGTGCCGCAGGCGGGGGTTTCGCCGTTGCCACGCTCCCAAACACGCATTTTCAGCATATTGCTGTTCACCACTGTAACAAATTCAGTGTTTACGCGTTCTGGGAAGATTTTATGGTGTTCAAACAGGGGGCCAATTGAGTTGAGATCGAGATTATCAAGCCGGTCGCGGAAAATGACGCAGTGCGGGTTTCCGATGGCAAGACAGGTGACCCTGTATTCCCTGCCCCCCACCTCAAGCGGCATATTTACAACTTCATCCGATTTGACCAGCGCCGGAATTTCGGCAGGCGCGAAGAGAGCCGAGCCTACATTGACGCTGACATAATTTACCTTGCCGTCTGTTATATATAAGGTTAATTCTTTTACACCACTGTCTGTCTCAACAGTGATATTCTCTCGGTCGACATAACCGTTGTCAAATATATATTTCCCAATATTCCGTATAGAGTTTCCGGCAAGCTTTCCGCGGCTGCCATCCCGGTTGTAAACCCGCATTTTAATGTCGGCGATGTCAGATTTTTCAATAAGGGCAATTCCGTCGCCGCCGATGCCAAGCTGCCTGTCGCAAAGCGTCAAGCAGAGCGATTCGGGGCTCTCAATTTTGCCGTCGAAGTTTTCGATACATATATAGTCGTCGCCGGTCGCCTGCATTTTGGTGAATCTTATTGTTTCCCGGGTCTTTTTCATGTTGTTTATGTCAACAAGTCCGGTATTCTGCTGCGTGTATCGACTGGCTATGATATCTGCAACGGCATTTGCCGTGTCAAGCGAGGTCATACAGGGGATTGAATGAAGAACGGCCTGGCGATGCAGGATGGTATAATCGTTGAGCGTCGAATCCATCAGCGCGCCGGTATAGACGATATAGTTGATTTTTCCGTCCTCAAGCAGTTTAAATACCCGCTTATCCTTAATGCTGACAATAATTTGAACCTCTATTCCAAGCTTTGAGACAGACATAGCTGTCTCGCGCGTGGCGTAGATTGTGAAGTGCATATCGTCAAATTTTTTGGCGAGCGAAACTATCTCCTGCTGATCCTGCGAGGCGGCGCTGAGCAGCACCCCAAGCTCGCGGTGCGAAGCAAATGACTTGAGCAGCATACCCGCCGAGGTCATCCCTTTAAAAAGAGCCTCGCGCAGATTTCTGCCAACCCCCAGCACCTCGCCGGTCGATTTCATCTCGGGGCCGAGCGAGGAGTCGGCGTCGGTCAACTTCTCGAAGGAGAAAACCGGCACTTTGACAGCGTAGTAAGGCGGAGTTTTGTAAAGTCCGGTTCCGTATCCGAGGTCGCGCAGCTTTGCGCCGGTCATAACCCGGGCGGCGATATCGACCATAGGGATTCCGGCAGCTTTGCTGATATACGGAACTGTCCTTGATGCTCGCGGGTTGACCTCGATAACATAAAGCTCGTTGTGATATATGAGATATTGGATATTTACAAGCCCTTTTGTTCCAAGCGATTTTGCGAGATATTCGGAGCTTTCGACAACGGTTTTCATCATCTTGTCGTTGATGCTAAAGGGGGGATAGACGGCTATAGAGTCGCCGCTATGCACCCCGGCGCGCTCGATATGCTGCATAACTCCGGGGATAAGCACGTCCTCGCCGTCTGATATGACATCAACCTCAATCTCCGAGCCCATCATATATTTGTCGACGAGCACCGGATTCTCGATTTTCTCGGCGAGTATTCGCTTCATGTAGGTTTTTACTTCATCCTTGTTGTAGACAATTTTCATATTCTGCCCGCCGATAACATAGGACGGGCGGAGCAGCACCGGGAAGCCGAGTTTTTCGGCCGCAGCGATTGCGTCTTCAAGATTATTAACACCCATTCCGTGCGGGCGCTTGATTCCGAATTTTTCAAGGAGTGCGTCAAACTTTTCGCGATCCTCGGCAAGGTCTATTCCTTCGGCCGAAGTGCCAAGAATTTCAATGCCTTTTTTGTGGAGATATGAGGTGAGCTTTATGGCGGTTTGCCCGCCGAAGGCAACGACCACGCCAACCGGTTTCTCAACCTTAATTATGTTCATGACATCCTCTGGGGTGAGAGGCTCAAAATAAAGGCGGTCGGCGGTGTCGTAGTCGGTTGAAACAGTTTCGGGATTGTTGTTGATAATCACAACATCATATCCGAGGCTTTTGAGCGTCCATGCGCAGTGAACAGACGAATAGTCAAACTCGATCCCCTGCCCTATTCTTATTGGCCCCGAGCCGAGCACTATTATAACCGGACGTCCGCTTCGTTTTATTTGGCGCGCCTCGCACTCCTGGTCGTAGGTCGAGTAGAAGTAGGGGGTTACAGCGTCAAATTCTGCGGCGCAGGTGTCGACCATTTTATATACGCAGCGCGAGCTCGGCAGCTTTTTCACGCCCGAGATATGGCGAAGCGCCCGGTCGGTGTATCCGTATTTTTTTCCCTTGAGATATAGCTCCTCATTGAAATTCCTTGATATTTCGGCTTCATAATCAGCAAGGTTTTTAAACTTTTTTAAAAACCAGCGGTCAATCCGAGTAAACTCAAATATCTCGTCTATCGACATTCCACTCTTTATTGCCTCAAATATCGAGAAGATGCGCCTGTCATCGGGAGTTTTTAATCGTTCGGTGATATCCTTTTCGGATATCGGTGCGGTGTTTAGTGTATCGAGCGAGAGCTCGGCTCCGCGAATCGCTTTCATAATTGCCATCTCAAATGAGGGGGCGATAGACATCACTTCGCCTGTCGCCTTCATCTGTGTTCCGAGCTTGCGAGAGGCACCGACAAACTTATCAAAAGGCCATTTGGGGAATTTAACTACGATATAATCTAACGCCGGCTCAAAGCAGGCGCAGGTCTTTCCGGTTATCTCGTTCTCAATCTCGTCAAGCGTGTAGCCAAGTGCGATTTTGGTGGTGATTTTTGCAATCGGATAGCCGGTCGCTTTTGAGGCGAGCGCCGAGGAGCGTGAAACGCGCGGGTTGACCTCAATCACAGAATACTCAAAACTGTCGGGATTGAGCGCAAACTGACAATTGCATCCGCCTACAATGTCAAGCGCCGAGATGATATTGAGCGACGCTATTCGGAGCATCTGATATTCTTTATTTGACAGAGTGACAGCCGGAGCGACTACTATACTGTCGCCTGTGTGTATTCCAACCGGGTCTACATTCTCCATGCTGCACACCGCGATAGCGTTTCCGGCGCTGTCGCGCATTGTTTCAAATTCGATTTCCTTCCATCCGTAGATATACTTTTCAATAAGAATCTGTCTTATCGGAGAGGCATCAAGTCCGGCCTCGGCCGCCGCCACCATCTCCTCAGGCGAATAAGCGACGCCGCCCCCCGAGCCTCCGAGCGTGAAGGCCGGGCGGATTATGACGGGATAACCTATGCGCTCGGCGATATCAATAGCATGGTCAACATCATTCGCGATCTCCGACGGCACTGTCGGCTCGCCGATTGAATCCATAGTTTCTTTAAAAAGGCGGCGATCCTCGGCTTTGTCGATAGCATCTACATTTGTTCCGATAAGTCTGACACCGTATTTTTCAAGAACGCCCTGTTTGCCAAGCTGCATTGACAGCGTAAGCCCGGTCTGCCCGCCAAGGCCGGCAAGCAGGCTGTCGGGGCGCTCTTTTTCTATTATTCGCGTGAGCGTTTCCACGGTGAGAGGTTCAAGGTATATTTCGTCGGCCAGCGCGTTGTCGGTCATGATAGTTGCCGGATTTGAGTTGACAAGCACCACATTAACCCCGGCAGCTTTAAGCACGCGACAGGCCTGCGCTCCGGCATAGTCAAATTCGGCGGCCTGACCGATGATTATCGGCCCTGAGCCTATCACAAGCACCTTTTTAATACTTTTATCAAGCGGCATCAGTTTATACCTCCCTTTTTGTGAAACTGGTCAACCATTGAAATAAACCTCTCAAAGAGGAAGGATGTGTCAAGCGGACCGGCGCAAGCCTCGGGGTGAAACTGCACCGAGAAGGCCGAAAGCCCGGGATATTCAATCCCCTCGCAGGTGCCGTCGTTTGCATTGGTGAATATCTCCCTGCCGATTTCGCCAAGACTTGAGGTGACGACGGCATATCCGTGATTCTGGCTTGTAATGTATGTGCGGCTGCCGAAAATCTCCTTAACCGGCTGATTGGCGCCGCGATGCCCGTATTTTAGCTTTTCCGTCCGGCCGCCCGCGGCGAGTGCAAGCAATTGATGCCCAAGGCAAATTCCGAATATCGGCAACCTTCCGAGCAGTTTTTTTAGCTGCTCGATTTCATATATGTTCTCTGCCGGGTCGCCGGGGCCGTTTGAGAGCACAATTCCGTCGGGTAAGGTGGCTAGAATTTCTTCGGCCGATGCTGTAGACGGAAGCGAGCGCACACTGCAGCCCCGCTCTGTTAGCGAGCGAATTATGTTTGTTTTCGCGCCATAATCTATCAAAGTGAGCCTGAATTTTTCATTTTGTGATACAAAAATTTCCTCTTTGCCGCAGGTGACGCTACTCACAGCCCCCTCAATTTTAAAATTTCTGATAAAAGAGAGGTCGTCGGGAACACTGTCGCAGATAGCGGCGTTCATAACACCGCGCTCCCGGATGATTTTGGTCACCTGCCGGGTATCAATTCCCGAAAGCCCGACAACATTATTTCGCTCCAGAAAGGTGTTAAGGTCATACTGACTTCTGAAATTGGATGGATAGTCGCAGGCCTCGCGCACCACATAGCCCCGCACGCAGCACCTACCCTCGAAATCCTCCTCGATGATTCCATAATTGCCAATCAAAGGGAAGGTCTGAAGCACGATCTGGCCGTAATAGCTCGGATCTGTCAGCGTTTCGATGTAGCCGCACATGCCGGTTGTGAAGACCAGCTCACCGACATTTTCTATGTCGGCTCCGAACTTCTCGCCGGGGAAGACGCTACCGTCCTCCAGTACAAGATAAGCTTTTTTCATTGTTTTATATTTTCCTCTCCCCCGGCCGCCCGAATCTACCAGTCGGTCGGGTAAAAATAAACACAAATATATACAATTGAAAGATGAGGCGTCATAAGACAAACTCATCTTTCAGAAATTTATTCACGACAGTGTGGCGGCCATAACGGCCTTTATTGTGTGCATACGGTTCTCAGCCTGATCGAAAACAACCGAGTTTGAGCTCTCGAATACCTCGTCGGTAACCTCAAGCCCGTCAAGTTTGTATTTTTCGCCGACAGTGCGGCCGATACCGGTTTTCATATCGTGGAAGGCCGGCAGACAGTGCATAAAAATTGCACGATTTCCGGCAATACCCATAAGTTTTTTGTTGACCTGATAGGGTAGCAGTGCTGAGATACGCTCATCCCAAACCTCTTCGGGCTCGCCCATTGATACCCAAACGTCGGTATATATAACATCAGCCCCTCTTGCAGCCTCGGCCGGGTCGGATAAAAATCTTAGTTTCGCGCCCGACGCACTCGCCTCAGACTTGCATACAGCTATTAAATCGTCGGACGGAAAATATCCGGTGGGAGCGCACGCTGTAAAATTAAGCCCCATTTTAGCGCAGCCGACCATGAGCGAGTTGCCCATGTTATACCTTGCGTCACCAATATAAACGAAATTTATACCCCGAAGACGCCCGAATTTCTCGCGGATGGTCATAAGGTCTGCCAGCACCTGTGTGGGGTGAAATTCGTTTGTCAGACCGTTCCAAATCGGAACGCCCGCATATCTTGCCAGCTCCTCTACTATCTCCTGCCCAAATCCGCGGTATTCAATCCCGTCATACATCCGGCCGAGAACCCGCGCCGTGTCGGAGATGCTCTCTTTCTTGCCAATTTGAGAGGAGGCGGGATCAAGATAGGTAACTCCCATCCCCAGGTCATGCGCGGCAACCTCAAAGGCGCAGCGTGTACGCGTGCTTGTTTTTTCGAATATAAGCGCTATAATTTTGCCCTCGCAGAGTCGGTGGGCGATTCCCGCCTTCTTCTTTGCCTTAAGCTCGTCGGCAAGGTCGACAAGGCGGCTGATCTCCTCGGAGGTAAAATCAAGCAATTTAAGAAAGCTTCTTCCTTTTAGATTCATTCCTACCTCCATAATTATTCGGCGCAAGCCGCCCTGATAATCCCGACTGCTCTCTTTAGCACCCCATCGGGTATATTAAGCGCAGGCAGAAGCCTGAGCTTGTGTTTTGCCTTGATTAGGATAACACCCGCCTCGCGGCATTTGGCGATAACCTCGGATGCATTCTTCACAGTTTCAATGCCAAGCATCAGCCCCATCCCGGTGACGCTTACAATTCCCGGAGAACCCGAGAGTTCCCTTATTATATAATCCGACTTTTTTGTCACTTTGTCAAGTAGTTTTTCATCAATTCTTGATAAAATATTTAAAGCGCCGGCCGAAACAACCGGATTTCCCCCGAAAGTTGAGCCGTGAGAGCCGGGTGTGAGTACATTTTTCGTCTTTTTGCCGAGAAGAGTTGCGCCTATCGGCAACCCGCCACCAAGCCCCTTTGCGGTGGTGACTATATCGGGAAGAATATCATAGTGCATATAGGCAAAATACTTTCCTGTCCGTCCGTTTCCGGTCTGAACTTCATCGGCGACAAGCAGGACATCATGCTGATCGGCAAGCCTTTTTAGCTCTTGCACAAAATCATATTCAAGAGGCAAAACTCCACCCTCGCCCTGAATCAGCTCAAACATCACCGCCGCAACCCTACCGGTCTTTATCATTTTTTCGATCGATTCTATGTCACCCGGCTCGGCATAGTAAAAACCGTCTGTGAGCGGAAGAAAATCCTTGTGAAAGTCACTCTGCCCGGTTGCGGCCAGTGTTGTTATTGTCCGGCCGTGAAAGCTGTTCTTGAGGGTGATAATTTTGTATCGGTCTTTGCCGTATTTGTCGGCTGCGTATTTGCGCGCTGTTTTAATGGCGCATTCGTTTGCCTCGGCGCCCGAGTTTGAGAAGAAAACCTTACTCAGCAGGCTGACCTCACACAAGCGCTCGGCAAGGAGTACACATGGGTCACTATAAAATAAATTCGACGTATGTTGACATATATTTAATTGTTTTGTGACGGCCTCGATCCATTCATCATCACACTCGCCAAAGGTGTTAACCGCGATACCGCTGCCAAGGTCTATATATTCCTTGCCGTTCTCATCGTAAACAAGCGATCCCTTCCCGCGTACGATATTGAGCGGAAAGCGGACGTATGTAGCGGCGATAAACTCGGCGTCCTTCTGGTATATATTCATAATGTATATCTCCCTCAATCCTCTGTTTCAGCTATCATTGTCCCCGCTCCCTCGTCGGTCAGCATTTCAATTAAGAGCGAGTGGGGTATTCGGCCGTCAATAATAGTCACCTTGGAAACTCCCCTCATTATCGCTTCGATACAACACTCAATCTTGGGTATCATTCCGCCCGAAACACTGCCATCGGCAATCATTCTCCGAGCGTCTTCAAGATTGACGAAACGAATCAGTGAGGAAGGGTCGTTGACGTCGCGCAGCACCCCGGCGGTGTCGGTCAGAGTCATAAGGCGCTCGGCCTTCATGGCTCCCGCAATATATGCAGCGGCTGTGTCGGCATTGATGTTGTAGACATTACCCTCCGCGTCGCAGCCAACCGTTGAGACAACCGGGATATATCCGTTACGGAGCAGGTCGGTGATAGGCTCGACATTCACATTTGTAATCTCGCCGACAAAACCGTGAATTTCGTTCTTTTTTCGCGCCTCAATCAGCCTGCCGTCAATTCCGCAGATGCCGATAGCGCGGCCGCCCTTAGTCTGTATTAAATTGACAAGGTTTTTGTTAACCTTTCCGGCAAGCACCATCTGCACTATCTCGGCAGACTCTTTATCTGTCACCCGCAGCCCGTCAATAAAAACCGATTCCAGGCCGAATTTTTCGAGCACATCTGTAATTTCGGGGCCGCCGCCGTGTACCAGAACAACACTGACGCCGATTAGCTGAAGCAGTATTATATCATCCATAACCTGCCGCTTTAACTCCTCGTTTATCATCGCGTTTCCGCCGTACTTGACAACGACGATTTTATTATAATATTTTTGTATATACGGCAGCGCCTGTGTCAGTACCTCGGCGCGCTGAGCGTTCACAATATCTAATGACATATAATCTTCCTCATTTTATAACAATATTCATCTGTCAGTCGGGACTTGTGCCGCTGCCATAGTCTTGAGCCGAAAGGTGCAAACTATGTTCTGTAATCTCCGTTTATTTTAACATAGTCGTACGTGAGGTCGCAGCCCCATGCTCTCGCTCTGCAGCGCCCGCTTTTAAGTTCGATTTTAATGATAACCTCTTTCTCAAGCAAAATTTCCTTGGCCGTTTGCTCAGAGAAAGCTATCACCATGCCGTCCTTACACACCATAATCTCACCCGCCCCCGAGGCAAACGAAACATCGATTCGACCGACGTCAATTTCAGCCCCGCTATATCCGATGGCGCAGAGTACGCGTCCGCAGTTTGCGTCTGCCCCGAACATCATCGATTTAACCAGTGATGAACTTATGACACTTTTTGCAACAGTCTTTGCGGTTTTCTCATCGGGTGCGCCCTCAACCTTGCATTCGAGCAGCTTTGTTGCTCCCTCGCCGTCTGCCGCTATCATGCGGCAGAGGTAGAGGGTGACGGTGTTGAGCGCCTCCACGAATGCCGAAAAGTCCTCCCCCTCGGAAGTTATTTCGCGATTTTCCGCCATGCCGTTTGCCATCACGCTCACCATGTCGTTAGTTGAAGTGTCGCCGTCGACGCTTATCATGTTAAAGGTGTTTTTCACGTCTTCGGAGAGTGCCTTTTGCAGCATTTTTTGTGATATTGCGGCGTCTGTTGTGATAAAGGCAAGCATTGTGGCCATATTCGGATTTATCATACCCGAACCTTTGGCAATGCCGCCGATTTTACACTCAACCCCGCCAATCATAAAGCTGACAGCGATCTCTTTTTGTGAAATGTCGGTGGTCATTATCCCCTCGGCCGCCTCGCGGCTGTTTTGACCGAGCGATTTTACAAGTTCGGGGATTCCTTTTTTTATCGGCGTAATGTCAAGTTTTTGCCCGATTACCCCGGTCGACGCTATGACTACATCCTTCGGGGAGATTCCAAGTTCGCGCCCTATAAGCTCGCAGGTCAGTTCGGCGATTTCAACGCCGTTTGGATTACAGGTGTTGGCATTGCCGCTGTTGCAGATTATGGCCTGAGCGTATCCGTCGGCGATATTATTTTTTGTGACCAAAAGCGGCGCGCCCTTAACAAGATTTGTGGTATAAACCGCCGCTGTTATCGCTCTTCTTTCACTGAAAATCAGGGAAAGATCGCGTTTGCTGCGGTTTTTACGTACGCCGCAGTGAATTCCGCTCGCGGTGAATCCTTTGGCGGCACAGACGCCGCCTTCTATAATTTTCATTCTAATAACCATGCCTTTCTGTTAGCCGAGGTTTGTGCCGGCTCGGAGCCTGTCAATTTGTTGCCATTCATAAGAGGAAGGAGGCACAAAATTCACCGTTTGAGCGAAGCTTGCTTCACTCAAGCGGTTGCAATCTGTTCCAAAAAGATAATAGCGCAAACAAAAGTTAAAGCGTCAATCCTTTTTTGGCCGGAATGCCGAGGGCTATATTCATACACTCAACAGCCGCGCCCGACGCCCCCTTGCCGAGGTTGTCGAACTGCGCGTACAGGGTTATGCGCTCGTCGTTGCCCGCGACTGTTATCTTCATTTGGTCAAGTCCTGTGAGTGCGCCGCTCGATATGAAGCCCCTGCTGTCAATAGAATCACAATATCGAACAAGACCATTCCTGTATTTGTTTTTGTATATATTAGTGATGTCTCCTGCATTCGCTCCGCTCAGCATCCGGGCAAAAAGCGGGATTGTTATGAGCATTCCGCTGAAATAATCGGCAACGACAGGAGTGAAGTGCGGCTCGTATACAAGCCGACTTATTGCTCGCATTTCCTTTAAGTGCTTGTGCCGCTGCTCGGTTGCGTAAATTCGAGGTGAGGAATATTCATCTGTTCTGTCGCCATTCTCATATTCGGCGATCATCTTCTTGCCGCCGCCCGAATACCCGGTCAGAGAGAAGCAGGTTAACTCTGTTTTTGCCGGCAGTATCCCAGCCTCGGTCAGCGGATATATGAGGGCGATAAAGCCGCTCGCGTGGCACCCCGGCACTGTTATACGTTTTGAATTTTTTATCGCGTTGTGGTGGGCCTCGGACAACTCCGGAAAGCCATATGACCAGCCCGGGGCTGTTCGGTGTGCTGTTGAGGTGTCGATAATTATTGTGTCCGGGTTCTCAACCATTCGAACCGCCTCGATTGCCGCCTCGTCGGGCAGGCAGAGGAAGGCAACGTCGGCCATATCAAGACATTTTTTTATCTCATCGGGATCTTTTCTAAGCTCGGGAGAAATTGAAATCAGCTTTATATCATCTCTTGCCTCGAGCCGCTTATAAATTTTAAGGCCCGTGGTGCCGGCCTCGCCGTTAATAAAAACGCTTTTCATATAAATATAAATCTCCTAAACAAGTGGCGACAATCTCCTCTCGCCGCGCCTTATCTGTCTGCCGCGAGATACTCCTCGAACCACTTTATTTGAGCGGCTACCGAGGCAGGACAAGTTCCGCCGGCCGAAATGCGCTTAGCAACGCAATTCGCAAGGTCAATTTCGCGATAGAGATCGTCCTCAAAGAGTGGGTCATGTGATTTGTATTCTTCAAGAGTCAGTTCTTCAAGGACACGGCCGCATTTAATCGAATATGCCACAATTTGCCCAACCGTCTTGTATGCCGCCCTGAAGGGCACGCCTTTTTTTGTAAGGTAGTCGGCAAGGTCTGTCGCATTGATAAATCCGCGCTGTGCCGCCGCGTACATATTCTCCCCGTTGACCTTCATTGTCTTGAGCATCGGCGCGAAAACCTCAAGGCAGATTTTAACCGTATCAACAGCGTCGAATATCGCTTCCTTGTCCTCCTGCATATCCTTGTTATATGCCAGAGGAAGCCCTTTTAGAGTGGTAAGAAGCGAGATAAGCCCCCCGTAAACTCGGCCCGTCTTGCCGCGTACGAGTTCGGCCATGTCGGGATTCTTTTTTTGAGGCATTATGCTCGAACCCGTGGTATAGGAATCGTCAAGCTCTATAAACCGAAACTCCCACGACGACCAGAGCACGATTTCCTCAGAGAAGCGCGAGAGGTGCATCATCAGGATTGAGAAGCAGGAGAGAAGCTCAAGGCAGAAATCTCGGTCGGACACTCCGTCAATACTGTTTCGGACTATCCCGTCAAATCCGAGAGCAGACGCCGTCATCTCTCTATCTGTATCATAGGTTGTTCCCGCAAGCGCGCATGAGCCGAGCGGAGACAAATTCATGCGTTTCACAGCGTCACAAATACGTCCAATATCCCGCTCAAACATACTCGCATATGCTAAAATGTGATGTGAAAATGCAACAGGCTGCGCGCGCTGCAAGTGTGTGTAGCCGGGCATGATTACATTCTTATTGGCATTTGCCTGCTCAACAATCGCCCCTATCATCTCCCTAATCAGGTCGATTATCTCATCGGCTTCGTCGCGCAGATAGAGCCTTGTGTCGAGCGCCACCTGGTCGTTTCTGCTTCGCGCCGTGTGCAGCTTTTTGCCGGCCTCGCCCACCCTTGCGGTTAGCTCGGATTCGACAAACATATGTATATCCTCGGCACCTGGGTCGAATTCAAGCTCTCCCGCTTCAATGTCGGCAAGAATTCCCTCAAGGCCTTTTATTATTATATCTGCCTCGCCCTCGGTGATTATTTTACAAGCGGCCAGCATTTCAGCGTGCGCTATCGAGCCTTTAATGTCCTGACGGTACATTTTTGAATCAAAGCTTATCGAGGAATTGAAGTGGTCTGCTTTTTTATCGAGCGCACCCGAGGCGCGCCCCGCCCACATCTTATTGCCGCTCATAAGCCGTTATTCGCTTTCATCTTAGCGTAAACCTTGATCGGCAGGCCGTAGAGATTAATAAATCCGGTAGCCTCACTCTGGTCGTAGACATTGTCCTCTTCGAAGGTGGCGATGTCGGCGTCGTAAAGCGAGTAGGGCGAGGATACGCCGGCATTAATAAGGTTGCCCTTATAGAGCTTGAGAGTGACGTCTCCGGTTACATATTTCTGTGTGGTTTTCACAAAGGCGAGCAGTGCCTCGGTCAGCGGTGTAAACCAGAGCGCAGAGTAAACCTGTTCGGCAAGGCGGAGAGCGACAAGCGATTTATAGTGCGAGGTGTCTCGGTCAAGGCATAGGCTCTCAAGAACCTTGTGCGCGTGATAGAGTATCGCTCCGCCCGGTGTTTCATAGACGCCGCGACATTTTATGCCGACCAGTCGGTTCTCGACAATGTCAAGGAGTCCTATCCCGTTCTCTCCGCCGAGTTTATTAAGTGTTTTGACAAGCTCAACCGAGTCCATCTTTTTGCCGTTGACCGCCGTCGGAATGCCTGATTCAAAATGCACCGTCACATATGTAGGCTCATCGGGCGCCATTTCGGGCGAAACGCCCATTTCAAGGAAGCCCTTTTTATTGTATAGAGGCTCGTTTTTCGGATCTTCAAGATCCATTCCCTCATGCGAAAGGTGCCAGATATTCTTGTCCTTTGAGTAGTTGGTTTCGCGGCTGATTTTGAGAGGTATATTGTGCGCCTCGGCATATTCAATCTCTTCCTCGCGCGATTTTATGCTCCATTCACGCCAGGGGGCTATGATATGCATATCGGGCGCGAAGGCCTTTATGGCCAGCTCAAAGCGCACCTGATCATTTCCTTTGCCGGTGCATCCGTGGCAGATGGCATCTGCTTGCTCGGCAAGCGCAATCTCGGCTATCCGCTTTGCTATTGGAGGACGTGCGGCAGCCGTTCCAAGCATATAATCCTCATAAAGGGCGCCTGCCTGAACCAGCGGAAAAATATATTCCTCGAGAAATTCCTTTGTAAGATCTTCTACATAGAGCTTCGATGCTCCTGTCTTGAGGGCTTTCTCCTCAAGTCCTTCGAGTTCGTCTGCCTGACCGACGTTACCCGAAACGGCGATAACCTCGCAGTTGTTGTAATTTTCTTTGAGCCACGGGATAATTATCGAGGTGTCAAGTCCCCCGGAATATGCAAGTACAACCTTTTTAATTTTACTTTTATCCATTTTATAAACCTCCGGAATGTGTCATTGTTAATGCATATATATTACACTATAATGCATAATATTGCAATAGCTTTTTTGATATTTATTAAAGTTTGTCAGTGTTGACCTATTTCTGTTTTTTGGCTTGCTGCCTTTTTGTGATTTTTGAGTTATGACTATGACTATAGATGCATAATTATGCGAGTTTTATGAGTGTTGATGAATGCCTGCTTCTCAGCTTGCAATTAGGTGGTCAATAATTTTTAGTGCATCGCGATATCTGTTCTCCTTATTGTCGGACGAAAATAATCCTATTATATATTCGCGGCTACCGTCGTCAAGTGTAACAGTGCAAATAAGATTATAATTCCCCGCCCCCGCAGAGCCGGTTTTTAGACCGGTGACATATTCGCAAAAAAACTCACTCTCATCGTCAAGCATAAGATTTGTGTTTATCCAACGGTTGGTGTGGCCGCTGGCATATGTCACATTATCATATTTCATTCCGGCATATTTCATTATTATTTCATTTTGTGAAGCAATCATCGAGATAAGAGCAATGTCTTCGGTTGTTGTGTAATGGTTGTCGTTATAATATCCATCGGGCGAGGTGAAGCGACTGCCGCAAAGCCCTATCTGCTCGGCGTATTCATTCATTCCGCGAATAAAATATTCAACCGCTTCCCTGCCGTCTATATCCTCACTCCCCGCAAGCTTTTTGCCTGCCGCTGCCGCGAGGGCATATGCCGCGTCGTTTCCCGAGGGCAGCAGCATTCCCTCGATTAACATTTCGACGCTCAGCCTATGGTGCGATTTTATATACGCTATTGATGAATCGGACGCAACAAGCGCAAGCTCGCTCCCGGGGGTTATAATTTCGTCAAGCCCGAGCAATTCAAGCGCGAAAAGGATTGTGAGCAGTTTAGTTGTGCTCGCCGGATATACAACTAGCTCCTCGCCCTTCTTGTATATAAATTCATGATTTGCAACATCATATACAAAGGCTTGTCCCGACAAAATATCAATGTCAAGCTGCTCAGCAACGCAGGGGATATAGCCCACGTCATTCTCCGAGTGCAGAACCGCGGCCGGGCGCTCGCCGGCGCATGAGGCAAGCAGCAACAGCGCGGCAATACTTATAATAAGTAATCTTTTTTGAGCTTTCATAATTATGACTTTTCCTTATTTTACTTCATTACATCATACCATATTATAACAACTATTTCAACAGTTAAAACCTCAATATAAAATTTGCCCCCATCAATTTTTTGATGGGGGCAGGATTATTAAGCCAATGTATAACGGGTATTGAAAAGCGCTCTCTTCTTTAGGGCCTTAGCCTGTCGCGGTCTCTCGGAAAAGCGGTCGCCTGCTTGACGTTTTCAAGCCCGAGTATATGTCCGACAATGCGCTCAAGTCCGAGTCCCATGCCGCCGTGAGGGGGCATCCCGTACTTGTGCATAGTCAGGTAGTCCTCAAATTCAGCGGGGTTCATGTGCCGCTTTTTCATTTTAGCAACCTGTTCCTCGTAGTCATGTATGCGCTGGCCGCCGGTTGTAACCTCAAGGCCGTTGAGCAGCATATCAAAGCTCAGGGTATAGGTCGGGTTGGCGGGATCGTCCATCGCGTAGAAGGGGCGTTTGACTGTCGGGTAGTGGGTTATGAAAAGGACGGGTGAGTTGTATTCTTTGTTGAAATATTCGCCCAGCCACTTCTCTTCCTCGGGCGCAAAGTCGGGCTCGAGCAGCGCTTCTTGCCCCTTTGTGCCGGGATGCGCGTCGGCAAAAAGTCTCTTTGCCTCGGTGAACTTTATCTTCGGAAAGCGCGTAAGTTCGGGCAGTCTGTTCCCCTTGCCGAGGAAGATCTCAAGCTCGGGAGCGTATTCCTCGTTTAGTGTGCGGTACATATGCCGGAACATACGCGCCTCAAGTTCGAGCAAATCCTCAAAGGAATTAATGAAGCCCATTTCAAGGTCAAGCCCTTGAAACTCGTTTATGTGGCGGTTTGTGCTGTATTTCTCGGCTCTGAAAACCGGACCGACGGTGTATGCCTTGCCGAAAACCCCGACCATAATCTGCTTATACATCTGCGGGCTTTGGTTGAGATATGCTTTCTCGCCGAAGTAATTAACCTCAAACATATCAGCCCCCCCCTCAGCGCCTGCCGAAACGATCTTGGGCGGCACAAACTCGGTGAACCCTTCCTCGCGCAGGAAGGTGCGGAAGGAGTGAAGAACACCGTCACAGACCCTCATGATCGCCCGAACCTTCGGATTTCGCAGGGTGAGCACGCGGTTGTCGAGCAGGGTATTGAGATTCAGCTTCTCGATCTTTCTGTCGTTGCCGATTTCGACCGGGGGCACGGCCGCCCTTCCCGACACCCGCATCATCTTCGCTATCATTATATCAAAACCGAGCCGGCTGCGTTCCTCGGCAACAATTGTTCCTTCAATCACCACACACTCCTCAACTGCGAAATCCTTTATATCGCAATCCGATCTCTCCGCATCCCAAACGCACTGGAACACAATCCTCGGCGAGCGGATATTGACAAAGGCAAAGCCGCTCATCAGCTTTATTCGGTGAATCGCGCCCTTAACGGTTACCGGGTCGCCGTCCTTCAGCTCGCCGGAATTGTATTTTTCAATTATCAGCGAGATATCGCTCATATCGGCCTTCTTTTCAAAATCAAGAAATTCTATCATTATTATGACCATACCTTTCTGTTTTTAGAGGTTTGTGCCGGTACCGGATCCGCCGGTATTGCTGCCATCTCCTACAGCTCCAAAGGCACAAATCTTGTTGTTTGAAAGAAAACTTGTTTTCTTACAAACTTCTCCCTTATGCCACCCCGGGGGGCGGCTATATATTTTTATTTTGGCACAATTATTCGCTAAGCAGCTCTGACACCACCGAATTGACAATATCCGGATTCGCCTTGCCCTGCAGCTTTTTCATTGTTCGGCCGACGAAGAAGGCGAAAACCTTTGTCTTACCGCTCTTATATTGGGCGACTGTGCCGGGGTTCTCGGCAATCACGGCGGCGGCGGCCTCCCGTATGTGCTGTTCATCGTCTATCTGTGTCAGATTGTTGCGTTTTATAAAATCGTTAACGTCAAAATCGTGCGACTCGAAAATCTTCTCAAAGACTCCGCGTGCTGCGGTGCGGTTTATCTTTCCGCTCCTCACCACTCTCACGAAGTCTGCGAACTGCGCAGGGTTTATATCAATCTCCTCAACCGACATAGATTTTGTGTTCATCAGGTACATCATGTCGCCGAGTATCCAGTTGGCTGTTTCCTTTGCGTCGCCGCATAGGGCAACCGTTTCCTCAAAGAGACAGGCAAGCTTCTTTTTGTCGGTTATAAGTCCGGCATCGTAATCTGAAAGCCCGTATTGTGACATATACCGCACCTTCTTTTCGTGTGCGAGCTCGGGCTGTTCTGCGCGAAGGCGGCTTATCATCTCGTCGCTTATATAGATAGGCGGGATATCGGGGTCGGGGAAATAGCGGTAGTCCTGCGCGTTTTCTTTTGTGCGCATAGAGAAGCTTTTGCCCTTGTTATCGTCCCATTTGCGGGTTTCCTGAACAACCTTTCCGCCAGATTCAATAAGCTCAATCTGGCGCCGTGATTCATCCTCAATTGCGCGCTCGATTGACTTAAAGGAGTTGATATTTTTCATTTCTGTGCGGGTGCCGAACTTATCGCTGCCCGCCGGCCTTACCGAAAGGTTCACGTCGGCCCTCATCGATCCTTCCTCAAGCTTTACGTCGGAGATCTCAAGGTATTCAAATGTCGACTTGAGCCAGCCAAGATATCCGAGCACCTCCTCGGCGCTCCTAAAGTCGGGCTCCGAAACTATCTCGATAAGCGGAACGCCGCAGCGGTTGTAGTCGGGATATGAAAGGTCGCCGTAGGGCGAATGAATCAGTTTGCCCGCGTCCTCCTCCATGTGTATCTCGTGAATCCGCGCCGATTTTTTCTCGCCAGTGCGGGTGATATAGTCGACCCGGCCGTTTACGGCAAAGGGCAGATAGAGCTGTGAAATCTGATAGGCCTTTGTAAGATCGGGATAAAAATAGTTTTTGCGGTCGAATTTATTGTATTGATTTATCTCGCAGCCGAGCGCAATCCCTGCTTTTACTGCGTATTTGAGCACCTTTTCATTGAGAAGAGGCAGTGTTCCCGGCATTCCGATGCAGATCGGGCAGCAGTGCGTGTTAGGCGCACCTCCGAACTCGGTTGTGCAGGAGCAGAATATTTTTGATTTTGTGGCAAGCTCGACATGAACCTCGAGCCCTATTACAGTTTCCCAATTCATCTGACGTCACCTCCGGGTGTGAGCTTGTGGAAATTTGTCACGCTCTGGTATGCGTGGCCTGCTCTTAATAGAAGGGGCTCTGAGAGCCGCTGACCGATAAGCTGCGCTCCGATCGGCAGGCCTTGCTTGTCAAAACCGCACGGCACCGACAATCCGGGCAACCCCGCGATGTTTGCCGAGGCGGTGAAAATATCCGAGAGATACATCTTAATCGGTTCGGGGATGCTTTTGCCAAGCTCAGGTGCGGTACTCGGTGAGGTCGGACAGATTATCAGGTCATATTTTTTGAATATCTGGTCAAACCAGTTCTTTATCTTTGCTTTTACCTTGAGTGCTTTGCTGTAATAAGCGTCGTAATAGCCCGAGGAGAGGACAAATGTGCCGAGCAGGATTCTCTTTTTAACCTCGTCTCCAAAGCCCTCGCTCCGAGTCTTTTTATAAAGATCAAGAAGACCGTCGTAGTTTTCGCTGCGGAAGCCGTATTTTATCCCGTCAAAGCGCGAGAGATTTGAACTTGCCTCCGCTGAGGCTATAATATAATAGGTCGGAACAACATAATCAAGGAAGGGCAGGCTAATTTCCTCAACCACAGCGCCCATTCCCTCAAACACCCCGGCAACAGCCCTCACGCGCTCGGCGATATCGGTGCTAAGTCCCTCCTTGTTAAAGCACTCGGCAGGGATCCCTATCTTAATTCCCTTAACCTCACCGTCAAGTGCGGCAAGATAGTCGGGGTGTGTGATGTCGAGCGAGGTTCCGTCAAGCCGATCCTGGCCGCAAATCACATTCATAACGGCGGCGCTGTCGGCGACATCCTTTGTGAGCGTACCTATCTGGTCAAGCGAGGAAGCGTAGGCGAAAAGCCCGTAGCGCGAGATGGCACCGTAGGTTGGTTTAAAGCCGGTAACACCGCAGTATGAAGCAGGCTGACGGATGCTGCCTCCGGTATCCGAGCCGAGCGCAAATGGAGCTTCGCCCGCCGCAACCGCCGCGGCTCCGCCGCTTGACGAGCCGCCCGAGACTCTCTCTAAATTCCACGGGTTTCTCACCGCGCCGTAATGCGAAATCTCGCCTGTCGAGCCCATCGCGAATTCGTCTAAATTCAGTTTTCCAAGTAAAATAGCGCCGGCCGCCTCAAGCCGCTCGATTACCGTGGCGTTATATATCGGCGTGAAGTTGTCAAGCATTTTTGAGGCGCAGGTTGTCTTGATTCCTTTTGTGCTGATATTGTCTTTGACCGCCACCGGAACGCCCGCCAGGGGGGAGCTTATCTCGCCCCGCTCAATTTTTGCCTGCACTTCGACCGCCCTTCCGAGCGCCCGCTCGCGGCAGACGGTGATATATGCGTTAATATCCTTATCTTTTGTTTCAATAATGTCGAGCACCTGCTCGGTTGCCTCGACGACGCCAATCTCGCCTTGCTTGATTGCGCGGCCGAGTTCAAGCGCCGTCATTTTTGTTATGTCAATTGCCATAAAAACCTCCATGCCGCCCGAGAAGCGGCTTATTTAATCGTGAAAAGCTACATTCGGTAACTTTTACGCTGTCATTCTATTGTTTTTGGGACTATAACAGTCTCGTCGGTGTGCTCAGGGGCATTTGAAAGTATTTCGCCGCGATCGTATGACGGCACAATCTCGTCGCGCCGCATCACATTGCTCATCGTGAAAACGTGTGACAGCGGCTCTATATTCTTTGTATCAACCCTGTTAAGAATACCCACATAGTCAACTATCGCACCAAGCTCGTCGCGCATTTTCTCGGTAGTTTCGTCGTCAAGTTCAATTCTTGCAAGCTCGGCGACATGCTCCACAATTTCTTTTGTTATTTTCATCCGAAAAACCTCCTTATAAAATAAAAAAACGCCTCTCTCCCTATCTGTTTGACAGGGACGAAAGACATCTTCCGCGGTACCACCCACATTAGCCTTGCGGCTCGCTCGCGCGGATTAACGCTCCGCAGACAGACGGTTCTACTTGCCATAAGGCTTTCTTCCGCCGGCTCCAAGTTGTTGTTCGCCCAAATTCCCTGCTGCGTCGCACCAAACCGCAGCTCTCTTAGACGAGAATTATGGGTTACTTCTCTTTTCACAGCCTTTTTGCATATCTTCTGTTACTGAAAATAATATTATCACGAATGATATAGAATGTCAAGAACTTTTTTGACATTTAATACTATTCTTCTTAAAAAATCTGCCGGGCAAGCTTAAAATATTATGCTTGCCTCGGCAGATAGCTGAATGTTACTGATTGCCGGTGAGTTTTGCAATTTCGTCGGCGAAGTTATCCTCGCGCTTCTGAATACCCTCGCCCTTCTCGTAGCGATAAAACCCGGTGACCTTTATTTTGCCGCCGAGTTCCTTTGCGGTATTCTCAATATATTTTGAGACCTTCATCGAATCGTCCTTGACATATCCTTCCTCGAGCAGGCAGTTGTTATCATAAAACTTACCGATTCGACCCTGAACCATTTTATCAATAATGTGGGGAGGCTTATTTGCATTTGAGGGGTCGTTTTGTATCTGCGAGGTAAGGATTGCTTTCTCCTCGTTAATAACCTCGGCGGGAACCGACTCCTTGTCAAGATATGCGACGGGATAAGCGCCAACCTGAAGCGCTATATTCTTAGCAAACTCAGAGAAACCCTGGGTCGAGAGTACCTTCTCGTCTGCATCGAAGGTGACTATTACGCCAATCGAGCCAAGTCCATGCACATAGGTGCTTGTGATACCTTCAACGATGACAAAGCGGCGGATTGTTATCTTTTCCTTAATGACAAGGATAAGCTCCTGGAGCTTGCTCTCGACTGTAAAATCGCCCTCGGGATAAGCGAGAGAATTAAGCTCGGTGATATCTGCCGGCCTTTTTGCAATAATAACCTTAAGCAGATTGTCGACATAGTCTATGAACATATCATTTTTTGCAACAAAGTCGGTCTCTGTGTTAACCTCGATCATAGCGGTTATGTCACCATCTTTGAGTATGCGGACAATACCATCGGCCGCGATCCTGCTTTCCTTCTTGGCCTGCGCTACAAGTCCTCTTTCGCGGAGCAGCTTAACTGCCGCTTCCATGTCTCCGCCGGTGTCGACAAGAGCCTTTTTGCATTCCATCATGCCTGCGTTTGTCTTTGCGCGCAGCGCCGCAACATCTTTAGCTGTTATATTTGCCATTTTAATCTCCTTTTCAAGTCTTGTGATTATTCCTCGGTGTTCTCAAGGGGAGCCGCCTCACCCGATGAGAGAGCGCTTTCCTCAGCAGACGCTGCCTCGGCATCCTGCTCATTCTGCTCACCCTGCTTGCCTTCGATTACGGCGTCGGCAAGGGTTGCCGATATGAGGCGAATTGCAAGGATGGCGTCGTCGTTTCCGGGGATTATATAGTCAGCGTAGTCGGGATCGCAGTTTGTATCGACAATGGCGATTATCGGAATGCCGAGCTTCTTAGCCTCAAGAACGGCGTTTCTTTCCTTTTTGGGATCTACTATAAAAATGGCGTCGGGAAGCTGAGTCAGATTCTTTATGCCGTTGTAGTTCTTTTCAAGATTGAAAATCTGCTTCTGCTTGGAGGTGACCTCCTTTTTGGTAAGCTGGTCAAAAGTGCCGTCGTTCTGCATGGCAATAAGATTGTTAAGGCGTGCGATAGAGCGGCGGATGGTCTTGAAGTTTGTGAGCATTCCGCCCGGCCAGCGAACGTTTACATAGTACATATTACAGCGGGTTGCCTCTTCTTTAATGGCGTCGGCCGCCTGCTTTTTGGTTCCCACAAAGAGAACCGAGCCGCCACGAGCCGAAATGTCGCGAACGAACATATAGGCTTCTTCAAACTTTTTAACGGTTTTCTGCAGATCGATAATGTAGATACCGTTTCTTTCTGTGAAGATGTATTCAGCCATCTTCGGGTTCCATCTTCTTGTGTGGTGTCCGAAATGGACGCCGGCTTCAAGAAGCTGCTTGATTGTGATTACAGACATTGAAAAATGTCCTCCTTCGGTTTTTCCACCACATCCGCTCCCGGCAACAAAAACCGCACATAGCGGCACCGAAAGCCAACGCGGATGTGTGTGTATTTATTTATACTGTATAAAACAGCACAAAACACATTATAACACAGGTATATTTTACATTCAACAGACATCAAAAAAATTTACAAATTGTTCACAATGTCGTGCCGAAAACCGGTCTGTTCCCTTCCCGCCCCCTTATTATTACCACTCTCCCCTCATCTAAACCATCCGAATTTTCGGCGCTCATTTGAGCAGCATGAGATTTCGGCGGGCGTGATTTTCACAAGAATGGTGTCCTCGCCTATACACTGGATTTTATCCCAGCAAATCCTTATATCATGGCATCTTCCAATACCGAAAAACCCCCCGCCGCCGGTTATTATAAGCGCGATGATTTTTCCGTCGTCGCGGCAAAATTCAAAGTCACAAGCATAGCCGAGGCGAGCGCCGTCGCAAAGATTTATAATCTCTTTCAGGCGAAGCTCTGATGTGCTCAAAACTCGCATATCACATCCCCCTTAAATGTATTTATTATTCATTCTAATTATATGTCGGGGGGTGAGAAATGTATTCGGACGCGGGAGGATGTGATATGCTTTGATATATATACACAAGGGGAGAAAACTATTAAATAGAGTTCTCTCCCGCCTGCCTTTTATCTCAATATAGACTTACATACAATTAACCTTCAGTTCCCCATCGACCTCGGTTATCGAGGCGCACGAGCAGGTTTTTTTATAGTCAGAAATAATTATTTCGGCGAGCCTGTCCTCAACCTCGGTTTGGATATAACGGCGAAGGTTGCGAGCGCCAAATTTTGCCGAATATGCCTTCTCGGCTATTAATGCCGCAGCCCCGTCAGAATAAGTGAGTTTTATATTCTTCTCTGAGAGCGCCATTTTAAGCTCATCAAGCATTATTGAAGCAATCTTTTTGAAATCGTCGCGGTCGAGCTGGCGGAAGGTGATTATCTCATCAACACGATTTATAAATTCAGGGCGCAGAAAAGCCTCAAGTGCCTTCTGGGTTTTTTCCTTTGCCGCCTCACTCTCGTTTTTTGTATATCCGATAGGAGTTGTGCTTCTGTCAGAACCGGCGTTTGTCGTCATAACAAGTATGGTGTTCTCAAAATTCACTGTTTTTCCGTGCGCGTCGGTTATCCGCCCGTCGTCAAGTATCTGAAGCAGAATGTTGAGAACATCGGGATGTGCCTTCTCAATTTCATCGAAAAGAACAACCGAATAAGGTCGGCGCCGAATTTTTTCGGTGAGTTGCCCCGCCTCGTCATAGCCGACATATCCCGGGGGCGCTCCGATTATCCTTGATATAGAATGCTTTTCCATGAATTCTGACATATCAAGTCTAATTAAAGTCTCGGGCGAGTCGAACATATCGGCCGCCAGCGTTTTTACAAGTTCGGTTTTCCCGACGCCGGTAGGACCGGCAAAGATGAAGGAAACCGGCTTTCTCTTATATGACACTCCCGCGCGGTTGCGTTTAATGGCGCGGGATACGGCGCTGACCGCTGTATCCTGCCCGACTATCCGCTGCTTTAGCCGCGCCTCAAGCTTGTCTATTCGCTCAAATTCATTTTCTGTGATTGAGGCGGCTGGGATGCCCGTCCAAATTTCAATAACGCGCGCCAGATCTTCAGCTCCAAGCGAAACCTCGGAAACAAGCTTTTCGTTCTCACGCAGACGGTCGGACAGTTTTATCTCTTCGGCTTTTATTTTCGCGATTTTCTCGAACTTTTCGTTTGTAGTTGAAGGATCCTCAGCCGTGAGGCTCTCAAGCCCTTCGCGAGAGGCCTTTAGCTCTAGCAGCCGATCTTTGATGCGGTAAGCCTCATTGAGCGGGGCGCTCGAAAGCGAGAGCTGCGAGGCGGCCTCGTCAAGAAGGTCGATTGCCTTGTCGGGCAGATAGCGGTCGGTTATATAGCGCTCTGAGAGCCTGACGGTCAACCCCAGAATCTCGTCTGAAATTTTAACCGAATGGAAATCCTCATAATAGTGCTTTATGCCGCGTAGCATCTTCTCGGTGTCGACGACAGACGGCTCGTTAACCGTCACCGGCTGAAATCTCCTCTCAAGCGCTGTGTCCTTCTCGATATATTTGCGGTATTCATTAAGAGTGGTCGCTCCGATAACCTGCACCTCTCCGCGAGAGAGCGCAGGTTTGAGTATGTTGGCGGCGTTCATGCTGCCCTCGGCGTCACCGGCGCCGACGATGTTATGAACCTCGTCGATAAAGAGGATTATATTGCCCGACTCGCGAACCTCCGAGAGCAGGCCGAGTATTCTTGACTCAAACTGGCCGCGGAATTGCGTTCCGGCGACAAGAGCGGTCAGGTCTACAAGATACAGCTCCTTGCCGAGTAAACGATAGGGCACGTCGTCGTCGGCAATGCGCTGAGCCAGCGCTTCGGCAATCGCGGTTTTACCCACCCCCGGCTCGCCGATAAGGCAGGGATTGTTCTTCTGCCTCCGGCAGAGAATCTGTATCACCCGCGCCAATTCGCGCTCGCGCCCGACTATTTGGTCTATCTTTCCCTCGGAGGCAAGGCGCGTTAAATTTCTGCAATATGTGTCAAGAAATTTGCGTTTATTAGTGTTTGATTTTGTTTTGGCACTCTCTTTCTTTTTTTCCTTTTCCCGCTCGCCCCCTCCGCCCTCAGGCACAAGACCACTCTCGCGGAAAAGCTTCGGGAAATCTATCGCGGGTGCGCCTCCATCCTCGTTGTCATCGGCGTCGGAGGGAAGACCGCCCTCAGTGTTTATAATCTCGGTTACGTCCTTCTCCATATTTTCAAGTTGCTCGGGAGTAATCCCAAGCTTGCCCATAATGTCACCGAGTACATTGTCGACAGGAAGACCGAGCTCCTTGGCGCATCTAAGGCAGAGCCCCTCGGTTATTTTCTCGCCGTTCTCAAGTTTTGTAACGAAAACGGCCGCGATTCTTTTTTTACAATTTGTACACATTACCATATATATGACCATCCCTTTCTATGGTGCAAAGATCAGTGCCTGCACCGCGTCAAATTCCTGCGGCAGGGGCACAAAACTTGATTGACTTTAAAATATATTTTAGATTTTATCTATTAATTCTATTTTTTTCGGCTTTGGCAGGCATAATATTATCCGCTTCAGAACCTGCGTTTAAATATCTTGCGATATAAAGCGCCATGACGATGGTCATAAAGAGCATAATTATTATGTAGATGACATTAATATAATTTCTAAATTCCTCAGCTCTGTCGGCCGATACAAGGACAAACAACCCCGCCGCCGAGAGGATAACTGCTCCCGCCTTACCATACCGGTTTGAATGGGCTATAACGCCTCGCCGCTTTATCAAAAGAAGGGCAAGTGTTATCTGTATTGATTCTTTTAGTATAAAAGGAATTATCAGCCAGACAGGCAGAAGTTTCTTTATTGCAAGACAAACAAGAACAGTTGTCTGAAACAGTTTGTCCGCAAGCGGGTCAAGAATCTTTCCGGCGTCAGAAGTCCAGCCGAATCGCCTTGCAAGGTAACCATCGAGCACATCTGTAGCTCCCGCAAGAAGATAGATCCCGGCGGCGGCAAGACGAAAGTTCGGGAAGTTGTAAAACACGAAAAAAACAAAAATAAAAATCAGAAGTATTCTTATTATACTCAGGACATTCGGAATATTTTCTTTTTTCATGAAATATTCAATTGGCTGATAAACCTGAAAATGATAGTTTTATTGACAATTTCAAGCGCCGCCGATGCGTCTTTGGAGGCAACAACAAAATAAATAATAATATTCGCGGCAAAGACAAAGAGCAATATATAAATACACGCACAAGCAATGCCAAGACAGAGCCCGAGCAGTCGATTTACGGTGCGCAGCACCGGAAGCTCAGCGACTTTCTCAATAAAGAAGGCGGCAACGGCAAGGACAATAAAAGCAATTATAAAGACCAGCACATAGCCGATTATCCTTGAGATAAATGCCGAAATCGGCAGTGCTATCTGAGAGGCAAGCTCCTGCAGCCGCTCACCTGATGCGGCAGTGTCGGCGGCATAACCTGCGGTTATCGCGTCGAGATTAGCTCCGCTTTTTTCGGCGAGCACAGAGAGGGATTTCGGAATTTTATCTGCGATTTTTGACAGGTCAAAGGCAGAGCTGCCTGCTTCGTACATTCCCGAGAGCGTATT
Organism: Eubacteriales bacterium; assembly: GCA_050309735.1. GTDB lineage: Bacteria > Bacillota > Clostridia > Oscillospirales > CAG-272 > UMGS1002. The sequence goes on from JBNRMS010000035.1 coordinate 47,110, forward strand.
GTAAACCGACCCGGTTATCTTTGCGTCGATAAATTTCTCGGCAATAAGAGCGCCAAGCGACTTCCCGAAGATTGAGGCGCAGATAAAGGCAAGAATCACCTTTCCAAATCCGAGAACCGCTCGGACAAATCCTTTCTTATAATAGACAAAAATTGTAATACCGGCGATAAGTAGAATCATTAAGTCAAGCAAATAATTCATTTTTATAACCATTCCTTTCAAGTGTACCGATGTACCGAGATTTATGCCGGTTCCGCCGTCTTATGGGCGGAACTGCCGCTGTTACAAACGCGACGTGGGCGCATGGCGTTGCATGCAAGAGAAAAGCTTTCTTAAAATTATAAGGCTTATAAAAGATTTCTCTCTTTCCCTTCTCCTCTTTAATATCCAAGACTGACCGCCCTTGAGGCATAACACACAAAGACAAAATCTGCCGACGATATTATTAAATTCTCGCCGCCCGGGGCACACGGCTTTACCTCGTATGTGCCCGATGCGGTGTCATAGCGCGCCACCGAATCCGAATAAAGCACAAAGATTATATTTCCGCGTTTTTTTATGTCTTGCGGCTCACCGTCAAGCCTTATTGTTACCATCTCCCCTCTGTAAGGTATCGAGTGGAGAAGATATCCCTTATTATCCGAGAGTGCGGCGGCAAGCCCGCTTTGGTCAGCGTGGGCAAGCATAATCGCCTCTGTGTCGGCAATGGCGATTTCTAAAGGACTATCCTCGCGCCCCTGAAGAAAAATACTTTTTTCTCCGATATAATAATAGCAAATTGTTCCCGCGGATGAGTTCTCCGAGATGCCGCCGCATTCAACAATCAGCTCGCCCACGCTCTTGGCAAGGATTATTTTGTCCTTATCCTTTTCCCGGTAAGCATAAAGACTCTGCGACAGGCGTCCGCCCGACGTTCCGACAGGTGAGACAAGGAGAAATTTACCGTCAGGTGTTAGCGATTGTGAGATAACATAATCATTATAATAATATGCCGCGGCTCTTGCGAAATCTTGCCCGTAGCGATAGATTACCGACTTATATTCGCTCTCTGAGGTGAGAATTGAGAAAGAACCGTCCTCGCTGATATCGACTGAGAGAATCGGATAATCAAGCGTTTCTGTGTAGAGACGGGCGAAGGAGTTGTAAACCGAAAATTCTTTTCCGCCCTGGTCATATACAATGAAGTATTTACTCGACGCACGTATCACCGGGCGGGCATATTCGGGGTAATAGGTAGCGGTTTTGCGTCCGGTTGCCGAGAACACCGAAAGAGAGCCGGCACCGCCCCTTATAAGTCCGCCCTTGTAGCCGGCATAGCAGCGATTTTCCTCATAGTTATAGATAACAAATGGGGTTGTATGGCTTTCGGCCGAGACGACTGCGTCGAAATCCTTTATGAAATAATAAAGGTTCTCATATGTAACACTCTTTATATTAAGGAGCACCGCTCCTAAAATAAGAATCACAAGCAGCGCCGCAGACACAAAACCTGCAACATGAAATATATCGGACGCCCTTGCGTAATAGGGGTTGTACAGCCCTGCAAAGTCCTCTCCGGCGAGCCTTATCTCGCCGGCAGGACGGATGCGAAAGCGCTTTTTAATATATGTCTTAATATGATTTTGGATTCCGGAACTCAATTACGATCCCCCTTTCAATAAACCACCTTGTTCAGATACAAACCGTGAGGCGGGAGTGTTCTACCGGCAAGTCTTCTGTTGCGCGAGGAGATAATTCGGGGGATATCATCCGGCGATATTTTGCCTTCCGCAACCTCAAGTATGGTTCCGGCCATTATGCGCACCATGTTATAGAGAAAGCCGTCGGCACTGACACGGAAGATAACTATATCACCAATTTTAAATATATCCGAATTTATCACGTTTCTTTCTGTATGCGTGATATCAGAACCAGACGCCATGAAGGAGAAAAAATCATGACTGCCGACAAAGTGCGCCGCAGCTCGGTTCATCTCGGAGAGCTTTTTATCATCAAGCAATCTCGGATAATAAAGCGACCTGCCGCTCTCAAAGGGCGAGCGCACGGGGGAATTATAAATGCGGTATATATATTCTTTGTATTTTGCGCTGTATCTTGGATGGAAGTCACCACCGCGCCACTCGGCCGATTTAACGGCGATATCGTCGGGCAGATATCTGTTGAGCGCGCGCGGGATTTTATCGGGCTCGATAGTTGAATTTAGGATATTGCTTCCCTTCTCTGTGACAGTTGCAGAGAATTCATTAGCGTGAACTCCGCTGTCTGTGCGGCTGCACCCGGTGATGTCGCATTCGCGGCAGAAAAGGCTCGCTGCCGCCTCGCCTAATTTCTCCTGAACGGCGACGCCGTTTTTTTGTTTTTGCCATCCGACATAGTTTGTTCCGAGAAAGGATACAAGAAGCCAAAGCTTCATGTTCAAATTTCCGCCTTCCATGATTTATGACCATTCCTTTCTAAGACAAGTGAGGATCCTACGATTGGGCATATAGATAGCGTTATGGCATTGTATAGCCTATTCCATATTTGTTTATCAGCAAAAGTCCGGCTCCGAAGGCTATCATGATGCATAGCGCCACAAGGTCGCGCGCACTGTAGTGTGAGATATTGAGTTTTGTTCGCCCCTCGCCGCCGTGATAGCAGCGGCATTCCATAGCCGTTGCAAGCTCGTCTGCCCGCCTGAATGCCGAGACAAAAAGCGGAACGAGCACCGGGATGAGCGCCTTCGCGCGCTTAAAGAGAGAGCCGGTCGTGAAATCTGCGCCTCGCGCCTTTTGAGCAGACATTATTTTATTTGTCTCCTCGGTCAGAGTCGGGATGAAGCGCAGTGCGATGGTTATCATCATTGCAAACTCGTGCACGGGCGCTTTTATCAGTTTAAGCGGCGAGAGCAGACGCTCAAGCGCGTCTGTCAGCTCGATGGGCGAGGTGGTATATGTCATAAAGATCCCGGTTCCGATAATCAGAACCACTATTCTCACCGCGATAAAAAGCGCGTGCATTATTCCCTCATAATAAAGGGTGATTTTCCACCATGTGAGGAGGACTGTTTCTCCTTTGGTGAAAAACATATTTATTATAGCCGTGAAAAGTAGGATGAATATTATTGGCCTGAGCGACTTGAGTACAATCTTCAATGGAATTGACGAGGCCGCGACAAGCAGGACAGCCGACATCAAAAGGACGGCGAAACTTATCACGTTTTTGCACAAAAACGAGCAGGTGATATATAAAATTGCCATTATAACCTTACATCTCGCGTCAAGACTGTGTATTAGCGAGCTCGCCGGATAATATTGGCCGAAAGCGATGTTGTTCATTTTAGGGGATGCGCCTTTCCCGCCGCCCGAGCCGGTTGTTATGCCCGTGCTGTGGCGGCACTGTTAGTTTAATTCAGAAGTTTTAAAACGGCTTTTACAGCGCCGTCAACCGTGTAGGGTATATTTTCAAGCGGGGCACCGAGCTCGCGCAGCTTTAGCATCAGGCGTGTGATCTCGGGAACGTCAAGCCCAGTGTCGCGTAGCTGGTCGGCGCGCGAGAAGATTTCGCTCGCCGTTCCGCTCATGAGAATCCCGCCCTCGAAAAGCACAACTATCGAGTCGCACACAAGAGCCATGTCCTCCATGCTGTGGCTGACGATAATAACCGTCGCTCCTGTTCTCTCGCGGTAATTTCTCACCGCCGCGAATATTCTCTCCCGCCCCGCCGGGTCAAGACCGGCTGCCGGTTCGTCGAGCACAAGAACCTCCGGTCTCATCGCCATTACACCCGCAATTGCCGCCCGCCTTTTCTCGCCGCCCGATAGGTCGAAGGGCGATTTTTTGAGCAGCTCGTGCTCAAGACCAACGATTTCCGCCGCCTCAAGCACCCTTTTTTGTATCTCGTCTTCTGTGAGCCCCATATTGCGGGGGCCGAAGGCGATATCCTTGGCGACGCTCTCCTCAAAGAGCTGATATTCAGGGTACTGCATGACAAGTCCGACCCTGAATCTTATTTTCGATATTTCCTTGGGTCTTGCCCAGATGTCGACTCCGTCAAGCAGCACACGACCCGACTCGGGCTTCTCAAGTCCGTTGAGAAGCATCATCATGGTTGACTTCCCCGAGCCGGTGTGTCCGATAATGCCGGTGACCGTGCCTTCCTCTATTTCAAGGTCTACCCCTCGCAGCGCGAAGGTTTCGTAGGGCGTGCCCGAACTGTAGACATAATTAATTTTTTCAAGCTTTATTTTCGTCATTTTACATCTCTGTTTGATAAATACTTTATTATTTCGGCCGCAACTTCTTCCGGCGTGACCGGATTTCCGGGTACTTCAAATCCCCGGTGAGCAAGCTGGTCAATCAGCTCGACAGACTGCGGAACGTCAAGTCCGTGCTCGCGCAGGAACTGTGGCTTTGAGAATATCTCTTGCGGCCGAGCGTCGACAAGCAGTCTGCCACCGTCAAGGATTATAACCCTGTCTGCTCTCACAGCCTCATTCATATAATGCGTTATCATGATTACGGTTATCCCTTGCTCGCGATTGAGCTTTTCAACCGTCTGCATAACCTCCGCCCGCCCGCGTGGGTCGAGCATGGCGGTCGATTCGTCGAGTATTATGCACTCGGGGTTCATCGCCAACACACCGGCTATGGCAATTCGCTGCTTCTGTCCACCCGAGAGGCGATGGGGCTCGTGTCTCTCGTAACCCTTCATTCCGACCGCCTCAAGCGCTTTGTCAACGCGACGGCGTATCTCGGGAGACGGAACACCAAGATTCTCGGGGCCGAAGGCAATATCCTCCTCGACTATGGTGGCGACAAGCTGATTGTCAGGATTCTGAAAAACCATCCCGACCTTTCGGCGAATGTCGAGTATATCTGAGTCGGTGAGGCTGGACGAGGTAATGTCCTTGCCGTCGATGAATATCCTTCCCGAGGCCGGGTCAAGTATCATGTTAAGGAGCTTAGCAAGGGTGGACTTTCCCGAACCGTTTCGGCCAATAACAGCGATATATTCGCCCCTTTTAATATTCAGGTTTATGTCGATAAGAGCCGGAGCCTCGCGGCCGTTCTCATCCTTATAATTACAATACAGATTCTCTGTTCTGATGAAAAATTCTTGCATTTGATTTAACCTTCCGGGTGGCAACAGTCCCCGTTTCTCTATTTTGCTCCGAGCGCTCGCGCCCTCGTTTTACTTATATTTTATTTAAGTGCCGTCCAGCGCGCCGAGGCGCCTGCGGGCAAAAATCCTTTAGTTGTGCTCACCGGCAGGGCAAGCTCTCCGGCCTCGGTCACCCCGCCTCGGCGCGAGGTGATGCGCATATCAAGTATATATCTCATTGAAAGGGGCGAGAGGCCTGTGGTGTATGAATTTATAAGGAAAAACAAGGGTTTGTCCGAGAGAAGGCGCGAGCTCAGTTCGACAAGATTGTCGATATTTTCTTCAATTTTCCAGACCTCGCCCGACGGCCCCCGGCCGTATGATGGCGGGTCCATTATCACCGCGTCATACTTTGAGCCTCGCCGAATCTCGCGTTCGACGAATTTTTTACAGTCATCTACAATATACCTTATCGGCGCCTCAGACAATCCTGAGAGCGCTGCATTTTCCTTTGCCTGTTGCACCATTCCACGTGCGGCGTCGACATGGCATACGCTCGCTCCCGCCGCGGCGGCTGCGACTGTTGCGCCTCCGGTGTATGCGAAAAGATTAAGCAGCGTTATTTTCCGGCCGGAGTTTTTTATAAGTTCGCCAAACCAATCCCAGTTTGCGGCCTGCTCGGGGAAAAGCCCGGTGTGTTTGAATCCCATCGGACGCAGGGCAAATTTTAAATTTCGATAGCTTATATTCCATTGTTCGGGTAATTTTTGCTTTATCCAGGAACCTCCGCCGCTCTCAGAACGTCTGTATATAGCGTCGGCTCTTTTCCATTCGGGGGCGCGGCCACCGCCGCTCCATATCACCTGAGGGTCGGGGCGGATGAGGATGTATTTCCCCCATCGTTCGAGCCGTTCGCCGCCTGCGGCGTCGATAAGCTCATATTCTTTCCATTTATCTGCTGTGAACATATAATCTCCGTTTAATTCTATCCTATTTGTTATAATATCCTGCAATGCGCGAACAACCCGAGTGTGCATGGCAAATGGCGACGGCGAGCGCGTCGGCCGCGTCGTCCGGCCGGGGCGGCTCCTTTAGACTAAGCAGCAGGGTTACCATGCTGATCACCTGTTTTTTATCTGCCCGCCCGTATCCGACAACGGCCTGTTTAACCTGAAGGGGGGTGTATTCAGCAATGTCAAGACTTTTCTTCGCGCCTGCAAGGAGTATTACGCCCCGCGCTTGGCTGACACGGATGCCTGTGGTCTGGTTAGTATTCCAGAAAAGCTCCTCCACCGCCATTGCCGCGGGTCGATATTTTTGAATTATTGCTCCTAATTCATCGTATATTGCGGCAAGGCGCTCGTGTGTCGGCATGCTTGCCGAGGTTTCTATGACACCATAGTCAAGAACCCTAAAGCGCCCACCCGCAAAATCTATAACTCCCCAGCCGACAATCGCGATTCCGGGGTCAACACCTAAAATAACCAAACTATTATGCCTTTCTTTATCAAGTGAAGTTCAGTCTCTCTTAGCATCACATGACAATACTCCATGATGGAGTATACCACACAATTCGAGCAAAGTCAATTATTTTATCCCAATTAATGCCTCGCCCGATGTTTACAATCGGGACTCGATATGATATAATATACACGCCAGCAGGTTTCTTTGAAACCTGCGATGTCGCAACGGCGTGCGAGCGCATGGGCGAAATTCACTTGCGACTATTATATAATTATATATATAATAGCCTGGAGGATAAAAATCAATGAACATCGTAAAGCTTTCCCCCGGCGACAGCGTTGAGCTAAAAAAGCCGCATCCTTGCGGAGCTGTGCTCTTCCGGGTTGTGAGAGTGGGCTCTGAGGTTCGGATAATTTGCTCGGGCTGCGGAAGGGATATGAATGTCGACAGAATAAAGCTTGAAAAATCAATAAAAAAAGTTTTCGTAAAGGAACAGTAAAAATGTCGTTTATTAAACCGAAAGAAAAACATCTGACCCCGACTGTGCCGGGGGTGAAAAGCCGATTTTCCGGGATGGGTTATCTCTCGTTTGCCTTTATCATCCCGGTGATTATCATGTATCTTATATACATCGCAATGGAGATACATCCCTTTGGTAACGGCTCGGTTCTCGTGCTTGACCTAAACGGCCAGTATGTTTATTTTTATGAGGCGCTGCGAAATTTTGTGTACGGAGACGCAAGCCTGCTCTATTCCTTCTCCCGCGCTCTCGGCGGAGATTTCATGGGTATTTATGCCTACTATGTCTCCAGCCCATTTTCATATATAGTCTGCCTTTTCCCGCAGACAAGAATTCTTGAGGCACTGCTCGCAATATTCCTCTTGAAAACCGGCATCACCGGCTTAACATTCGGATTTTATATACACAAAACCGGCAAGAGCAGAAGTAAAATCGCTACAGTCATTTTCTCCTGTATATATGCACTGACAGCATACGCAGTGGTTCAGCAGCACAACTCGATGTGGATTGACGCGGTTATGTGGCTGCCTATTATCACCTACGGAATCGAACAGCTAATTAAATACGGGCGCTTTAAGATGTATGTCTTTTTCCTTGCGCTGACCATGTTAAGCAATTTCTATATCGGCTATATGGTCTGCTTCTGGTCGCTTGCCTATTTCTTTGTATATTATTTCTCCTATAACAAAAGCAAAATCAACAACCCCTATAGCGAGAAGTTCCATTTCATAAAATCCTTCCTCCGCTTCGGTCTATTTTCGCTGCTCTCAGCGGGTATCGCCGCGGCAATTCTGCTCGCCGCTTACTATTCGCTCACCTTCGGCAAAACCGAATTTTCAAATCCCAGCTGGGCATTTAATCTTAAATTTGATGTAATAGAGCTGCTTGTCAAATTCCTTCCCGGGTCTTACGACACTGTGCGCCCCGAGGGGCTTCCCTTCGTTTATTGCGGTGTTCTGACGCTAATTCTAATCCCCGTCTATTTCCTCTCACCCAAATTCACCCCTCGGGAGAAAATTATGTCGGGCGCCCTTATCGCCTTCCTTACGCTCAGCTTTACAATCTCTGTCGCCGACCTTGTATGGCATGGTTTCCAGCGCCCGAACTGGCTAAACTACCGCTACAGCTTCATGCTTTGCTTCTTTCTTTTGACGCTGGCCTGCTCGGCCTTTGATGAGATAAAGTCGATAAGCTCAAAAACAATCTTTGCCATCTCTACGGCGCTTGCAGCTCTCGTGGTGTTTATCCAAACACTTGACCTTGATTTTGTCGACGACCTGCAAACAATCTGGTTCTCGCTCGCCGCAATTTCTGCCTACCTGATTATTCTTTGTCTCCTTAAAGTCACGCGTTTTCGCGAGGATATACTCCTTATACTTGTATTCATAGTCGTCTTTGAGCTTTTCGGAAACGGACTTACAAACGTGGTCGACCTCAACAGCGACGTCGTCTATTCAAACTACAGCGGCTATAACGACTTCCTCGCCGCATACCGCCCGGTGCTTGAAATACTTGAAGAGAAAGACGATTCTTTCTACCGCTATGAAAAAACAACTCACCGCAAGGTAAACGACAACATGGCGCTCGGCATCCGCGGCCTTTCAAACTCTACCTCAACGCTCAACGCCGACACGATCAGTTTCCTCTCCCGCATGGGATACTGCTCAAAGTCGCACTGGTCTAAATATGCCGGAGGCACGCCGGTCAACGACTCGCTGCTCGGGATTAAATATATTATAACAACCGATGATCTCTCTGATTATTATCCCTCATATTTTGAATATGGCGGATTTAATGTTTGGCACAATAAATATGCTCTCTCGCTCGCCTATGGAGTTGATGAGAGGGTGAACGGAATTGTAGCCGATATATACGAAACCCCCTTTGATTATCTTAACGCGCTGCTCACCGCAATGGTTGGCCAAGATGAGACGATACAGGTCTTTGTGCCTATACCGGTATCTGAAATTATAACAAACGATTTTTGCGCCAAATCCTTTATTGCAGGACACCATAAATACGCCAGAACCTCGGAGGAGCACGACGCGAATGTTTTCTACACCTTCATAGCTCCGAATGACCAAGAGGTGTTCTTTTATCTGCCAAGCGACTATCAGCGCGAGGTCGGCCTGAAGGTCAACGGCTCGTCCGCCGGCACCTTCTGGGGCGGGGATACCGACCGCATTATCTCGCTCGGAAGCTTTAGAGACGGTGAGTCTGTTCGTCTGACAATGACACTTAATTATATTGACCTTTATGTGAAAAACGGCTATAACTGCTTCTTCTATATTGACATGGAAGCCTTCGAGGCTGTGATGTCAACGCTCTCGGAGATGCAGTATAACATCGAGGAATACACCGAGCACTCTTTTGAGGGAAGGCTTACCTCGCCGCGCGACAATCAAATAATCCAGACTTCCCTGCCCTATGACCAGGGCTGGAAGATTTATGTTGACGGAGAGCGGATTGATAGCTTTGAAACGCTTGATGCTCTGCTCGCCTTCCGCGTTGATTCGGGTGAGCATGAGATAAAAATGACATATATGCCCGATATGTTTGTTATCGGATTTATAATCAGCGGCGCTTGTATTCTAATCTTCATTCTTCTCATAATCTTCGAGAAAAAGCTGCTCATCAAGAACCGCGAACTGCCGCCCGCGCCTATAATTGATATTGGCGCCACTAATGCCGCTGATGTTGACGGCGACATCTATGACTATGATAATCCGAAGGACGATTACGATCCCGAGCCTCCCTGCAAGGCAGACGAAGACTACGGCGAAAACCTTTATATAGCACAGTACTACAATTCGCCCCCTGATTTTACGTCCGACGAAAACCTTCAGGAAGAGCAAATGCCTAAACAAAATCTTAGAAAATTCAAGCCGCGCAGCTCGTATAGGAGAGAGCTTGTCCGCGGCCGGCGCAACGCGAGGGCAAAAACGAAAAAATAAAATCTAAAAATTAGTTCAGTTTGAGCCGCAAAAGGCGGCATGGAGATAAAAATGTTTTATTATATCAGCGGCAGCCTTGTGCTGCTTGAGCCCGGCGCGGCCGTGATTGATGCGGGTGGGGTGGCTTATCGGATGTCGATAAGCCAGACAACCTATGAAGCACTACCCAAAACCACCCTGCGCGATGCGCCCCAGCGCGCCACTCTCTACACATATCTTGTGGTGCGCGAGGATGGCGTTGAGTTGTTCGGTTTTGCCTCGCTTGAAGAGCTGTCGGCATATCGGATGCTTCTGACCGTCTCGGGTGTCGGCCCCAAGGTGGCTCTGTCGGTGCTATCGCAGCACACACCCGAGAAATTTGCGCTCGCCGTTCTGACAGAAGATAAAAAGACGCTCTCGCAGGCGTCGGGTGTTGGCCCCAAAACAGCCGCAAGGATTATACTTGAACTCAAAGATAAACTTGCCTCCTCGGCACTCGGCGTCGGGGCCGCCGATTCGGATAACGCGCTCGAGGGCGGAGCGCCGACAGCGGGCGGAAAACGCAGCAAAACCGCCGACGCAGCCGACGCACTGATAGTGCTCGGATATTCACGTTCCGAAGCGCTCGCCGCGCTCAAGGATATTGATGTGGTAACGCTGCCGCTTGAGGAAATTATCAGACTTGCGCTCAAAAAGCTGATTAAATGAAGGGCTCGCTACACTTGAAAGGAATGGTTATTTAAATGACGAACGACGACCTTGATTTTGAGAATCGGTTGGTATCAAGTTCATATACCCCCGAGGACACCGAAACCGACTATTCTCTGCGCCCCCGTCGTCTTGATGAGTATATAGGACAGGAAAAAGCGAAGGAGAATCTCCGGGTTTATATAAACGCCGCAAAGCAGCGGGGCGACACTCTCGACCATGTTCTGCTCTACGGCCCTCCCGGGCTCGGGAAAACCACGCTGTCCTCAATTATAGCAAACGAGATGGAGGTCAATCTCCGCATAACCTCAGGGCCGGCAATTGAGAAGCAGGGTGACCTTGCTGCGATACTTACAAATCTCTCGCCCGGAGACATACTTTTTATCGACGAGATTCACCGCCTGCCGACCTCGGTCGAGGAAATTCTATACCCCGCGATGGAGGACTATGCCCTTGACATCATAATCGGCAAAGGTCCCTCTGCGCGGAGCATCAGAATTGATCTTCCCCGCTTCACACTCATCGGTGCCACAACCCGTGCCGGGCAGCTCGCCTCGCCACTGCGCGACAGATTTGGAGTTATCATGCGTCTTGAGCTTTACTCGCCCGAGGAGCTTGCTACAATAGTCAGCCGTAGCGCCGGGATACTAAAACTCGCCATAAGCCCCGACGGCGCACAGGAGATAGCCTCGCGCTCGCGCGGCACGCCTCGGATAGCAAACCGCCTTCTCAAGCGGGTGCGTGACTTTGCCGAGGTTAAGGGCGACGGCACAATAAGCCACCAAATAGCAAACTACGCGCTCGGCTGCCTTGAGATAGACCCGCTCGGACTTGACAATATCGACCGCAGAATGCTTACGACTATAATTAAATTTTACGACGGAGGCCCGGTCGGACTTGACACACTTGCCGCCACCATAGGCGAGGAATCGGTGACGCTTGAGGATGTCTACGAGCCTTACCTTATGCAGATAGGCTTTCTGAACAGAACCCCGCGCGGTCGCTGTGCCACAAGGCTGGCATATGAGCATCTTCGCCTTCCATATCGGAATGTTACCGAGAATGGAGAGCAGATTAGAATCAATGCGGACGAATGAATTTTCTGTCATGGTTTTACACAGTAAAAGATTATAGATTCAAAGTAAGTATTAACAATAGGTTTGCCGCAAAGAAAGAATATAAGGTTAAAATATTACGATTATAGCAGCTAAGGTGTGTATTTCATAGCAATTTGCACACAAACCCGAATCCATTTATTCGGTGAGGTTTCCGCCGTAGGGGATGCCCTATGTGGCATCCCGCAAATCCCCCCGCAATTTATCCCTCACCCAAATGGTTCCTCAAAAATGATTGAACGATGGTTATATGGCAACGCTCTTACCACGACCACAGCATCCGTGATGGAGAAGATTATAAAAACCATTTGAAATACATAGACGAAAACCCCGCAAGATGGCAGGAAGATAGTTATTATACCTAAGAATAAAAATTTTATATTAGGCGGTGTTTGATATGTTAAACCAATCTCAATTTCCCATATTGGAATTTGATTCAAACAGAAAAGCCAAGATAGAGCCATCAAACTTTATCAAAAAAAAGCAGGTGCCAAAGGCGTGTGTCATCACTTTTTTCAAGGAAGTGCTGCGCCGGAAATTTGAGGACGGCGAACTGAAACAAATCGGCACGCTTCGCTCGGAAACAGTTGATCTTCCGATTTATGAGACAGAATATAACGGTCGCGCGGCGGGTCTTGTCGGAGGATTTGTGGGAGCCGCGGGCTCGGCGGGACTGCTTGAAGAATTAATCGCCATGGGATTTGAAAAATTCATCGTATGCGGTGGTGCTGGAGTTTTGAAGAAGGATATCCAAGTGGGTCATCTAATTCTGCCCGTTTCCGCCGTGAGAGACGAAGGGGTTTCATATCATTATATAGAACCCTCGCGCGAGGTCGAATGTAATCCAGACGCGATAGATGCGATTGAAAAAGCATTGAATAAAGAAAAAATCCCGTTCATCAAAGCAAAAACCTGGACAACCGATGCCCTATACAGGGAAACCGAAGCTAAAATAGCAAAAAGAGTTTCGGAAGGCTGCGTCACCGTTGAAATGGAAGCGGCGGCATTCTTCGCTGTTTCCAAATTTAGAAATGTTTTTTTAGGACAAATTTTGTACGGCGGAGACGATTTAAGCGGAGTTGAATGGGATGACCGTGATTGGAACAGCAGAGGGGAAATAAGATATAATCTGGTAGAGCTGTGTTTGAAAATAGCCACAGGTTTATAATAATTTACCTTTACAAATAAACATAATTCAGCCTTCGCCCTCAAGTCAGCACCGGCGCTGTAAAGAGCAATTCCCTGATGCCGGCATATTTCTGAAAATACCCTGCGTTGTCCGGACCCGCACCTTGCTCGCCGCAGTACACCGTGTAGGAAGGTATGCCGAGTACACTGCTGCACCAGCCAACAAGGCTTCCCCGAGCCTCCTCGCTCCTAATTTCGACAAGCGGCTTGCCGCTGATGCGCGAGAGCGACTGACCTATGCTCTTTCCCCTCGGTATGGCCTCGTCCTCTATGTATGCCACGCTCTCAGGGCCGCACTCAAGGCTGAGCAACAGCCTGATTTTGTCGTTATAGCGCAAATACCCCGAAAGCGCGCTTGTCTCGGGCTCAGACTCGGGGTGAACCCCCGCGTATCCCGACGGCGCACCGCAGGTCTTTGCTCCGTCCTGCTTGTTATATTCTATGTAGTCATAATTAAAATTTCGCCCAAGGTCAACTCCCCGCGCGTTTGCCGCCCAGCGCGAGATGTCACCCCCTCCGTTCATTGCCATAATGCGCGGGTGGAGCGGGTTGTCCTCGGCGATGCCCTCGGTGACGTATGACACGCCGTCGGGATTCAGTATGGGCAGAATATGTATCGTCCGGGTCGCCTCAAGACTCTTAAGATTCAGGTTGTAGATCCGGCGATTGTTTTTTCTTGTCTCGCAGTATTCGTTTATAAAACGCAGTATCAGCGAGCAGGTTATATAGTCGGCTCCGCTTATGCATCCGACATAAAGAAGCTCTTTTTTGCCGCTTCCGAAGCTTATCATGGGTATGCTTTTCCCAAGGACGGTTTGCCCTATTGAGGACACATTTATATTGTCATACCGCAAAGACAGGATGTCAAGACACTCCATCATTTCCTCGCAGCATGTAATTCGCTCGTAATCAAGAATTCTTTTATCCTTGTCAATACCCTGTCGGTTTGTGTTCATTGCGCTTCTCCTTAATAGTTATACTTTATACATTATATTATGTTCCCGAAGCCCGAATAATGCAGCTATAAATTCCGAATGCCGAGGTGTAAAAATGCAATCAACATACGACCCAAAACTCAAAACCAAACTGACAATAACAATGACCATATTGGCATTTGTGATATTTTCTTTTTATTCTTTTGTCTTAGTGCCGCTGAGTATCAAGGCCGCAACCGACGTTTCCTTCATGGTTCCGCTGCTTTCCGACCTTCTGCCATACCTTAAATATCTAACCGAAATAGCCGGAATGCTCCTTATGTACTCCTTTATAATATATGCGGCATACCGCTTCGGGAAATCTGGTGCCAGCCTTTATGCAGCTCTTTTTCTAGTTCTCGTGCTTTATGAATATATCACCTCGCATCTGGTGACCTATATCCTCGCCGGCCGCTTACCAGATTTTTCCGATTTCTTATTTGATTTTATGTACATGGTGGCAATACCCGTGCTCATCATTTGTGCAATACACGCGATAATACTTCTTATTATATATGTAGTTTTCAAAAACACAGGTGATTCTTCGGACAAGGCCGCAATCCTCCCCTTCAAAAAGCTTTACAGTCGTGAAAATCACCTTCAGCGAGTGGCCTTATATATTTCCACCCTCTTTGCGGCAAGCCAGATAGTAAATCTTATAATAACCGACCTCTCAATCGGCGCCCCGTCAAATCTGGGCGAGCTTTTATGGATGGTTGTTTCGTATTTGACCTCCTTACTAATGCTGCCCGCGTCCTATTTATTTATTATATATATCTTAATTTCGCTAAACAACAAGGATATCCGAATGAAATACGACGTGTGATATTAAAGAATTATTCATCAGATGTGAATAAGCATCCCCACCTGCCATAACGCAAGGTTATGCGATTTATTAAAAAACTGTATTTGAATTATCCTCCCCGAAGTGATATACTGATGTTATCATAAGGGGAGGATTAATATTATGATCAAAGCTATTGTGGGAGGCTGCTGGGGCGACGAGGGCAAGGGCAAAATCACAGATTTGCTTGGAGCCGACGCCGATATTGTAGTCAGATTTCAGGGGGGCGCCAATGCCGGACACACCATAATCAACGAATATGGGAAATTCGCGCTTCATCTTCTTCCGTCGGGTGTTTTTCACAGAGGCGTGACAAATATACTCGCAAGCTCGGTCGCTTTTGATGCTGACATGTTCTTCGGAGAACTTGCAACACTTGGGAGCCGGGGGGTTCCGCGCCCCGAGATACTTGTCTCCTCGCGCGCGCAGCTCCTCCTTCCCTTTCATAAACTACAGGATAAACTTGAAGAAGAGCGCCTCGGGCGGCACAGTTTCGGCTCCACAAAGTCTGGAATTGCCCCCTTTTATTCTGACAAATATGCAAAGAGAAATATACAAATCTCCGAGCTCTACTCGCATGGTCTCCCCGATAAGGTAGAACGGTTGGCTGAGGAAAAGAATATATATTTCAAAGCTTTTTACGGTGTTGAGAAAGCCCTTGACGCCGCGGCGTTGCTCGATAACCTCAGGGAGCTCGGCGAGCGGCTTGAGCCGCTGCTATGCGACTGCCCGCATTACATGAGCGAGGCGCAAAGAGAGGGCAAGAAAATACTTCTTGAGGGACAGCTCGGCGCGCTGCGCGACCCCGACAACGGGATATATCCCTATGTAACCTCGTCCTCACCGCTCGCGGGATATGGCAGCGTTAGCCTTGGAATCCAACCGAATGCGATAAATTCTATTGTGGCGGTGGTCAAGGGATACTCAACCTGCGTTGGCGCAGGCCCCTTTGTCGGCGAGCTTTCGGGTCCTGTCGCAGAGGAACTGAGGCTCCGTGGCGGCTCTGACGGTGAATTCGGCGCCACAACCGGTCGGCCGCGCCGAATGGGATGGTTCGACGCCGTTGCCGCAAGATACGGGTGTATGCTTCAAGGCGCTACTGAGGTTGCGCTGACACTTATTGATGTCCTCGGTTATCTTGAGAGGATACCGGTCTGTACCCAATATAAAATCGGTGACAGGACAACTCGCAATTTTCCCGAAACTCACCTACTCGAGTTTGCCGAGCCTGTTTATGAGTATCTTGACGGCTGGAAATGCGATATTGCAGGCGTTACTGCCTATGAAGGCCTTCCTGTCGCTGCTAAAAAATATGTCGACTTTATAGAAAATCAGCTCGGTTTGCCTATAACATTAATCTCAAACGGTCCCCGCCGCGAACAAATACTAATTCGCGGTTGCAAGTAAAAATATCATATGATATAATATACACATTGGCAGCTTTCGAAGAAAGCTGCGATGTCGCAACGGCGTGCGAGCGCATGGGAGAAATTCACTTGCGACTATGGTATTATATACACATTGGCAGCTTTCTTTGAAAGCTGCGATGCCGAAGCTGCTAAAGAGGTTCCCTGCCAATATATTCTCCGTCCCCGACAAGGAGGAGTACGCATGAACATAAGCTATGACTGGTACAGAATTTTTGCCGCTGTCGCCGAATGCCAAAGCATTACGGCGGCTGCAGAGCGGCTATTTATCTCGCAGCCCGCAGTCAGCCGGTCTATCCGCCAGCTTGAGGAGACGCTTGGCTGCCGGCTTTTCGAGCGGGTTCCAAAGGGCGTCAGGCTGACACGCGAGGGGGAGCTGCTCTTCTCTCATGTGTCGGACGGGATAAGCGCTTTTTCTTACGGCGAGCGCAAGCTGATTTCTATGATGCGTCTTGATGTTGGCGAGATACGAATCGGCGCGAGCGACATGACACTTGAATTCTGCCTTCTTCCCCACCTTGAGGCCTTCCACGCGCTTTATCCGGGCGTGAAAATAAGCATAACCAATCAACCGACCCCGACAACGCTCTCACTTCTCGGTGAGGAAAAGATTGATTTCGGTGCGGTCAGCGAGCCCTTTGAGTTTCTGCCCGCGAATGAGATTGAGGTCAGACGGGTGCGAGAAATACGGGATATTTTTATCGTCGGCAGAAGCCTTGCCGATAAATTTCGCGGCGCAGTTAAAATATCAGAACTCCCATCAGACCAACTTATAATGCTTGAAAAAAACACGAGTACCCGCGCCTATCTTGATGCCGAGTTCCGAGAGCGAGGATTTTTAGCCGAACCAAAGTTTGAGCTTTCGACAAGTGCTCTAATTGTGCGGTTTGCCGCGCGCAATCTTGGTGTCGGCTGCGTTGTAGATGACTTTGCAAGAGCTGCACTCGCGAGCGGCGAGGTGAGCGAGATTGATATTTCAGACCCGCTGCCTCCGCGGCATATCTCCATAGTCCGCCGAAAGTCATACTATTCGCGAGCCGCTCTTGCACTTTTGAAAATGATATTATCAGGCACGACAGAATCCGACAAATAAGCAGGGTTGGTCATAATATTATAACGACATGGTAATATTTAAAAATTATTGTCGTCTCGTGATGCCCAAAAAACACCCCGGTGAGAAGCAAACTGTTTCTCACCGGGGTACACTTATTCCTTGGTACGTTATATCAATTTCTCAAAGCACAGCTTTGAGAAAGCTTTTGGTTCTATCATTGCTCGGTCTGTCGAATATTTCGGCGGGTGTTCCCTCCTCGGTAATTCTCCCGTCGCTCATGAAGATTATCCGGTCGGCAACCTCGCGGGCAAAACCCATCTCGTGTGTGACTATCACCATTGTCATGCCCTCATTCGCAAGGTCTCGGATGAGATCAAGCACCTCGCCGACCATCTCAGGGTCGAGCGCCGAGGTCGGCTCGTCGAAGAGCATCACCTTCGGGTTCATAGCAAGGGCGCGGATTATCGCTATTCGCTGCTTCTGTCCGCCCGACAGGGTCGAAGGATAGACATTAGCTTTATCCTCAAGTCCGATTCGACGGAGCAGGCGCAGCGCATTCTCTCTTGCGTCAGACTTAATCTTCTTTTTGGTGGCGCTCGGCGCAAAGAGGCCGCCTGCCTTTTTTGTCTTAATATGAACCGGGGCCAGCATGATGTTTTCAATAACCGTTTTGTTGTTAAAAAGATTGAACTGTTGGAAAACCATCCCGATGTCTTCTCGGTGCTTGTTTATATCAACCCTCATGTCGGCCAGGTCCTCACCCATAAAGAAGATAGAGCCTGAGGTCGGATCCTCCATGCAGTTAAGGCAGCGTAAAAATGTGCTCTTGCCGCTGCCCGACGGGCCGATAACAGCTACCCGCTCGTTCTTCTTTATAATATTGCTCACATTGTCAAGCGCATATACTGTTTTTTTCCGGGTCACATATGTCTTGCATAGTCCCTTTACCACGATAAGGTCGTCGCTTCCGATATCGGCCGCCGTCCTTTTTTCTTTTATGTTGTTTTTTCTCATAATCAGTGCGCCCCCTTTAACCGCGGTCGCTTCGGCGCAGCCGGTTTTCAATCAATTTTATCATAAGCGTAATCATAAAAACCATAGCGACATAAACCAGCGCCATCACCAAATATGGAATTATGTAGTCATAGCTGCTGTCGCCGATTTCCCTGAAAGACTTGCATATATCGGTAGCTCCTACAAAGCTGATTACCGAGGTTTCCTTAATGAGCGAAATGAATTCGTTTCCGATTGTCGGAAGTATATTTTTAACCGCTTGCGGAACCACAATCTTCATCATTGTCGCCGAATAGCTCATGCCGAGCGCTCGCCCCGCCTCGGTCTGCCCCGTATCGACAGACTGAATTCCCGAGCGCATTATTTCCGAAACATACGCACCGCTGTTAAGGCCGAAAACGACTATACAAACGTTTAGCGATGACACATTGACGCCTATAAGCACCGGAATGACAAAATATCCGAGCAATAGTTGCACGACAATCGGGGTACCCCGGAAAAAAGCGACATAAATGTCGCAAATCCTCTGAAATACCCTCACCGAACGTTTATAGCGAGGCGTTACCTTGACGACTGCAATAATTGTTCCGATAACAATCCCCAGCAAAAGCCCGAGCACCGCAACCGTGATAGTGGTACGCAGACCGCCGAGGAAAACCCTGTAGCCATTTTTATTTACAAAATAGTTCCAGAATATATCCCATCTTTTCGCAAAAAATTCCATCATACTCCTCTGCAAACAAGGACCGCCATTCATACATGGCAGTCCCTGTGCTGAATTTATGGTTTATTTATTGTAGCTCTCGGCGATTCTCTTGGCGGGAGCCTCGTCGATAATGACGAAATCAATGTTGCCGTTGAGCATAGCCTGAACCGCAAGCGCACCCGATGTATATGAAAGAGTTTCAAAGGGGAAACCGTCAAATCCCCAGTCGGCGTCGCCCTTGCAGTAGTAGAAGCCGGTTGTGCCGCCCTGAGTTCCCACCTTTGTGGTTGATGTATAGCTCTTGAGAATCTCCTCGATTTGTGCCGCTGTCGTGCAGGAATCAAATCTTGTGTCGCTCTCTTTGACAATTACCATTTGCGAGGCGTTGTAGTATGAATCCGAGAAATCAACGATTTCCTTGCGCGTTTCGTTGATAGTCAGACCCGCCGCGCCGATGTCGCAAAGTCCCTGTCCCACAGAGGTGCATACCGACTCAAAATCCATATTGTCGATTACAAGCTCTTTGTTCACCGATTTCGCGTAGAGATACATAATCTCCATGTCCACTCCGAGGTAGGAGTCACCGTCTGTATATTCAAAGGGCGGGAATGCGGCGTTTGTAGCCACGATTATCTGCTCCTTCGAGGCGTCTTTCACAGACGATTTCACCGGCTCGGGCGTTCCGTCTCCAAAATACTTATCCAGAATTTTCTCAAATTCTCCGTTTGCTTTGATATCGCTAAGGAAAGAGTTGATTGAGGCAAGCAGCTCATCATTTCCCTTTTTGACCGCGTAAGCATACTGCTCCTCGGTCAGCGATATGTCGATAACCTTAACTTTTTCATCTTTAATTCCGCAGGAAGCGAAAAGGGCAACATTTGCTGCAAGCATAAGAAGCACCAGCAAAAGGCTGACGATTTTTTTCATTTCTGTCTTTCTCCTGTATAATTATTCGGTTGACCCAATGCTGATATTATAATACAAAGCCGTCTTAATTGTCAACAGATTATACAATTATTACACAAATATTCACTTATTAAATATCTTATTCAGATAGAATCCGGTGTGCGACTCGGGGCATCGGGCTATATCCTCGGGAGTTCCGACCGCGACAACCTCTCCCCCCCCGTCTCCACCTTCGGGGCCGAGGTCGATTATATGGTCGGCACACTTAATAACGTCAAGATTGTGTTCGATTACAAGCACGGTGTTGCCCGCGTCGGCAAGACGATTGAGTATTTCAAGCAGCTTTCGGACGTCGTGCGAATGAAGCCCTGTGGTCGGTTCGTCAAGGAGATAGATGGTCTTACCTGTCCCTCGCCGTGCAAGTTCGGTCGCAAGCTTGACCCGCTGCGCCTCACCGCCCGACAGAGTTGTTGCCGGCTGACCTATTTTTATATACCCGAGCCCGACGTCATTTAGTGTTTTGAGCTTTCGCTTAATGGGGGGGATCCCGTCGAAAAAGCCGACGCCCTCCTCGACTGTCATCTCAAGGACATCATGTATATTCTTGCCCTTATATCTGACGTCGAGCGTATCGCGGTTATACCGCTTGCCCCGGCAGACATCGCAGGTAACATAAACGTCGGGCAGGAAATGCATCTCGATTTTCTTAACTCCGTCGCCCTCGCAGGCCTCACAGCGACCGCCCCTGACGTTGAACGAGAATCTGCCGGGTTGATACCCTTTGGCCTTGGCATCTGCAGTCGAGGCGAACAGGGTGCGTATATCTCCGAAAAGACCGGTATATGTTGCGGGGTTTGAGCGCGGATTTCGCCCTATCGGACTTTGATCGATGTCGATTATCTTGTCAAGATGTTCAATTCCCTCTATACGGTCAAATTTCCCCGGAGTGGTAAAAGCGCGGTTTAGCTTTGATGCCAGCACGGGATAAAGTATCCCGTTGACAAGCGACGACTTGCCCGAGCCCGATACTCCTGTAACGCAGATGAATTTACCGAGCGGGATATCAATGTCAATATTTTTGAGGTTGTTTTGCCTCGCGCCATAAATTTTAAGATGATTTCCGTTGCCCTCGCGTCGCTCGCTCGGCAGAGGAATTGACATCCGCCCCGAGAGGTATGCTCCGGTTATCGAGCTTGGGTTTTCCATAACCTCCTCGGGGCTTCCCTCGGCAACAATCAATCCGCCGTGAATCCCGGCGCCCGGGCCTATATCGATGATATAATCCGAGCTTCTCATTGTGTCCTCGTCGTGCTCGACTACGATTACCGTGTTTCCGAGATCGCGCAGGCGTTTTAGCGTGTCTATCAGCTTGTTGTTGTCGCGCTGATGCAGACCTATGCTCGGCTCGTCAAGTATATACATAACTCCTACCAGCGCCGAGCCGATTTGTGTCGCAAGCCTTATGCGCTGCGCCTCGCCTCCCGAGAGTGTTCCGGCCTTTCTTGTGAGGTTCAGATAATTAAGACCGACGCTGATTAGAAAGGTCAGCCGCGCCCGGATTTCTTTGAGTATCTCGCGGGCTATCTTTTGCTCGGTTTCGGTCAGCTCAAGCCCCTCTATAAATTTGAGCGACGAGGTTACCGGCAGCGCACAGAACTCATGAATATTTAGTCCGCCGACGGTAACCGAGAGTACTGTGTCGTTCAGTCGCCGGCCGTTGCACTCGGGGCAGGGTGCCTCCTCGATAAACTGCTCGTAATACTCTCCGACACCGCTCGTTTCAAGGCGGTTTTCAATCATTTTTATTATGCCGTCAAACTTTGTTGTCTGAATATGCCCCTCGCCGCCAAAATAGCGCTTAAGTCTATATGTTTTCTCACCCGTGCCGTGCAGCAACGCATCGAGTGCTTCATCGCTCATCTTATTGATCGGCGTGTCGAGACTAAACCCGACATGTTTGCCGACTGCTTCGAAAAGCGGACCGTTCCAGCTCTCGGGTTCAAGTGTTTTAAAGCCGTTAACGGCAACAGCCCCCCCTGAGAGGGTGAGCGACTTGTCGGGAATAATTTTGTCGGCCGATATACGTCTTGACACACCAAGCCCCACGCATTTAGGGCATGCGCCGGCCGGGTTGTTGAAAGAAAACATCCGGGGCTCAAGCTCCCCGAAGGAAATCCCATGCTCCTCGCAGGCATAGTTCTGCGAGAACTCAAGCTCATCGGGTTCACCCCCCTCACGGGGCAGGACTGCGATGAGCAGATTGCCGTCTGCAAGCGAGAGCGCTGTTTCGACCGAATCACCCAGCCTTGGACGTATATCCTCGCGCATTACAAGGCGGTCTACCACTATTTCGATTTTATGCTTGTAATTCTTATCAAGCTTTATCTCCTCGCTAAGCTCGTACATACTGCCATTGACCCGAACGCGGACATAGCCGCTTTTCCTCGCGTCTGAGAAGACCTTTTCGTGCGCTCCCTTGCGGTCGCGCACCACCGGTGCCATCACCATAAAACGCTCGCCTTCGGGAAGCGTCATAATCCTGTCGATAATCTGGTCGGTCGATTGCCGCCTTATCTCCTTGCCGCAGACTGGGCAGTGCGGCACTCCGATGCGCGAGAAGAGAAGACGAAGATAGTCGTATATCTCGGTCACCGTTCCAACGGTTGAACGAGGGTTGCGGGAGGTGGTTTTTTGGTCTATTGAAATCGAGGGGGAAAGCCCCTCGATTGAATCTATGTCGGGCTTGTCAAGCTGCCCTAAAAATTGCCGAGCGTAGGACGACAGCGACTCGACAAAGCGTCTGTGCCCCTCTGCGTAAAGTGTGTCGAAGGCGAGCGAGGACTTGCCCGAGCCCGACAGCCCCGACAGCACCACAAGCCTGTCGCGCGGTATTGTGACATCTATGTTTTTAAGGTTATGAACCCTAGCACCCTTAATTATTATCTTTCCTGCCATTCTAACTCCGAAAAAACCCAAAACCGGCGCGCCGCCGGCTTTGGAACTATAATATTGTTCTTGTTATGGAACTATTATACCATATAATTGACATTTGTCAAGTATATTTTACAATAAGTTCTTCCATATTATGAATTATTTCGCTTTTCGCGAAATACATATGCGGGTTTGAAATATTGATATAGATTGCAGGGAATCATGCCGTTGTAGAGCTTGCGGACCTTGTCTGCCCGCCGGCCGTAGAGACGCTCAAAATTATCGGAGGCCGAAAGAATGTAAATCTGCCATGGATCAAAGGACGCAAAATTCCTTCCAATCTCGCGGTATATCCGCTCGGCTTCTGATATTTCAAGCATTCGCTCGCCATAGGGCGGGTTTGTGACTATGCTCCCCCGCCGGTCGGGTTTTTTAATTTTCTTGGCGTCGGCCGAAAAAATCTTAATATTCTTTCTGACACCGGCTCTCTTGGCATTTGCGGCGGCAAGCTCGAGCATATCGGGGTCAATATCCGACGCCCACGCCTCATAATCGGGCGCCACGGCTTCTGCCTCCATCGCTTCTTCTCTCGCCTTCTGCCATCTTTCGGGGCCGATTATCTTAAAGGCCTCGCCGGCAAACGACCGTCCGAGCCCGGGCGCCTTCCCGGTCATAATCATGGCGCTCTCAATAGCGATTGTTCCCGAACCGCAGAAGGGATCCCAGAACAGCACATCGGCACGCGGACGCGAGGTCAGCGCCAGAGCCGCGGCAAGTGTTTCGCGCAGAGGCGCAGCGCCTGCTGCCGGTCTGTAACCGCGCTTGTGCAGCGCTATCCCCGAGGTGTCTATCATCAGCGAGGCGACATCCTTAAATATGAAAAATTCAATCTGATATTTGGCGCCCCCCTCCTCAAACCACTTAATCCCGTATTTCGACGACAGCCGCTCGACCACCGCCTTTTTCACTATCTTCTGGCAGTCAGGTATCGAAAAAAGCGTGCTCTTTATCGCGTGGCCTTTGACCGGAAAGGCGTCGTTCTTCCCGATAAACCTCTCCCAGGGGAGTGCTTTTGTTCCCTCGAAAAGCTCATCGAAGGTCGACGCGGGAAAGGTGCCGAGGCGGATGAATACTCGCTCGGCAACTCTTAAATTTATATTGGCTCGGGCAATATCAAGTTCGCTACCTAAAAAGGTGACCCGACCGTCCATCGTGTCAACTCTCTTAAGCCCCAGCGCGTCTATCTCGCTTCCGAGCAGCTTCTCAAGCCCGAAAAGGCAGGTTGCCACAAGTTCGTATTCCGGCATATTATAATTAACCTTTCTTATTAAGTTTCGACTTTAGTTATACTTTGCCCGCTCACCGCCGATATATTTCGGGCGTGTTCTGGCGCAGACAAGATTTGCCTCGCCGATACGGCGTATCGCCACCCTCACCGGCACCGCAACGTCGCAAAGGTGCATTCCGATGAGTGTGTCGCCGATGTCTATTCCGGCGCGTGCCTTTATGTGTTCAACGGCTACCGGATCGTTAAGGCCCGCGTAAACCGCGGTCGCGAAAGACCCGCCTGCGCTCGGCTGCGGGATGACTGACACTATCTCATACCCATGCCGCAGGGCGCACTCACGCTCAATTATCAGTGCGCGATTGAGATGCTCGCAGCACTGTGCCGCGAGGTATATCCCCCGCTCGCGAAGAATCGGGTATATCCCGGCGAAAACCGCCGCAGCCGCCTCGGGCGAGGACTCCTTGCCAATCTTCCCGCCGATTATCTCGGAAGACGAGCAGCCCACAACAAATATATCGCCCTTAGCCATCCCCGCAACGCCGAGTAGCTCGGCAGCGGCGTCGGCCGCTTGATTTTTAATTGTTTCAAAATTCATTATGACCATTCCTTTCTGTTTGCAGAGAGATTTGTGCCGGTAGCTGCGGAGCCGCTATTGCTGCCATCCCCTGCGGCTACGAAGGCACAAAGATCGTTGTTTTAATGAAAGTTTTCTTTTAAACTTGCCTCCTTGCCGCCTACGGGCGGCTCAAATAAATACTTTGTCTCTGTACTTTAGCGCAAAAATGATTCTATATAAAATTATTATACATCAGAATCGCTCATTTTACAATATCCGCAGAGAAAAACAAATGATATGGCGGCGCACCGTCACAAAGAGAACCGCCGCTTTTCAGCGGCGGTCGGATAATTTGATTTTTATTCGAAGGTTGTTTCGTCCTCATACTTCTCGGCATAGGCATAGTCTGCAGCTTCCTCGAGCAGAGCGCGGATTGAAAGGCTAACCTTTCTCCTCTCCTCATCGATAGCCGTTATCTTAACATCGACAATATCATCGATGGCAAGGACATCCTGCGGCTTTGCCGTGTTAGTCATGGCGATCTGCGAGATGTGAATTAGCCCGTCCACTCCGGGAACCAGCTCGGCAAACGCGCCGAAGGTAGTCATGCCGACTATCTTCACGCTCGCAACATCGCCGACTGAATACTT
The DNA here is from genome assembly GCA_050309735.1 of Eubacteriales bacterium. Taxonomy (GTDB): domain Bacteria; phylum Bacillota; class Clostridia; order Oscillospirales; family CAG-272; genus UMGS1002. The sequence continues at coordinate 72,470 of JBNRMS010000035.1, forward strand.
GCTTGTGAACACGCGCCACGGCTCGGTCTCCTCTGTTTTATATCCAAGCGAGATGCGTTTTCTCTCGCGGTCAAAGCCCTTAACGAAAACGTCAAGCTCCTCGCCGATTGAAACTACTTCGGCGGGCGATTTGATGTGTAGCCATGACAGCTCGGTGGTATGTACCATGCCGTCAACTCCGCCTAAATCAACAAACGCGCCATAGCTTGTCATGCTCTTTACCTTGCCGGTGAATTTCATCCCAACCTCAAGGGAATCCCAAAAGGCGGCTTCAAGGGCGCGTCTTTCATCGCGGATAACAAGCCGTATCGACCCTATCGCGCGCTTTCCCTGTTCCTTTATTTCAATTATGCGGATGCGAACTATGTCTCCGACAAGCTTCGACATATCCTCCCCCCTCGGAATTCCGGTTTGGGAAGCCGGCACGAACACGCGGTTTGAGTTTACGCTGACCTCGACGCCGCCCTTGTTCACCCCGATAACTTTTCCTTCGAGAACCTCTTCGCTCTCCTTAGCATCAACTATTTTTTGCCAGTTTTTGTCCGAATCGACGCGCCTTTTTGAAAGGGTGGCAAAGCCGTCGATGTCGCTTACTTTGATTACAAAAGCCTCGATTTTATCACCGACATTAAATAATGTCGTCAACTTTAAAGTAGGATCATCTGTTGCCTGATCGGCGGTGATAACGCCGGTAACTTTAGCGCCGAGGTCAAGCTGAAGCTCTGCGTCGGTTACCGATGTTATTGTACCGGTAACGGTGTCTCCTGTATTTAAAGTTGTCAGTGATGATTCGAGCATCTCCTCAAAGTTCTCAGCCTTGATCTCAGTGTTTTCGCTCATTATTCTGTATACCTCCTGTATTATGCCGGCGGGAGTTGACGCCCCCGCGACAATCCCCGTTTTTCCACGGGAAGATAACAATTTGATTTCGGGCAGCATTGCCCGCAGTTCTGCACCGTCGGCTATCCTAAAGGTTGACGGGCAGTTTTTTTTGCATATATCATAAAGTCTTGCCGTATTCGAGCTGTCTTTCCCGCCGATAACTATCATAAGCCGGCATTGTTTTGAGAGAAAATCAGCCTCTGTCTGGCGTTTTTCAGTAACACCACATATTGTATCAAAAATAATCGCATTTGTACATAGCTTTTTTGATTTTTCCTGACTTTTTTTCCACTCCGACAAATCAAATGTAGTTTGAGCGGCTATAATGACGCTTTTTTTGTGCAAATCGCCGAGTTTGCCTCCAAGAGCCGCTTGCTCAAATTCATCAGCAGAGCAAAAAACCCGCCTCTCGCCCTCAGCACAGCTCATAATACCGATAACCTCGGGATGAGCCGCGTCGCCCATTAAAACAAACAAACTTTCTCCCCCGGAATTCTCGGAGGCTATTTTGTGTATTTTGGTGACATAGGGGCAGGTGCAGTCGACATAGGAAAAATGCGGGTTTTCTGCCGCTGCTCCGGCAAGCAGCCGCTCGGTGTCGAGCGTCACACCGTGCGCACGAACAAAGACGGTTACCGGTGAGAGCGCCGTAGCAGACGCTGCAAGAGCCTTTATATCGACGTCGGTTATTATACCAACCCCGCGCCGGGAAAGTTCATTATTATATGTGTCGTTGTGAATCAGTTTCCCGAGCGTAAAAATCCGCTCACCCTCTGTCGCTTGGTCAAGCTTTTTTTCTATTCTTTCAGCCGCAAGCTTAACCCCGAAGCAAAACCCTGAGCTGCTTGCAATTATTATTTCTCGCTCACCTGCGGTTTTCTTTTGATTTTTTTCTTTTACCATTGAGTTTTTATCCATAACTTAATTAGGCACCTCGGCGTCGGGTGAAGAGCCAAGCGCGCAAACCTCGTTAAATATATACCTTGAAATTTTACTGTATTCAGCGCCCTCATTATGCATCTCTTTTATAAGAGAGCCGGGTATCTGTTTGCCGATTATCACATCTTTGCGCCCGAAGACGGTCGGCTTAAAGTTTTTTGTTTTAATAAAAACAGGAATAACCGAGGCTCCGGCCCTGAAGGCTATCATTCCGGCGCCGCTCCTCACGCTTGTGTCAAGCGGATTCACCCCCACGTACCTTGTGCCCTGCGGAAAAATGCAGACGCACCCTCCCCCCTCTATGATAGCGATTGTTGTTCGCACGCTTGATACATCGGCGGTTCCCCGGTGGACAGGAAAGGCGCCGAGCGAGCGAATAAGCCACCCGAGAAGCGGAATCTTGAAAAGTTCGGCCTTTGCCATGTAATGAATCTGCCTTTTTTTAAGCGCCACAGCAAGCCATATGACATCCCATCCCGAGACGTGATTGGCGCAGACAAGATAGCCCCCGCTCCCGGCATCGGGTTCGTATTCCTGACCGCTAACACGAATATTTAACAAGAAACGAAAGGGGGAGGCTAATATACTGTGAAAGAACCTATAGGCTCCCTTCATTTTAAACCCAACCTCTCATGAACAATCGCGAGCGCGGCGTCAAGCGACATTTTGTTTGTAAAGCCTGAATTGTCGAGCAGCACAGCGTCTGCCGCCGGGATTGCGGGGGCAACGTCACGCTCGCGATCCTGTTTGTCGCGCTCGCGCATCTCGGAGAGCACATCCTCGTATTTAACATCCTCTCCCCTGCCGCGAAGTTCCTCATAGCGTCTTGTTGCCCTGTCCTCGTCGGAGGCCGAGAGGAATATCTTGACATCAGCATCTGGGAGAATAACCGTTCCTATGTCGCGCCCGTCCATAACTACGCTCGACAAGCGCGCAACCTCCTTCTGAGTCTTTAACAAAAATTCTCGCACCGCCGGAATGGCCGACACTGCCGAGGCGTACATAGAAATCTCGGGGCGGCGGATTTTGTCGCCAAGATTCTCACCGTTAAGATAAACGCACTGCGCCCCGCCCTCGTATCTTAACTCGATTTTTATTTCCGGAAGGAGCGAGGCGACCTTTTTTTTATCAGAGGGGTCAATTCCCTGCTCTTTTACATAATAACCGACCGTTCGATAAAGCGCGCCCGTGTCGACATATACTATTCCAAGCTTTTCCGCCAAACCCTTCGCAAGCGTGCTTTTCCCAGCTCCGCTGGGGCCGTCTATAGCAATTCTTATCATAATATCCTCGTTTTTTGTTGTTTTGTGATGTTTAATATTTTATATGCCCCGAGCATACACGCATAAAACATACAATTTGCAATTTATTTTTTTGCCGCCGCGCTCTCGCCCGCCAGCGTTCCGGTTGAAAAGGCTATCTGCAGATTAAAGCCTCCGGTATATCCGTCAACATCAAGCACCTCGCCCGCAAAATAAAGCCCGTTTATCAGATTTGACTCCATTGTTTTGGGGTTAATCTCCTTAACGTCAACTCCTCCGCGCGTGATAATCGCCTCCTCAACAGGACGATGGGATAATATCCCAATCTGCACTCCCTTGAGGAGACTAACAA
>JBNRMS010000036.1:0-33970 GCA_050309735.1 Eubacteriales bacterium
CTTTCGCAATAATTTCATAATCTTCGCCGACAAGCCCCGCAGCAATATTAGTGCCGCCAAGGTCTATTCCAATCCTGTACATGTTTCCTCCGGCCGCGCCACCCGAATCAGGGCGCGGCTTTATTATTATCGTTTTATTTTATACTAAACACTATAGTATATAATTCCAGCACATCCGGGATATTTACGCAGGCATATTTCCCGAGAGTGCATATCAAGCACAAATCAGTTTTCTTTTTTCCCGGCGTATATATCATCAACCTCCTCGGGCCCGATTCGAAGCAGAGCCGAGGTCATATAGACTGTTGTGGCAACGGCAAGTACGACGGTTATAATTATCGTCGGCCTGTCCCACCATGTTCCCTCGCCGAGCGTTGGGATAAGGTAGCCGCAAAAATCGTATATGGCATGGAGCAGAACAGAGAGCCAGATATTCTTTGTCCTCAGAAGCACCACAGCGCACATCCCGCCGATAAGAAAAGAATATCCCACCTGCATAACCACGCTCCCGACGCCGGCGCCGGCGAGCAGATTAAAAAGATGAACCATACCGAAAAGAGCCGATGAAGCTACCGTCGAGAAGAATATCTGCTTCCCCGTCGCCCGTCGCGTTTCAAGAATAATCAGGAAAAAGACGCCCCGAAAAGCCATTTCCTCAAAAACACCGATAAACAAACACTCAAGCGCAAAGAGCGCAACGGCTCCCGGCGAACCGGTCAAACGCGCGTCTTTTGTTGCGAGTGATATTATCGGCAGGTTGTTGAGAACCACAAGCAGGGCGGGAAGTATAAAAACAAGCGATTTTAAAAAAGGCCGCCTTATCGGATTTGTGACCCGATACCCGAGGTAAAAAACAATCGCCGTAAATATCAGCGAACCGAGCCCCCGGGTTATCACCATCCGGATAATTTCGCTCATCACCTGGTCGGCCGAGAAAGCAATATTTGAAAATTCTATATAAATCATCGCCGGCGCCGCGGCTGCTATAAGGGCAATAAGAAGGGGGCGTTTGTTTTTAATCTTCATCGCATCTGATTATTTGCCCGCTCTCGCGATTGACCGTCCCATCTGTTGCGCGCGGCAGCTCTCCTCTCAAAACAAAAGAACAATATCCCGCCCAAAATCAGAATAAGCGCCGTGAGCTGCGAGGGCGAGAGAAATCCGATAAGGGTTGCTCCCCGATTGTCGCCTCTTATGTATTCGATAAAAAAGCGCCAGACACCGTAAAAGACCATATAATAAGCAAGGTTATAGCTCTTTCTTCTCCACGCCCGCGCGAAAAAAAGCACCGTCAGCCCAAAAAGAAAGACGGCTTCAAAAAGCTGAACCGGTATAACCTCGCCCCCGGCAAATTCCATGTATATTCCAAATCTCTCTGAAAAAAGACCGTGGCAGCAGCCCGCCATAAGACATCCGACCCGCCCGAGCGAGTGCGCAGAGGTTATGCTTGCCGCCGCCATGCCTGCGACACGGTAAAATTCGCGCCCCGTCAAGCCGTCTCTGAAAACAAAGCGACCTATGACAAAATAGCAAAAAAGGAATATCGCGGCTCCTCCGATAAGTCCACCGTAGAAGGTTGCCCCGGTGTCGGCGGCGATGCGAAAGACCCCGCTCTCTCTATAATTATAATAGGCCTGAAAGAGTACGGCGCTTCCGTATCCGCCGACTATCGCCACAACACCAGACGCAAGGCAAAAATTAAAAAGCTTTGTGTCAAGCCCAGCCTTATCTGATAGTATGCGGAAAACAATCAGCGCCGAGAGCACTCCGGCGGTAAGGAATATTTCATATAAGGTAAGTCCCAGGATAACTTCATTAGGGTACAAGGTGTTTCCTCCGGTTTTTAGTTAATCGGGGATTATTGCCAACGACCTTCGGCCGCTGGCAATAATCCCGCTTTTCAAGCAAGCTGCCGGTAATCAACCGAGCCTATATCAGTCCTTCTTTTTTCTGATTATCAGGGCGGCCGGCATCAGCAAGGCTATCGCGCCAAGGCTCGCCGAGGAACCGCAACCGCCCTCGGGAGAAGCCGTAGTCACCGGCGGCTTCTGCGCATCGGTGGTCGGGGCGGGGCTTGTTTCAGGAGCTTTTGTAGTGGCGGCTTTGGTGGTGCCGGGCGCCTTTGTGGTGACGGCTTTGGTTGTCGCCGGAGCTTCGGTTGTTATAATCTCCGGGTATGTATAGGCGAGCCAGTCATAATCGGATATTGCGGGCTGGTAATAAAATCCCATATAGTTAAGCCGCCCCTCGTTTCCGACCACTCTCTGGCTTTCATCGCCGCTGTAGTAAAGGTCACTGTAAACTATTGTGTGTTTCCCTGCCGTCAGCTCGGCGGTGATATTGTAGTAGTAGGCAACCTGATAATATTGGGAGTTCACGCCAAACTCGGTGACAATATCCTCGGCAGCCTGCTCCATCGTGTAGTTATAGTTATAACCTCTGAAGGTGCCTTTTGTGCCTGACGTGTTGACCTGATACATCTGGCCGCCGTCAATACTGTATGTAAATCCGCGATCTTTTGAAGGATCGCCGAGCTCTGCTTCGGTGACCTCAGCGCAACCGACAAAAACAAACTCATATGTGCCGGCTTTGTCGATTGTTATGTAATAAGTAAGAGGAGCACGATCGTCTTTGTCCGAGGCGTCGACAACGTTTGCCCATTTGCAGGTGTAATAATAAAAGACACCGTCGCCAAGATTGAAGGGATCGTCAAAGAACATCGGGAGATTCCAGTTGGTAATATTCACCGTTCTTGCTGATCCGCTCGGAGCTTTGGGGGCAAGGGCAGCGTCATACTCGTCTGCTCCGACAAAGACGGCATCGAGCCTTACCACCGGGAGCTTCTGCGAATAGATTTCATAAACCGTCGAGCACTTTACCTGATTTGTAATATCAATGGGCAGCGGAGACGACCCTGTCGCCGAGGCAGTGGGAGCAAACGCCGATAAGAAAATAACCACGGTAATGACAACGCAAAGTGTTTTTTTCATGCCTGAACCCTCCATTTTATAAAGTTAATTCAATATTACATCTTATTTCCATTATTGTCAAGAGTGTTTTGTCGAGTTTATTTTTTTAGGCTTATTTTGTTGTTTTTATCGGTTATCTCACTGTTTCAAACTTAATAAGATTTGTGTTGCCCGAGCGGCCGTCGGTAACTCCGCCGGTTATAACGATAATGTCTCCGCTCTTTGCCAGACCTAAATTTTTAACAGTTTTAACTGCACTATAAAAAAGCACGTCTGTAGACTGAACCTCCTCGCTCATCGCAGGAATCACCGCCCAGGAAAGAGAAAGCTTGCGCCAGACCTTGATGTCGGTCGTCATTCCGAGAATGGGTTTTGGTGAGCGGAAGCGCGATACCATGCGCGCCGTCGCGCCCGAGCGGGTGCAGACGACTATAAGCTTTGCGTCTATGTCAATCGACAGGGCGCAGGTGGCGTGCGAGATAGCGTCTATCGAATTTTTTATTTTAAAGGAGGTGTTGTGGAAGAGCTGAGCATAGTCTATGTCGCGCTCGGTCTGAGCGGCTACCCGAGCCATTGTCTTCACCGCCTCAACCGGATATTTTCCGGCCGCCGTCTCTCCCGAGAGCATAAGTGCCGAGGTGCCGTCATACACGGCGTTTGCAACGTCGGATATTTCAGCTCGCGTCGGGCGGGGCTTCTCTATCATAGATTCGAGCATTTCGGTGGCTGTTATTATTCGCTTGCCCCTAAAACGGCAGGTGGTGATTATATGTTTCTGTATTGCCGGGAGCTGCTCAAAGGGGATTTCAACCCCCATATCACCCCGCGCTACCATAATACCGTCGCTGACGTCTATTATTTCCTCGATATTGTCAACGCCCGAGCGGTTTTCAATCTTTGCAATAATATCTATTTCCGCCCCGCCGTTTTCCAAAAGAAAATTCCTCACATCGGCTACATTTTCTTTATTTGATATGAAAGAGCTGGCGATAAAATCAACATCGTTTTCAATTCCAAAAAGGATGTCGGCCTTGTCCTGTTCGCTAAGAAAGGGCTGACACATAAGCTTTCCGGGAAAGTTCATGCTCTTACGGTCGGAAAGTTCGCCGCCGATTACCACTTTTGTAATAACCTCGGTGTCTGTTGTTTCTATAACGCAAAATTCAATAAGACCGTTGTTAAGGAGTATCGGGTCGCCCGAAGATAGCTCGGAGGGCATCCCCTTGTAGGATACCGACACGCGCTCCTGGTCACCTATTATATCCTCGGTGGTGAAGGTGAATATATCGCCCTCAGAAAGGTTTATTTTCCCTTCCTTGAAGGTGCCGATGCGGTATTCAGGGCCCTTTGTGTCGAGCATTATGGCGACCGGCAAGCCAAGGCGCTCGCGCACACGCTTTACAGCGTCCATCATCTCCTTATGATATGTATGAGTTCCGTGCGAAAAATTGAAGCGCGCAACATTCATACCGGCAAGTATCATCTTCTCTATGATTTCTTCCCTGTCGCAGGCCGGACCTATAGTGCAGATTATTTTGGTTTTTTTCATATGTTATCTCCATGCCGCCCGCGGCGGCTTAACTTATATATATAATTACAGCCGCCGCGGGCAGAGTGACATAAAAAATCAGCCCCGATGATATACGGCTGCGGGACAAAGCTTTGGGTTACTATAATTATAGCATCAATCGGATTTTAATACAAGATAATTTCCCGGGAAATCCTAAAAAGTTCCCCGATTCCTTTTAAATAACCCGAGTGCTGTCATTCCCCTTTTTTATTCTTCGCATCAATGCGATACTGGCGCGGCGTGGTATTTTTGTATTTAGTGAAGGTGTTGTAGAATTGGGGCTTGCTCTTATAACCCACCCTCTCGGAAACTTGCTCGGCAGTAAGATCGGTATCCTCAAGCAGCTCGGCGGCAAGGTCTATCCGCTTTTTAGTGATATAGTCCGATAGATTTTCGCCCATGCGCTTTTTGAACATGCGCGAGAAATAAGCCGAGTTATAGCCAAAGCGCGCCGCCAGCTCCTCCTGCGAGATGTTTTCTGTAAAGTGCTTGTCGACATATTCGAGTGTCACACTAATTATATATTCGGGATCGCGATTTGAGTTCTCGCTGCGGTAGCGCTCGGCAGCCCGCGCCAGATATAGCGCTATAAGACCAACATAGGCGCGGAGTATCGCCCGAAAATCCCCGGCGCGGCGCTCGCTCTCGCGGGCAAGCCAGCCTACAAGGTCGGACAGGGTCGCCGCCTCCTCCTCGGACAGAGAAACCAAGGGCTGATATTCACTGTCTGTATAAAATACGCGGCGCAGCCCGCCCTCGGCCTCAAGACTCTCAAAAAACTCGGGCGTGATAATTATATCGGTGTAGCTCACCTCGCCCGACGGCTCAATCCTGTGCGGAACGGTGCGGTCGACAAAAAAGACAGTGCCGGGCTTTATATCATAGCCCTTTGAATCGACAAACGCGCGACCCGACCCGCCGGTTATCATCAATATATTATAAAACGAATGCGTGTGCTCGTCGTCGCGCAGTGATGTAGAGCGCTCTATCACGCCTATAGCGTCGCCCTGCGGTATAAATTCAGTCGCATAATAGTTTATCATTATGGCCGTTCCTCTCCGAATTGCTGGGCTTCTCCCCGAGCCGTATTTGATCGTTTATGATATTATTATGTCATAAAACAGTACAAAAGTCAATAGAGAGACTGCACAAGTGAGGAGCCTGTATAAAATATTGACTTTTAGGCTTCCGGGTGTTAGAATATAAATATTGAAAGGTTTCACGAAAACCAGGATATCGCAACAGTAAGGAAACGCATTGGAAAAATCCATTTGCGACTATGGTTTTTATATGTACATTTCTTATAGCAAGGAGCCTTTAGGTTGAGAAAATTTAATTACACAAAAGAAATCCCGGTGGCGGGAGAATATGACGTAATTGTTGCGGGCGGGGGGCCGGCAGGCATAGCGGCGGGCGTTTCGGCGGCGCGCGTGGGAGCAAAAACGCTTATAGTCGAGCGGCACGGCGTGCTCGGCGGGAATTTGACGGTCGGACACGTATGCCCGCTGCTCGGAGCAGTATCGCGCGGAACCATTTATGACGAGGTGGTAAATCTGCTCACTGGCGGCTCGCCCGAAAAGATGGGTCACAGAACGCGAAACGGGCTTGAAATCCCCATCGACCCCGAAGAGGCAAAGATAAAACTCACTCAGTTTGTCGCGGCGAGCGGCGCCTCTTTCATGCTCTGCACATCGGTTGTCGACGTGATAAAAGAAAAAAACTGCACGCGCGGACTTATACTAAACTCGCCGGGCGGACTTGTTGCGGTCAGCGCGAAGGCAATAGTAGACGCGACCGGCGACGGACACGCGGCATACCTTGCCGGTGCAAAATACAATATCGGCCGCGAGGCCGATCGGCTGACGCAGCCGGTGACGCTTGAATTCACTGTGTCAAATGTCGACGAGAGCCGGGCTATCACCGCTTGGGGAGGTTCCGACCCGGTTAGATTGCCCTCGGGGCAGGAATACCGAGCACTCTGCCGAGAGGTGCAAGCGGCGGGCGAGCTGCCCGAGAATGTGTCGATTGTAAGACTGCACCGAACAAACTACCCCGGCGAGCGTTCGGTCAACGCAACCCAGCTCAACCAAATCGACCCGCTCAATCCGATATCACTCGGCAAGGCAGAGGTTGAGCTGCGCCGGCAGATTGAGGTCTGCCTTGAATTTCTCAGGAAGTATGTTCCGGGATACGAGGACTGCCGGCTTAAAAGCTCGGCCGGCGCGCTCGGCGTGCGCGAGACGCGGCGAATTATCGGTGATGACGCCGTGACCGACCACGATGTCGAGAACGGAACAAGACGAGCAGACGCGGTTGTGCATAACGCGTGGTTTCTAATTGATATACACAATCCAAAGGGCAGCGGGCAGGCCGAGGGCTTCTCGCAACCCGCCAAACCCTATGATATCCCCTATGGAGCGATGCTCCCCGCAGAGCTTGAGGGGATAATCACCGCCGGCAGGTGCATTTCAGGAACACACCGCGCACACGCATCCTATCGCGTTATGGCGATATGCCTTGCGATAGGCGAGGCGGCCGGTGTTGCGGCGGCGGCAGCCTCAAAGCTTGGAACAACCCCGCGCGCGCTCGGAGCTGCCGAGGTTCAGCGAATTTTGACAAGCCGCGGCGTCGACCTTTTCAGCTAATCCGCTCTTCGTATTTCTTTATTTAATCTCAGCTTCTCGTCTTTGTTTCTTAGCCTTTAGTCTTTAATTCTCAGATTTTGTTCGCCCTCCGATATTCACCCCTCTCTTTTGGTGATATTGTTGCGTGGGCGATTAAAAATCGCCCTCCCGGAAGCAACTGAGCGCGGGGGCATCACGCCCCCCCCCCCGCAAAACCTTTCTCGGGGTGCGTATAAAAAACAATTCTTTCCCGGCATTGCCTAAAATATTATTACAGGAGAAAAATATGACCTACAAATTCTCAGATAAAATAGCAAATCTCAAACCGAGCGCCATCCGCGAGATATTCAAAAGCATGGCAGACCCCGAGATAATCTCGCTTGCCGCCGGAAATCCGTCGCCCGAATCTTTTCCGGTGAAGGAGCTAGCGCACCTCTCGGCCGACATATTCGCAAAAGAATCGACTGGGGCGCTACAATACAGCATTACCGAGGGATATCCTCCCCTTCGAGAGGCAGTCGCCAAAAGGGTGAAGGAGAGGTTTGAAATCGGGCATTCGCGCTCGCTCGGCGACCGATATGACGATGAAACAATAATCGTATCGGGCGGCCAGCAGGGCATCGAACTTGCCTGCAAGGTGTTATGCAACGAAGGCGACGCTGTTCTCTGCGAAAATCCAACCTTCATCGGAGGGCTAAATGCCTTTCGCTCGTGCGGCGCCGTGACGGTCGGTTTCCCGCTGCTATCCGACGGGCCTGACATTGACGAGCTTGAGAAAACAATAAAAAACACACCGAACGCCAAAATGATTTACCTCATCCCGACCTTCCATAATCCGTCGGGAATAACCACGTCTTTTGAGAAGCGTATAAAAATCTATGAAATTGCAAAGAAATATGGTATAGTAATTTTCGAGGACAATCCCTACGGCGAGCTGCGCTTCTCGGGCGACGAGCTGCCGACCCTGAAATCGATAGACACCGAGGGACTTGTAATCTATTGCTCATCCTTCTCGAAAATACTCTCGGCAGGTATGCGTGTCGGTTATGTCACGGCGCCGGGCGAGATAGTGCAGAAGATGGTTGTTGCCAAGCAATCTGAAGATGTGCATACCAATATCTTCTTCCAAATGCTCTGCCACCGCTTCATGACCGAATGCGACCTTGACGGGCATATCCAAAAGATCCGCAATATCTATCGCCGCAAATGCGCTCTTATGATATCCGAGCTTGAGAAGCACTTGCCGACCGAAGTAGCCTTCACCCGCCCCGAGGGCGGCCTGTTCATTTGGTGCACCCTGCCGGACCGAGCCGATATGCTCGGATTTGTACGCGCAGCGCTGGCCAAAAAGGTGGCGGTGGTGCCGGGCACAACCTTCAACTGCGACTCCTCGGCTCTCTCTCCCTCGTTCCGACTCAACTTCTCAACCCCCTCGGACGAACAGATAATCGAGGGCTGCCGAAGGCTTGGCGAAACGGCAAAAGAATTTATCGGTTAATTAAAATTATATCAGAGTTTAGTGGAGGACAGGGGCGTATGAGTATATCAAAAAAGAAGCTTAAATTGAGGTCTTTTCTGCTGATGACATCGGGAAGCCTTATCTATGCCCTTGCTATTGTTTTGTTTCTTGACCCTAATAAGCTTCTGCCCGGGGGAGTTTCGGGTGTTGCAATTATGATAAACCACCTCTTAGGGCTCTCTCAAACAGGTACTATCATAATTATTCTCAACATCCCGCTTCTCGCAGTCGGGCTTTGGAAATTCGGAAAAAGCTTTATGTTTTCAACCGTTTATGCGACCGTCCTCTCCTCGCTTGCCGTCAACATTCTTACAGTAGCGCTTGACGGGTATCTGCCGCTCACAAGAGATCTTTTGCTCGCGGCGCTCGCCGGGGGCGCACTTTTGGCGCTCGGACTTGGTATGGTTTTGCGGGGAGGCGGCACTACCGGCGGCGCCGACATCATAATCAAGCTCATCCGCCTGCGCTACCGGCACATGAAAACCAGCAGCATCTTCCTTATCCTCGACTCGGTAGTGCTCGCCATCTCGGCCGTTGTCTTTCGCGAAATTGAGGTTGCGCTCTATTCGGCAGTTGTGTTGGTAATAAGCAGTCGAGTGCTCGACCTTGTTCTCTACGGCTCGGACGGCGCCAGGCTGATATTTATAATCAGTGACCGCTCAGATGAGATAGCCGAGCGGCTGATGAGGCGGCTCGACGTTGGGGTCACATACCTTGAGGGCGAGGGAGCATACACTAAAAAAAGCAAAAAGGTGCTGATGTGCGCCGCGCGCAAGCAAGCCTTCCCGAAGATTCGCGAAAATGTCAACGAGGCAGACCCGATGGCCTTCATGATAGTGGGCAGCGCGCAGGAGATATTCGGTGAGGGCTTCAAAAATTATAAGGCCAATGACTATTAAGTAAAAAGAGAGGATTCACCATATGATAAATCAAAAACCCGTATCTTTCTCGGGAGTGCAGCCGAGCGGAAACCTGACAATCGGAAATTACCTCGGCGCGATAAAAAATTTCCCTGCCTACTCCGAAAAGTATAAATGCTTTTACTGCGTGGTCGACGAGCACGCGATAACAGTGCGGCAAGTGCCGGCCGAGCTGCGCCGGCGCACATATGAAACGCTGGCGCTCTATATCGCCTGCGGCCTTGACCCCGCTAAAAATACGCTTTATGTCCAGTCGCACGTTCCGGCCCATGCCGAGCTTGCCTGGATTCTAAACTGCTTTACAATGTTTGGCGAGCTATCAAGAATGACGCAGTTCAAGGACAAAAGCGCCCGCAATGCTGACAATATCAACGCCGGACTCTTTACATATCCGGCTCTGATGGCGGCCGACATCCTCCTTTATCAGGCAGATGTTGTACCGGTCGGCATTGACCAAAAGCAGCACGTTGAGCTATGCCGGGATATCGCCGAGCGCTTTAACCAGATCCACCCCGGAACCTTCACAGTTCCCGAGCCGATGATGGCCGAGAGCGGGGCGAAAATCATGTCGCTTGCAGAACCTACCCGAAAGATGAGCAAATCAGACGAGAACGCAAACGCCGTGATCTATATTCTTGACGATCGCGACACGATAATCCGCAAATTCCGCCGCGCGGTAACCGACTCGGAATCGTCCGTTCGGTATGCCGAGGGCAAGGACGGAATTAACAATCTTATGACAATCTATTCCTGCTTCACCCAGAAGAGCATGGGGGAAATTGAGCGCGAATTTGAGGGGCGGGGATATGGCGACTTCAAGAGCGCGGTAGGTGAGGTTTGCGCCGATTCGCTCGCGCCTGTTCAAAGTGAGTTTGCACGTCTTAGAGCCGACCGGGCATACCTTGAGGCAGAGATGAAAAATGGCGCCTCAGATGCCACTTATTATGCCAGAAAAACACTCTTGAAGGTGCGAAAAAAGCTGGGATTTGTGCTGCCCTGACCTTGATCGGCAGAACTGCCAGTCAAAAAATCGGTATGTATCAAGTATCAAATCAAGCCCCAATCAATAATAAACAAGGAACATTTTCTCACTTTGTGATATGTGTGATATAAACACCAGAAAAACACCGTATTTAAACACGGTGTTTTTTGTTTATTATGTATGTTTTCTGCCTTTTATCTTTGGTATATATTCATTTTTATATCATATCAAACAATTTTTTGTCTTTTTGAACATATCTGAGCGACACTTATTGACATAATATGACACGTATTATATAATAATGACAAACATTTTAGGAATGAAGGAAACAAAAGGACATGCGGAGTATTTCTGCAAGGCGATATTTGGCGCTTTTGGTAGCGCTGGCAGTGGTTGCCTGTAGTAGTTTATTCATGACATCCGGAGCGCCGGGCGCTTGGTTCGAGGCATCATCTGATGATTACACGCACTCTGATCCCGAATCAACGTCGGCTATATTTGACGAGAGCAGCTTTTTGTCTATGGATCAGTTCGGCTCTTATTACCTTGAGTGCGACATTGTGCTATATTCGAGCTGGAATATTTCAGGCAAAGCCTTTGCCGGAGAGCTTGACGGCAGAGGATGCACTGTCACCCTTTTGGGAAATCCCATGTTCACAGACTTTTCGGGAATACTGAAGAATATAAAAATTGAGGGGTATGTCGGCTCGATTGATAGCCCGTATCACAAAGACGCAGGAGCGGTTGCGCTTAATGTCACCGGGGAGGCGTCTTTCTGCAATGTCCGCTCGGATTCGGATGTGTTCGCCGCATCAAGCGCCGGAGGACTGATAGGCTCTGTGTCCGGGGGCGATTCATCAAAGGTGATATTTGAAGATTGCTTTGTCATGCAGGATGTTTGGAGCGGTGCGAAGCATGCCGGAGGCATCGCCGGATACTGCGAAAGCGGCATTGTCGAATTTATGAATTGCTCTTTCTCGGGCGCGGTGTCGGGCCAGGAAGGCGCCGGGGGGATATGCGGATATGCCGCGAGCGCCGGAATCCTTGCCTTCTCCTGCAGCAACACCGGCAGCGTTGCCTCAATCTCGGGATTTGCAGGCGGAATTATCGGGGGAGGCGAGGACAACTACATATACATAAAAAACGGCAAAAACGGCTCCGACCACTCCTCTCCGGCCGGAGAATCGGGAAAAATACAGTCGGGCGGCCCTTTTGCGGCCGGAATTCTTGCGCATCAGGCAGGGGGCTACAGCTTTATTGAAAACTGCAAAAATTACGCCGGAATAAGCACTCAGTCCGAATATGTCGGAGGGATAGCCGGCTATCTCTGCGGCGCTGTGCTTATATCAAACTGTCATAATTATGGAGAAATAAATTCTGCCCACATAGGGGGGCATGCCGCCGGCATTGTCGCCTTAGCGGCGAATAATCAAAATCTTGAAGATGCTCGGCGCGTCGAGTATTGCTCAAACTCGGGAAATATCAGCGGCACAGGCATGGCAGGGGGCATAGCTGGAATCATAGCCGACGGGCTCGGCAGCGCCCTTTGCGGAAACATTAACAATGGGGATATTCATTCTCCGGGCGGATTTTCGGGCGGGGTGTGCGCCAGTGCATACGGCAGCCAGCTTTCCCTTACCTATAACTGCAACTCCGGGAACATAACCGCCGACACAGGCACAGCCTCTCAAATCATAACCTGCTATGCACCGCTCACCGAACTTTCAAATAATTTCTGCATAAGCAGTGGCACTCGGGCGGCAGCGTACATGAACCTGACCAACGAGTGGACGTCGCTTGAGCCGGACTTCACCTTTGAGCCGTCAGAGCTTGCCGACGGGCGACTTGCCTCAAGACTTAATTCGCTCGCCGCAGGTGGCAGCGGACACTCGGACGACAGAGCGGGAAGTATGGCAGCGTGTTACGGTATCCTTTTTCAAAAGCTTGGCGTCGATTCCCATCCCTCAACCGACCGTTCGCGCGGCGTTGTTTATTACGCAAACCAAAGCCTCACTAATATAGCCGAGGCCGGTTTTGAGCCCGACCTTATCGTCGGCGGGGAAAACGAATACCTAGCCGCCGTCAGAACAATCAATTCGGTGGCAAGATTCAACGGAAAACTGATTCTCACAGCCGACCTCAATCTCACCTTGCTCGAGCCCGAGCTTATCACAAACTTTTGGGGGATATTTGAGGGGAGGGGACACTTGATTATCACCGCCGCCCCCCTTATCGGACAGCTCGGCGGCAGGGTGAGCGAGCTTTCAATTGCGGGGTCTGTATCTGCCGCGGAAGGATTTGAAGCGTCGGGCGCCCTTGCCGCGTCGATTTCGGGCTTTGCCCAAATAAGCTGCGTCAGATGCGAGGCCGATGTGGGCGCCGGGTCGTCAAGTGAGGGCGGAGGACTTGTCGGTTCGGTAGACGCGGGCTATGCTGCCTTTCTAAATTGCTCATTTGGCGGGACTGTAACAGCGGCAAAAGCCGCCGGAGGGATTGCCGGAATATGCCGCCGAGCCATCTTGAGCTTTGAAGGATGCGAGAACACAGGCAGCATATCGGGCGGGCAGGCCGGTGGGATCCTCGGTGTTCTCGGAAGCTCAAAAGAGACCGACACCCGCTCATACATCGCATACTGCTACAACAACGGAGAGATAAACGCCACAAATCCCGCCGGAGGACTTATCGGCCAATGCTACGGGCGGCTGTCTGTATATTGCAGCGGGAATTATGGCAGTGTCACTGCCACAAGCTCTATTGCCGGAGGCGTGGTAGGATATGCTCTGCCGAGCGGCTCTGTTGATATCGCCTTCTGTTTCAACACCGGCGACGTCACCGCCAGAACATATGCCTCGGGGGTACTCGGATATTGCAATACCGAGGAAGTGTCGGTTGTCGGCTGTTATGCGTGCGGCAAAAAACCGATATGCACCTCGGGCAAAGACAATAGCTGCGCGATAATCTACAATAGAAAATCTTCAAATAACGGCATATCTAAAAACTTCTATCTCGAGGATTGCTTCAAATACCCCGCATATCAACTTGACAAAGAAATCGACGTTGGTTGCGCTTTCTCCTCCTTTTGCCTTGAAAGCGGCGAGCTTGCATATCGGATAAATGATACGGCAGGGCGCGAGGTCTTTTTCCAGACGCTCGGCACATCTGCGGCCGACCCATATCCCACCACCGACCGCTCTCGCGGCAGTGTTCTCGTCATATCTCAGACGGCGAGCGGCTCGCTTGGCTTTGGCAACTCGATAATCGAGCCAACAATGCTAACCGGCGCCTCTGTCAGACTATCAGAGCACTCGGGAATCAGATTTACCGCGCACATCCCCGAAGCGAGCGCCGCCGAGGCCTCTCGTCTGTCTGATCCGGGCAGCGCACCGATATACGGAACTCTGATCTTCCCCACCGATTATATCAACAAATATGGTATAGCAAGTCTATCCATCGCCGGCCTTGCCGCTGCCGGAATCGACGAATATAATTTTGCCACCCCCGAGGCAAACAACAACCCGAGAGGGAGCTACTACATAAACCTCCGAGCCGAGAAGGGCATGATACCCGACGCGGAGGGCGGGATTTATATAAATGCAGCGCTGGTTGAACTTGAGCCTTCTGCTTATACAAGTCGCTTTTCGGCTATTTCGTATATCGCATACCTCTCGGGCGGAGAGTGGCATTATGTGTATTCCAATTATGACCCGATGCAGAACTCACGCAGTATTGCATATGTGGCAAGCCAGGCGCTCGCCGACACTAAGCCATATCGTGACGTCGGCAACGGCTATATCTATCGGCTTGACGACGGTAGCTTCAGCCAATATTCGCCGGAGGGACGGGAGTTTCTTGGGGGTTACCTTCAAAATCACAATTAATATTGCATGACAAAAGCCCAGAGACCTCAAAAAGCCGGCAGACCGCGGAGCCATATAAAAAGAACAAAGAAAGGAAACTACCGATATGTTTGCAGATCCAAACATGAGAACGAAAGAGAGCCAATCCGAACCGGCCGAAAATTCACGCCAAACAAAGCCATACTCAGCGCCCTCGGCCGATATCATTTTTGTGTCGGCGCGCGATATTCTTGCCTCTCAGGATTATACCGACGATGATAATGATGATATAGCCTTCTATATCTGGTGATTGCCCGAGAGAAGGCGCCGGGCGAACTTTAGGAAAGTCCCCCGGCGCCTGTGTCATCTTCTGTTTATAAAATTATAAAAGCTTGCTCTCGTGCCTCATATCTCCTCAAAAAATAAGATGCCTATATCCTCAATCTCGCATCGCGACCCGGCGTCCGAGAGCGCCTCTCTCATATCGGCGGCGTTATAATTTTGTCCGATTAAAAGGCGGGGCAGGCCCGAGATAAAATCGGGGTCAAGCGAGTCTGAGAAAACACCGCAATCGGATATTTTCCCTTCTTTAACGTCAAGGCAGAAGGTTATCCCGCCCCAAGCAAAGCGGCCCGAGAAGCTGTGCGTAAACCCGGGCGTTCGCCCGTATTTCCAGTCGGGTGAATCGAATTCGGCTCGGTATTCGGCAATCTTATCAGCAGCTTTCGGGGAAAAACAGTATTCCTCGACAGCAAGCCGATAGACCTCGCCAAAGGCCTCGACCAACCGCTCTATCATGCCCTCGACTGTGATGCGGGGATTGAGCTCGCTCAAATTCACAACCCGCGAGCGAATTGAAGTCACCCCTTTTGACTTGAGCTTGTCCCCCGGAACGCTTAGGTAGCGCATCATCCTGTCGGTATCTGTTCTTATTAATATTGTGCCGTGATGGAAATGGCATTCGCCCGAGTGCCAAAAGGCATTTCCCGAAAATTTGCAGCCCCGGGCGAGAAGATCGTTGCGCCCGCTAAACTCGGTTGAAATGCCGAATTTACCAACCGCGGCCGCAATCACCGAGAGTTGCTTTTGAAGGTCATAACCGTCATGCCGCGTAGCGAAGGTGAAATTAAGATTTTCCTTATCATGATAAACCGCTCCCCCGCCCGACAGCCGCCTTGCAAGGTGGCCACCCTCAGCTTCAAGCAGGCTCAGCCGGCACTCGCTCCAACAGTTTTGATTCCTTCCCACCACCACAGTCATATCATTCCGCCAGAGAAAGAGGATGCACTCGCCGGGAGCGGTGTGCAGCGTCAGATACTTTTCAAGAGCAAGATTATGATATGGGTCATATGAATCTGATATATAAATGCTTAGTTTATCTGCCATCCGAGCCTCCGGGATAATTATAATGTATAATAATTATTATAGAACAGGCTCCCTGCCCTGTCAATAGTCTTAAAAATAAATCTTCGAGGCTATTGACAGGTTTTTTTGAATATGATATTATTATATTGATTTCAATTTGATATCATTATGAAAGGAATATAGTATATGAAAAACAGAAACAACCAGATTGAAGAAAAGCATCTGAGCGCTCTGCCCGGTATGCCTTTTCTGATAATCACCTCGCTCCTTTACGCCGCCTCGTTCGCGGGGATCATTTATGGAAGCATCCTTCTTGAGAAGGGGGTAACGGGGAGCATGGCTCTCTTTATCGCAAGCATTGTCTACATGAGTATTGGCTGGGTTTTCTTCCTCGGCTTCAAGGTGATAAAGCCCAATGAAGCTATGGTACTCACCCTTTTCGGGCGCTATATCGGCACAATCGCCACCGAGGGCTTTTATTTTGTCAATCCCTTTGTAGTCTCGGTTGCCCCGTCTGATACCTCGCCGGCTACTGCCGAGCTGTCCATCCCCAAGTTACTCCAGACAAAAAGCTCCTCTCAGCTCCCGCAAAACCGCAAAATCTCGCTAAAAGCAATGACGCTAAACAACAACAAACAAAAAATAAACGACCAGCTCGGCAACCCAATTGAAATCGGAATCGTGGTTATTTGGCGAGTGGCAAACACGGCTAAGGCCGTTTTCAATGTCGATAATTATATTGAATTTTTGTCGATTCAATGCGACTCGGCTCTGCGGAATATCGTCCGGATGTATCCTTACGACGTCGCAAGCGACGGCGAGGGCGACGGCGACGAAAAGTCGCTTCGCGGCTCAAGCCAAGAAATCGCCGGAAAAATCCGCGCCGAAATTCAGGAAAAGGTCGAGCTTGCGGGTCTTGAGGTTCTTGAAGCCCGGATAACATACCTTGCCTACGCCCCCGAGATTGCCGCGGCAATGCTCCAGCGACAGCAGGCCTCGGCTATTATTGATGCTCGGAAAATGATAGTCGACGGCGCTGTCGGCATGGTGGAAATGGCGCTTACCAAACTAAACGAAAATGATATTGTCACGCTTGATGACGAGAGAAAGGCGGCGATGGTCAGCAACCTGCTCGTCGTGCTCTGCGGTAACCGCGACGCCCAGCCGATTGTCAACAGCGGGTCGATTTATTGACCGATAATATCATGTCAGAACAAATAGATAAAATTTCCGAGCAGAACAAAAAGCAAATACCGCTGCGGCTCTCCCCTTCGCTACTGCGCGAGATTAGCGCGTGGGCCGAAGAGGATTTCCGCTCGGTCAACAGGCAGATTGAGTATCTGCTCACCGAATGCGTAAGGCAACGGCGCAAAAGCGGCCGCCCAGTGCCAAAAAAAGTTGAAGGGGACAGTAAGGAGTAACGCTATATTATGGACGAAATACTCAAAACAAACGGGCTCACAAAAAGATACCGCTCGGTGCTGGCGGTTGACGGAGCGGATATGACGATTTGCCGGGGCGATATCTACGGCTTTGTCGGAGCAAACGGCTCGGGCAAGACGACGGTTATCCGCCTTGTCACCGGTCTTGCCTCGCCCACCTCGGGGCAATACACGCTTTTCGGCGTTGACGGCAGCTCGCCCGACATTGCAAAAGCGCGCAGCCGCATATCAGCAATCGTTGAGGCGCCGGCAATTTACACAAATATGACGGCCGCCGAGAATCTTGAAACACACTGCCGGATACTTGGGATAGGCACAGAAAAAAACGCCGGTCTGCTTGAAGAAGTAGGACTTGAGAAGGTCGCCACCACCCGCCGCAAGGCCGGAAACTTCTCGCTCGGCATGCGCCAGCGGCTTGGAATCGCCCTGTCACTTCTTGGCGAGCCTGAGTTCATGATTCTTGACGAACCGCTCAACGGCCTTGACCCGCAAGGCATTTTCGATATTCGCGAGATGATATGGCGCCTCAACCGCGAGAGGAATATCACATTTCTAATTTCAAGTCACATACTGCGCGAGCTGGCGCTGATAGCCACAAGATACGGTTTTATCTCGAACGGCAAACTGATTAAAGAGATAACCTCAGAGGAACTGCAACGCGAATGCCGCCGCAGTATCGACCTTGAAATAAACGACCCCGAGGGAGCAGCCGTTTTTATAAAAGAGCACCTTGGGATTGCCGATTACTCGATAAACGACAATGTGCTGCGCGTTTTTGATGAAATAAACGTTGGCCTTTTGGTCTCCGAGCTTTATTCTAAAGGATATAACATGAATAGCGTTAGGAGTTACGACGACAACCTTGAAGACTATTACCTTAAAGTCACCGGGAGGATAAACAATGCCTGAACTATTAAGAGCCGATTTTTATCGCATAAAAAAAGACTTTATCCTGCTTGTAACGCTGATTTTGGCCGTCGCCTTTGCGCTCATGACCCCTGTGCTTTATTCGGTCATCGGGCTGGCAGCCGGCGAGAGCTTCTCCGAACTTGAGGAGATGGGAATGAGCTTTTCGCTGACAGGTAAGAGCGTTTTTGTCTCCTCGCTGTCAATCACTAATAATTTCGGATTAATTCTGCCTGTTTTAATCGGTATTCTCGTCTGCCGCGATTTTTCGGCCGGAACGGTTAAAAACAAGATAATTTCAGGCCACGCAAAATCATCTGTGTATATGAGCCATTTTATTTCCTCTGTTGCAGTCGGAACATTTATGTTTATTGTTTATTCGCTGCTCTCGCTTGCGCTCGGCTGCCTGATTCTTGGTTATGGCGAACCCTTTGACACAGGCGAGCTGCTCTTTATTCTCAAAACGCTTCTGGTAGGTCTTTTTGTCTTTGCCTCGATAAATTCGCTCGCCGTCTTTTTTGCGGCGACAACGCGCAGCACGGGGTTTACGATAGTGCTGCAAATATCAGCCGCCCTGCTCGTAGCAACACTCGGCACACTTCCGCTGATGATTCCCGCGCTTCCCGATTGGTTTGAAAACCTTATGCACGCAAACCCCGCGTATCAGATAAACGCAATAGCCGGCGGAATTGTCGAGAATGATATTCTTGTCATATCGCTTGTCAGCTCGCTCGCCTATATAGCCCTCATTACAGTCGCAGGTGTGCTTCTCTTCAGGAAGACAGATCAAAAATAAAGCGGCGATATACCGTAAAAAACAGAATGAATAAAAAAAATCACCCTGCCTTCATTTCCGCAGGGTGATTCATTTTATAGTAAAAACCAAAAAAGAGTCGTGTCTCTTATAAGATTTTATATTGCATAATAAAGATTATTGCCCGAAAGGTTAGTTTTGCCGGACATGATAAAAAATATCGGCATTTTCCGCGCAGACTCATACCAGCCTTACCGCGAAATTTCGACGACACCGACCCGCGCTCTTATCCGCACAGCCTGAGCCTAATATCTCCGCCGCCTACAATTCACCCGACGCGCATATTCTAAAGGCGTCGCGAACCTCGGAGAAGCTGTAGCCGTATCTTATCATCGTCGAGACTATCCGGTCGCGCGACTGCTTATCCTCCGGAATTCTGACACAGCGCTTTTTTATAACAAAAGCACAGTTTTTTGTGAAATCCACATCCTCAAGCTTATCGAAAACCGAGGATATCACAAGCTCGTCATAGCCCCGTTCGCGCAGCTTTAGCGCTATTCTGCGGCGACCGTATCCCTTTGATATGCAGGATCTGGCAAGTGCCTCGGCGTCTGCCTCCTCGTTAATATATCCCCGCTCGGACAAATAATCGGCCGCCCGAGCGGCAGCCCGAGCGTTAAACCCGCGGCGAATCAGCTTGCGCATCAGCGCGTTTCGCGAATTCGCGCCGTATGATAGAAGTTCTGCCCCCTTTTTAAGCGCGCCGTGGTAGGCATCGGCCTCAACAAGCGCATCGTAATCAACCTCGTCTATCTCCTGCCCGACAGCCCGGCGCATTTTCTTCCATTCAGAAGGGCCGACAATAAAAGTCTTCTTTTCGCTTTGCTCGCAGTCGCTCATAACAACCTTCACCGAAACATCGCCGGTCTCGAGTGGGTTGGCATCAACAATTTTTATCACCATTTCTATCTTCTTATCCTGCCTATTAAATTTGCCGGGCGGCGGTTCATAACTTTAGCCGTCTCTGACCTATTACGGTTGTCCCCTTGTCCCCGCTCGGCCATGCTTCCGCCGCCCCTCATCCCCGGAGCGGCAGTTTTTTTCGGTTGTTCCCGGTCTTACTCGCCTTTCATCAAGCTGACATCGAATTCATCATCGCCGATATCGCCCTCATCGTCAAGCTCAAACTCTTCCTTGAGCACCTCGGTCGTGTCGCTCTGCGCGCGAATCTTGCTCTCGATTTCATCCATCAGCTCCTGATTCTCCTCAAGAATACGCCTGACATTTTCCTTGCCCTGTCCGATTTTCTCGCCGTTATAAGAAAACCACGAGCCGCTTTTCTTAACCACATCAAGCTTGATAGCATAGTCAAGAATCTCGCCCGAACGCGAAATTCCCTTTCCATAAAGAATGTCAAATTCGGCAACCCTGAAGGGGGGTGCCACCTTGTTCTTCACAATCTTGCATTTGACCCGGTTTCCGTATATTTCTGTGCCGTTTTTAATTTGTTCAGCCTTTCGAACGTCGATACGCACCGAGGCATAAAACTTGAGCGCCCGACCGCCGGTGGTTGTTTCGGGATTCCCGTAAAAAACCCCGACCTTCTCACGGAGCTGGTTTATGAAAATAACTATGCAATTGCTTTTTGAAATAACAGAGGAGAGCTTTCTCATCGCCTGCGACATCAGTCTTGCCTGAACGCCGACAGTGGCCGCGCCCATATCTCCCTCGATTTCCTGGCGCGGAACAAGAGCTGCGACCGAGTCGATAACTACAATATCGATAGCACCCGAGCGCGCAAGCGCCTCGGTTATCTCAAGCGCGTCCTCTCCGCAATCGGGCTGCGAAACGAGCAGATTATCTATATTCACGCCGAGCGCCTTGGCATAAACCGGGTCGAGCGCGTGCTCGGCGTCGATAAATGCAGCCTCCCCGCCGGCCTTCTGCACCTCGGCAATGACATGGAGCGCCACCGTCGTTTTACCCGACGACTCAGGGCCGAATATCTCCACAATTCTTCCGCGCGGAAGTCCGCCGATTCCGAGAGCTAAATCGAGCGCAATAGAGCCTGTTTGAACTGTCTGAACTTCCATTCTTGAGTTCTCACCAAGCTTCATAATAGTTCCCTGCCCGAATTCTCGTTCAAGCTGAGCTATGGCGGTGTCGAGCGCCTTAGCCTTTTCTTTTTTATCCGAAACCGGGGTCACCGCAACAATGCTTTTTTTGGTCTGCTTCATATCCTGTCCGCCTTCCGCGTTTTATTATTTGTTTTTATATATTATATACCACCACGCGAAGATTGTCAATAGATTTTCCAAATATTATTTTCCATTATCGGAATTATTATTTTACTAACTGAATTTTGAGGTGTTTATCTGGGGGTGAATAGTTCCATATAAGAAAATATCAGCGCCCGGCCCTTTGTGCGCATTTTCAGCTTTCCTGCATATTATCCTGCTTTTTATTTCTGAATAAAAATGTCGCATAATTTATTTCGAGGGCGCTTCGATATCGAAGCGCCCCCGGCGTGTTCATTTACATATTCGCAGTCAGACCCCGCTCCTCACACATCATCGTTTATCATCTTTTCCATATATTGTTCTTTTGTAATAAGCACTTTTCGGGGTTTATTACCGTCGGCGGCGCTGACATAGCCAAGCTCCTGCATTTGATCAATCACCTTAGCTGCGCGGCCGTATCCAAGCCCGAGGCGGCGCTGCATAAGCGAGGTTGAGATTTTACCGGTTTCGATTGCCAGTTCAACAGCCTCGTGAAGCTTCGGGTCGACCTGAGCGCCGTCAACATCCTCACGATAGGCCGCCGCGGCAGAGCCCTTTTTGGTGCCGCATCTTGCGGCTTCCTCCTCGATGCGCTTGACAAACTCGTCGTCATACTGCGCGGTGTTATTGTGTGATTTGAGAAACTCGACAATATTTTCGACCTCAACCTCGCCTACAAAGGCGCCCTGCACCCTCATCGGTTTAGCGGCTCCCACCGGAGCAAAGAGCATATCGCCGCGCCCGATTAGTTTCTCGGCGCCGCCGATATCTATAATCGTGCGCGAGTCTACCTGCGAAGCTACTGTAAAGGCGATACGCGATGGAATATTGGCCTTTATAAGTCCGGTGATTACGTCAACCGACGGTCGCTGTGTTCCGATTATAAGGTGGATTCCGGCCGCTCTTGCCTTTTGCGCCAGGCGGCAGACGGCGGTTTCAACATCGTCGGGCGCCGTCATCATAAGGTCTGCCAGCTCGTCTATAACAATCACTATTCTGGGCATGGGCTTTATTTCGGGGTCTGTTTCGGCTATTCTGTTGTAGTTTGTGATGTCGCGGACATTCAATTCCTCGATCATCTCAAACCTGCGCTCCATCTCGCTCACCGCCGTCGCAAGCACACCCGCCGCTTTTTTAGGGTCGCTTACAACCGGCACATAGAGATGAGGCATTTCCTTATAGATATTGAACTCGACCTTCTTCGGGTCGACAAGTATCAGCTTCACCTCGTCGGGCTTTGCCTTATAGAGAATACTCACTATCAAGCTGTTAATGCAGACCGACTTACCCATGCCGGTGGCTCCGGCAATAAGCAGATGAGGCATTTTATCAATATTAAAATAAATCGGCTTGCCCGCAACGTCCATGCCGAGGCAGACGGCGAGCCGGCTCGCCGTCTCGCTGAAGGTTGGCGACTCTATAAGCGTCCGCAGATAAACAGTGGCCTGATGGCGATTTGGAACTTCAACCCCCACTGCTGATTTCCCGGGTATCGGCGCCTCAATACGCACGCCCGAGGTTGCAAGGCTCAGCGCGATATCATCAACAAGATTAGAGATAGAGCGAACGCGCACTCCGGCGTCGGGTCTTAGCTCGTAGCGCGTGATTGTCGGCCCGCGCGAATAGTTTATCTCCTTGATTCTAACATTAAAGCTTGCAAGCGTTTCCATCAGCTTTTTAGCGTTTTCCTTGAGCTCGTCCGAATAATCCGATTCCTTTGGATTTTTATCGGCGGTCAGAAGGTCATATGGCGGGAAAACATAAGTGCTAAGCTGCTTGCCGCCGGTGGTAGGAGGAAGCTCATCGCTATCGGTCAGGTCTGAGGCATCCTCGTTTGTCACAATAAGCCCCATTTTTATATCGTCTGCATCCTCCACGGCGGCAGATTTAGCGCTATCGGCCGGAATAGTTTTGACGACCGTTGTCTTTTCTTTAGGCGGAGCACTCTTGCTTTTTGCCATGCCGTCAAGTAGGCAGTTAAGATCACCGAGGTCTTTGTAATCATCATCAAGCTTAACCTCGTCCATAAGCGCCTTAGCGCCGCCCGAACGAACCGGCTCAACAATTTCGGTGGTCACCTTCTCCTTTTTACCTCCGGAACCCTTGTCGGGCGAGCCCTCGGAAGGGGCTGCGGCAGTGCGCTCTGCGTGAGAGTTTGCGTTTATATCGGGCACGGGCGCCTGTTCGGCAGTGTCGGGCTCACGGAGATTGCCGACAAGGGGCTTATGCCCCTCGGTAAAGACGGTATCCCGCAGCGGGTCTTCGGTTTCCGCGAGCGCCTCGTGCCTTTTTTTCATTTTGTCCTTCTTCTTTTTCTCGGCCTTTTCGCGATTCTTTTTCGCGCCTTTACCCTCGGCAGCGTGAGTTTGGTCGTCTCCCTCCTCGGCGTATCTCTCCTCGGCCTCCTTTTGCGCTATGCGCTGGCGCTCCGACCAATCGGCAAGCTTGCGCCGAATATATAGTCCCATTCCGCGCGGGGTTGTCCCCACAAGAAATATGAAGAGCACAAATATCAGAGGAATCAAAACTATCAGCGAGCCGACAATCCCAAGCCCCCTGAATGAAATTTCGCCTAACAGACCGCCGAGAAACCCTCCTCCTCGCAGCGCAACTCCATCACGCCACAGGTCGGAGACAATAAAGCCGGCACTGCCCGAATTTTTTATCGTTACAACATGAACAAGCCCCGAGACGGCGAGCATAAACAGAAAAGACAGGGTTATTTTAAGCCCGGTCAATTCCATGTCGACATATTTTCTCCAAAAAATCGCAAGATTGAGCAGCACAAGGGGAAGAAAATATGCCGGCCAGCCAAACATCCCGCAAAAAATCCCGTTCATAATCTGGCCGACGATACCGACATCCCCAACGGCGCCCGCGGCGACGAATATATAACTCGCCGCTATAAAGAGCGCCACCATTATAATAATGAAGGGCATAATCTGGTGTATAAACCTCATCGACCTTGACGACGGAACGACATTTTTTATCGGCTCAGACGAGCTCTGTTGCCCGCGCCGCCCCTGTGTCGCCGCAGCCGGCTTTGTGCTATCGCCCGCCGCAGGAGGAAAATCCCCCCGATTGCCCTTGATATTTTTGTTTTTTATAGATTTTTTATTTTCCGACATTTATATGACAATTCCTTTCCGGTGTGCCAACTCCCAAATACAAACTATAAGCAAAGCAAGTGACAGGATGAAGCCTCGGGCGTGCGACAAGCGTGAATCATAAAGGCTTTTGCGACCGATAATAGTTAAAATGCGCACCGAGCCATTCTATGATAATCGGATAATCGCGGATAACCGCGTCCTCAAAGTTTTTTTAGCTTGCGGCCAGTCTATCAGTAAATCGTATATTCCCGATTTCCAGTGATTTCTCTCGCCGCCGCTCGCTCGCAGCCCTCGCATAATCTGCCATCGTACACATTATATCATTCAATAAAGGTTATTTCAAGTGCCAATGGAAATTTTGCGAATTTTCAGAGCTGGATTCGCCCGGCTGCCCGATATTATTGTCGATTTTAAGCACCGCGCCAACCGATACATAACTTTTCGAAAAATCGGAAAAGAGGTGGTTTATTGTGCGTTCAACCGTGTCAAAATTCCTATTTTTCGCCGGAGCAGGACTTATATCGGGAATCTTAAACGGTCTGCTCGGCGCCGGCGGGGGAATTATAGCAGTCTTTGCCCTCTCGCGCGTCCTATCCGAGCAAAAGGGCGACAGCCGCGACGCATTCGCCAACACCCTCTGCATAACACTCCCCCTCTCTCTTGTTTCGGCCTACCTCTATTCGGCTAACGGCGCCCTACCACAGGACAAGCTTAATCTTCTCGTCCTCCCCGCCATCGCCGGAGGCCTTGCAGGCGGCCTTCTTCTCGACAAAATCGACTCGCGTTGGCTCAAACTAATCTTCTCGGCCATAGTAATCTGGTCCGGGATATCTATGGTCTTATGAATATTGCATCGGCTGTGCGGATTTTATCTGGCGTATAAAACCAAACAAAATTTATTTGAAAAATAATATTACATCGTCAAATCGGATATAATAATTCTATCTCCAAATGATTTAGTAAAAGAAAGTTCAAAAAAACAATGCTCGAACACCTCCCTCAGATGCTCGCCGCCTTCCTTATCGCCACCCTCTCCGGCCTCGGGGTAGGCAGCGCCGGTCTGCTTGTCGTTTGGCTTGTCGCAGTCGAGGAACTGCCGCAGCTCACCGCGCAGGGGCTTAATCTCTATTTTTTCCTGTTTTCCTCCTCGGCCTCGCTTCTGGTGCATCTCTGCCGGCGCAAAATTCTATGGGGTGTCGTGCTTATTATGATGGCATTCGGAATTGTCGGAGCGCTTATCGGGGCAAATCTGGCAGGGCGCGCAGACCCCTCGCTCCTGAGACAGCTCTTTGGTTTTATGTTGCTCGCCGCAGGCGGCATCTCGCTAATAAGAACAATAAAATCCTTCAAAAAGAAAGGATAGCTGAGGTCGGGAAGAGAGAGCCTTAACACTGAGAGCAGTCAACTCTTCCATTAATTTGTAAGAATCGCAGGTAATAATTTAAAAAACCCTTTACAAAGAATGAAATATATGATATAATTCTACCTGCATAACATTGGCTCGGTATCCGGATCAAAGCCGCCACGCGGCACTTCACCGGCCGAATTCTGTGTCAGTGTAATATTTTGAAAGGTGAAAAAAATGACCACAGCAGAAAAACAAGCTATTATTGCCGAGTTTGCCACTCACGAAGGCGACACGGGCTCTCCGGAGGTTCAGATAGCACTTATCACAGCCCGCATTAAGAACCTCACAGAACATCTCAAAGCAAATCCGATGGACCACCACAGCCGCAGAGGACTTCAGAAGATGGTCGGTCACAGAAGAAACCTGCTTAACTACCTTATTAAGGTTGATGTCGAGCGTTACCGCGCAATCATCGCGAAGCTGAATATCAGAAAGTAATCTCAATAATTGTTTGGAGTGACGAGCGGGGGGATTTTCCGGCTCCTCACTCCTAACTCTTTATTAACAGCGCCCCGCCACATCATCACAAAGACTATCTCACGACGGATTAGCAGTTAAATAAGCGCCGGGAACACGCCGGCGTATATTTAAGTGCTAAACCTCCGTGGGAAGTAAATATATTTACGGAGGACATTATAAATGTCAGAAAAAATCAGCACACAGATGCACTTCACAAACCACAAAACCTTCAACTACACCTTCGCGGGCAGACCTCTTGTCGTTGAAACCGGCAAGATTGCCGGCCTTGCAAATGGCTCGGCCTTCATCCGATACGGAGAAACGGCAGTTCTCGCCTGCGCCACCGCATCGTCAAAACCCCGTGACGGTATCGACTTTCTCCCCCTCTCGGTTGACTATGAGGAGAGAATGTATGCCGCCGGAAAAATCCCCGGGGGATATCTCAAGAGAGAGGGTCGGCCGTCTGAGAAAGCGATTCTTGCCGCCCGCGTTATCGACCGCCCCATCCGCCCCCTCTTTCCCAAAGACCTGCGAAATGATATCGCACTGACCTTGACAGTTATGTCTGTAGATCCCGACTGCTCACCCGAAATCACAGCTATGGTCGGCGCCTCGATAGCTCTATCTATCTCTGATATCCCGTGGAACGGCCCTATAGGCGGCGTCTTCATGGGGCTTATCGACGGCAAGCTCGTCGTCAATCCGACCGAGGCCGAAATGAAGGTATCCGACCTGCAGCTCACCGTTGCGGCGACAATGAAAAAGATTGTTATGATTGAGGCTGGTGCAAACGAGGTCGACGATGACACGATGTACTCAGCGATAATGGCCGCCCACAAGGAAATAAAGGATCTGCTCGGCTTTATAAACGCCATAATAGACGAAATCGGCAAAGATAAGTTTGATTACCCCTCCTGCGAGCTTGACCGCGAGATGTTTGACAAAATTTTTGCATTCTGCGAGGACGACATTATGTTCGCACTCGACACAGACGATAAAACTGTGCGCGACGCGCGCATGGCTCCGATTGAAGAAGCGATAATGGCAAAATTCGGAGAGGAATATCCCTCGCTTGACTCACAGCTCCCCGAGCTTGTTTATGCTATTCAGAAAAAGATAGTACGCCGCTGGCTGCTGGTCGACAAAAAACGTGTCGACGGCCGGCGCATGAACCAGATCCGCGCGCTCAGCGCCGAGGTTGGCCTTTTGCCCCGCGCACACGGTTCGGGTCTTTTCACCCGCGGCCAGACACAGGTGCTCACCGCCGCAACACTGGGAACCCTGTCCGAGGCTCAGATGCTCGACGGCATTGACAACGACACCTCAAAACGCTATATGCACCATTACAACTTCCCCGGTTATTCGGTAGGCGAGGCAAAGCCCGCCCGCAGCCCCGGCCGCCGCGAAATCGGTCACGGCGCACTCGCAGAGCGCTCGCTTATTCCGGTTCTTCCCTCCGAGGAAGACTTCCCCTATGCTATACGTCTGGTGTCCGATGTCGTGTCCTCAAACGGCTCGACCTCTCAGGGCGCCGTCTGCGGCTCGACACTTGCTCTGATGGACGCCGGAGTGCCGATTAAGGCTCCGGTTGCCGGAATTTCCTGCGGCCTTATCACCGCCGAGGACGGGAGCTGGGACACAATGCTCGACATTCAGGGGCTTGAGGATTTCTATGGCGACATGGACTTTAAGGTCGCCGGCACCAAAAAAGGCATAACCTCTATTCAAATGGATCTCAAGATAGACGGCCTTACCCCCGAGATAATCAAAAAAGCGCTCGCCGATACGCACAGAGGCCGCAACTATATTATCGACGAGGTGATTCTCAAGGCCATCTCCGCACCCCGCGCCGAGGTTTCAAAATACGCGCCGAAAATGACCACCCTCCATATCGATCCCGACAAAATCCGCGAGGTTATCGGCAAGGGCGGCTCGGTAATTCAGAAAATTGTGGCAGACAGCGGAGCGAAGATTGACATTGAGGACGACGGAAC
This sequence comes from Eubacteriales bacterium, assembly GCA_050309735.1. Classification (GTDB taxonomy): domain Bacteria; phylum Bacillota; class Clostridia; order Oscillospirales; family CAG-272; genus UMGS1002. The sequence goes on from JBNRMS010000036.1 coordinate 28,138, forward strand.
TGTTATAATCGCCGCCGTAAATGGCGAGAGCGCCGAGATGGCAATTGCCGCCATTAAAGCTATTATATTCGAGCCCGAGGTGGGCGCCGTTTACACAGGCAAGGTCACCGGCATTAAGGAATTCGGCTGCTTTGTTGAATACGCGCCCGGAAAAGAAGGCATGGTTCACATTTCAAAAATCGCGCCGCACCGCATCGAGAAGGTTGAGGATGTGCTCAAGCTCGGCGATATTGTCAAGGTGAAATATATCGGACTTGACAAAAAAGGCCGGATGGACTTCTCTATCAAGGATGCAAAATAAAAAGCAAGCGGGGAATGTATTGGTGGGGGCTTTTTGAAGTTCCCACCGCTCCCCTTTAAAAATCTTTAGTATTATAGATTGGCAGGTTTCGCAGAAACCTGCGATGTCGCAACGGCAAAGTAACGCATGGGAGAAATTCACTTGCGACTATGTTATAATGAGGTAATAGTATTAAATTTTTTACATACCGCCGAGGAGTTTTTTTGTTATCCTCGCAAATCAAGGCCGCAACGAAAGGAGTATAATAAATGAACAGCCGCGAACCAATCCGCCCCCCTCACCCCCCCGGCACAGGACGCGCCGCTCGCCTGCGCCGCAGAAAAAGAAAGCGCATAGCGCTGTTTGCCTCCTTTTTGGTGATAATCCTGATTATCACACTCGCAGTCGTGCTTCTGGCGCTTGAGATAGCCGACGCTTCGGGAAAGCTCAAGTCTGCTGCCGATGACACCACCTCTCTTCCCTCGGATACCAGTGCCCCCTCGATAAACACAGATTATGTCGCCGCAAGCGGCAGCTTCAGCGTGAATGAAGGAGTTCTTCTGCTTGTCAATTCCGAGCATGAATATGTCTTTCCGGCTGTTGAGTCAAGGCTTGTTAATGTTTTTGATTCGCGCGAGAAAAACAGCGCCGGCGAATACTATTATCAGTGTTCCTTCAACACAATAAGGATGGACAAGACCGCCCTTGCCGCGCTCAACGGCCTGATGGCCGCCTTTAGTGAGGCCACAAATAATAAAGACGTACTTGTATCCGACGCATACCGCTCCTATTCCGAGCAGGAGGGCAAGGATATAAAGCCCGGGTTCAGCGACCACCACACCGGATATCTTGTATCAATCAAGTTTTACGACGGCACCCGCACCTACACCTCCGATAACTCCTCGGTTTATTCAGACGCCTACGCGTGGATAAACGAGCACGCCGCCGAACATGGTTTTGTACTCAGATACCCTAATAGCAAGGCGTCGGTAACCGGCGTCAGCGACTACACTTATTGTTATCGCTATGTCGGCACGGCACACGCCGCATATATGAGCGCTAACAATCTCTGCCTTGAGGATTATATCACACTGCTCAAAACCTCTCACACATACGGCAAAAATCATCTGAGCATAACCGACGCCGCCGGCGCCGGATACGAAATATATTATGTTCCGAAGACCGGAGATAACACGACAATATACGTTCCTGCCTCGAGCCGAGGCTATGAAATATCGGGCGACAACGACGGCGGATATATAGTCACCGTTAAGTTAGATTAAGAACAAACAGGCAAAAGGCAGGTGAGAGAGAATGCACAAAAAAGATCCGGCCGACATCGTAACCGAGAGCTATATGGCGATAGTCGAGAGAGCTTCCGAGCGCTCAAAGGCAGCCGAAATGCTCACGACAGTCTCTGTGCTCACCCTTATTTTTGTTTTCGGAATCCTTATATGGGTGCTGCCCAAAAGCGATTTCTCGCCCGACGAAAACAAATCGCTTACAACCTTCCCAAAATTCTCGCTCTCCTCGCTGGTCGATGGAGGATACTCCTCGGACATCGGCAGTTTTTATGCCGACCAGTTTCCCGCACGCCGCCGGTTTGTCTCTCTTAAGGCGATTTGCGAGCTGGCACAGCTTAAAATGCAGAACAACAGCGTCATCCCCGCCGCAGGCGGGAATCTTGTAAAGCGGCTTGAGTATAACGACTACTCGGCAGCAAGAGCTAATCTTGATGCTATCTCCGACTTTGACGCCGCTCTCTCCTCGCTCGGAATTCCGCTGACCGTTGCGCTCGCGCCCCGCGCTGTTGATGTGCTCGCGCACAGTCTGCCGCCCACCTTCGGCTCGGAGCGAACAGACGGGATTTGGAATGTGATAAGAGACTCGGGGGTTGAGAGCGTCGACCTTGACACCCCGCTCACCTTGCTTTCAACCCGGGGCGAATATGTTTGGTATAAAACCGACCACCATTGGACAACGTGGGGAGCATATCAGGTCTATCTCGCGCTCGCCGGAGCGCTCGGATACGAGCCGGAGTCCCTCTCATACTTCACAGTTGAGCAGGTGTCAGACCAATTTTACGGCACAACCTATTCAAGTTCGGGCATGAGCTGGTCTTCCCCCGACTCTATTGACTATTTTCGCTTTGAGGGCGACGAGCAATACATCGTTGAGAATATGCTTACCCGCGAGATAACAGAGGGTTTCTACCAGACCTCATACCTTGAGGCGAAAGACAAATACAGTTCATTCTTAGGGCAGAACAGCGCCTATATCCGGGTTTATAAGCCAAATGCCGTAAGACCCACACTTCTTCTAATCAAGGATAGCTATGCGCATTCGCTTGCCCCCTTCCTTGCAATCCATTTCAACCTTGAAATAATTGACCTTCGATACTATACAGGTTCTGCCGCCGCGCTCGCAAGAGACACAAGCGCCTCGGCCGCCCTAATCCTTCTTGGAGTTGACAGTCTGGCCTCCTCCCGCGACCTTATGCTGCTGCGTTATGGCCTTGCCTCGCTTAATAATTTAGTTAGGTATCACAAGGGCATTACCGAGATATAATATATATATTGTCAGAGCTCGGAGAAAGATGAGATGCCGCAAAGGCGGGAAGGAGCACGGGGAGACCCGCTTGCGACTATGAAACAAAAACAAAGAGGAATCGAAAGGAGCGTTACCATATTATGAAAACCAAAATAAAGGGTAAAAAAGCCCTTCTTCGCAAACTTCACAAGCCGTATATCAATAACCGCATAACCTTCACCACCGAGTTCTACCCGAACGAACGCTCCACCCGCTCGCTTATCACCGCGGGAGCGACGGGCAGCATCAGCGTCAAATTGATACACTTTGTAGCGGCGGTTTGGATTGTCTCTGCGGGGATGATTATACGCTCAAAGTTTAAAAAGAAAAAATGACAATAAGGCGGCGCCGGAGCGCCGCCTTATTGATGTTGAATGATTGGATCGATATGAAAAACATAAATAAAAATACGCTTTACACCGCTGCGCTAGTGCTTTTTTGCTGCTCTGCGATGACATTTGTCGATATTGTTATAACGCCGCCTTATTTTCTGCGGTCGCTAATAAAGCTGTTTTTCTTCCTTGTCACTCCAGCCGCCTTCGTGCTTATAACCCATAAGACCGAGCTGCACAGCCTTTTCTTGCCGTCCCGGCGGGGAATCCTGTTGGCGCTCGGTGTCGGCGGAGCAGTTTTCTGCATCATTTTCGGCGGTTATTTCCTGCTCGGCAGCTTATTCGACCTGTCAAAAATCACAGAATCGCTCGCTCACAGAGTCGGGGTCGGGAGCGATAACTTTATTTTTGTCGCACTCTATATTTCCTTTGTCAATTCACTGCTCGAGGAATTTTTCTTCCGAGGATTTGCCTTCATGGCTCTGCGGCCGGTCGGCCGCGCCCCCGCATACATATTCAGCGCGCTCGCCTTCTCGCTCTATCATGTCTCGATAATGATAGGCTGGTTCGGCCTGCCTCTATATTCGCTTATCCTCACCGCCCTGTTTGTCGGCGGCCTTATCTTCAACTATGCCTGCGAAAAATCCCGAAATCTATATGTTCCCTGGATGATTCACATGGCAGCAAACTTCGCCATAAACGGTATAGGACTGATATTGTTCTCAAGAGCATAAGTATATAAAGCACCATCTCGGCATCCCCAATACCGGACTTCTCGCTTCTTGACAAGGCCGCCCGTGTGATATATAATTTAATTTGGAAAATAATCGGTGGGAGGTGTATATGACCGAGTTTTATGACATATCGGTTAGATCTCTTTACGGAGTCGGAGAGGCGCGAGGCGCGGCATATGCCAGGGCCGGTGTTGCCACGATCCGGGACCTGCTTCTTTACTTTCCGCGCGCCTATGAAAACCGCGGCGACATAAAGCTGCTCGCTGAGGTTCCCGAGGGGGAGCGGGGCGCATTTCTCCTCACTATAGGATCTGAGCCGCGAATTTCAAGAATACGGCGAGGGATGGATATTCTCAAATTCCGCGCCTTTGACGACAGCGGAAGCTGCCAGATAACCTATTTCAATCAAAATTATCTGAAGGATAAATTCCCGCTCGGCTCGATGTTCCGGTTTTGGGGCAGGGTTGAGCGGGCAGGGCGTGGTTATGCGATGAACTCGCCGGCGGCAGACCCTTATGTTGAAGGGGTGCAGCTTCCCTCTCTTGTCCCGGTCTATCGCCTCACCGAGGGGCTGACGCCGCGACAGGTGGCAAAGGACATAAGAACCGCGCTCGCAATAGCGGCAGAGAAGCTGCCTGACTATCTCCCCGACCAAATTCGGACAGAGTACCGACTCTCCACACTTCAGTTTGCCCTGCGGAATATACACCAACCCGAGGACTACAAATCCCTTGCCGTTGCCAAGCGGCGGCTGATTTTCGATGAGTTTTTCATTTTCGCGCTCGGACTTGCAGTCACAGGCAAAAAACAGCGCGCGGGCGGTGCTTTTGCATGTGTCAAGAATGACATCTCGCCCCTTATCCGTATGCTCCCCTATCGGCTGACCGGAGCGCAGTTGCGGGTGATAAACGAGATTCGCCAAGATATGGAGCGCGAGATAGCGATGCGCCGCATTATTGTAGGAGATGTGGGATGCGGAAAAACAATATGTGCCGCCGCAGCGATGCTTGTGGCTGTTGCGAGCGGGCGTCAGGCGGCGCTGATGGCACCGACCGAGATACTGGCGCGGCAGCATTACGAGGATCTATCCCCTCTTTTCGCGCAGCTCGGTATCGGATGCGAGTTGCTCATCGGCGCCACAACGCCGGCAAACAAGAAGAAAATCAAAGCCGCACTTGCCTCGAGCGACAGGAAAAAGAGACTTGACATAGTTATCGGCACACAGGCCCTGCTATCTGACGGGGTTGAATTTGCCGCGCCCGGCCTTGTGGTCACAGACGAACAGCACCGCTTCGGTGTGAGTCAGCGCGCGGCGCTGGCCGAGAAAAATGCCGAGGCACATGTTCTTGTTATGAGTGCGACACCAATCCCCCGCTCAATGGCGCTTGTAATGTACGGAGACCTTGACATATCAAAGATAGATGAGCTTCCACCGGGGCGAATGAGGGTAGACACCTTTGTCGTCGACGAGAGCTTCAGAGCAAGGATTGATAGCTTTATTGAAAAACTGACCGGGGAGGGCGGGCAGGTTTATATTGTCTGTCCGGCCATTGAGGAAGCAGAAGCGGTCGAGGGTGAGATAGGGATCTCGGAGATAACGCTGAATAACCTTGATATCGCGGCCGAAAAGCATCCCCCTATGAAAGCCGCCGAAAGATATGCGCGCGAGCTTGCCGAGCGGATGCCCGATTTGAGGATTGAGCTTATCCACGGGAGGATGAAGAGCGCCGAGAAAGAGAGGATTATGCAGTCCTTCGCGGCGGGCAAGATTAAGGTGCTTGTCTCAACCACGGTTATTGAGGTCGGTGTCAATGTGCCGAGCGCCTGTCTTATGGTGGTTGAAAACGCCGAGCGCTTCGGGCTCTCGCAGCTTCATCAGCTCCGCGGGCGGGTAGGGC
>JBNRMS010000037.1:0-23014 GCA_050309735.1 Eubacteriales bacterium
CGAAAACCCTCAATCAGCTCGTTTGTGCCTACAAGGTAAACGCTCTTGCCCGGACGATGACGCTTGAGAAACTCAATTGTCACATCGCCCGAGGTCATAATTTCATCCGGTGTCGGGGAGAAGCCTAATTTTGTCAGCTTTTTAATATAATATTCGGTGGTTTGCGAGGCATTATTGGTGAAGAACAAAATCTTCTTCCCCGCTGCGCGGAGATTGTTTATGAAACGAATGGCAAAATCGAACACGTTGTATCCGAGATATATTGTGCCGTCCATATCAAAGATATAAAGCTTCTTTTCGGAAAGAATTGTTGCATCGGGATTTTTGAAATTCATTGCTCACCTCATATATATTAATTTAGCCGCAAGAAGTCTTGCCGATGTGTTTTTTGCTTTTGCGGCATCGCAGCCCTCAGAGAAAGCCGCCAATATACATATTATATCACCTTATTGCATTTTTTTCAAGAGTGTGTTATACTTTATTCATTCATTAAAGAAAGGCTTGCATAAAATGCGTACTATAATTGGAATTGATGTCGGCGGGAGCACGACTAAAATTGTCGGCTTCCGTGTGTCTGACAATAATAATATCAAACTTATATCTCCGCAGTTTGTCCGGGCGGCAGACCCGATAACCTCGATTTACGGCGCATTCGGGCGCTTCACCTCAGAGAACAATCTTGATATTTCAAGTATTGACCGAGTGATGATGACCGGAGTCGGCTCGACTTTTGTAACCAAACCCCTGTATTCGCTCGAATGCCGCGCTGTTCCCGAGTTCACAAGCGTCGGTCTCGGCGGCCTTTATCTATCGGGGCTTGACGAGGCGATAATCGTCAGCATGGGGACAGGCACTGCGGTGATTCACGCAAAGCACAACAAAAACAAAACCGAGACAAACTATCTCGGCGGCACCGGCGTCGGAGGCGGAACGCTTATCGGGCTCTCGCGAAAAATTCTCGGCGTTGACACTATCGAGCATATCGAGCAGCTCTGCGAGGGAGGCGACCTTAATAAAATCGACCTTCGCATAAAGGATATCTCAGACAACTCGCTCTTCCCAAGCGTCAGCCACGAGCTGACCGCTTCTAACTTCGGCAAGCTAAGCGACCTTGCCGGCCGACACGATATTGCTCTCGGGATTGCAAATATGGTCGCCGAAACAATTGCGATGATTTCAATTTTCGCCGCCCGAACATATAAGATAAAAGATATCATTCTAACCGGAAGGCTCGCTTCCTTCGCTCCAATCCGAAAAACAATTATCGGACTTGGCCCTTCATTCGATGTAAACTTCTCTGTTCCCGAGAATGCCGGGTTCTGCACTGTGATTGGCGCTGCGCTGTCGGGTCTTGATGTTAACTAAACACCAACTAAAACATTAAGCTAGCGAGGGATGCGCTGGGGAGAAATTCACTTGCGACTATGTTGTAATAATGTGTACATTGGCAGGTTTCGGAGAAACCTGCGATGTCGCAACAGTAAAGTAACGCACGGGGGAAATTCACTTGCGACTATGTTATAATGAGGTAATAGCGTTAAATAGTGGAACAGCAACAGAGAGGGAGCTTTCATTTTGAAAGTTCCCTCTCCCATTTTTATTATGCCTTTATTCTATCTCTTTGCAGCCTGCCTCAAAGGCGCCATTTGTTATCCGGCAGCAGAAACCTCGATTTTCACCGCCTTATTGCTTCCGGCAACATAGGGCAGAGATATTGAGATATTATCGGGGCTGGCGCAATATATCTCCTTCAGGCCGAGCTCTTTTGCCACATAGTAGTCGACCACCGCATATCCGGAGGAGGCGCTTCCGCTCGTCTGTGAGGCGAATTCATTCGCCGAGGTTGGCCAGAATGCAAAGAGGGGCGAGATGAGACGATAAAATTCGATTGTTGCCCCGGTATAGCCGTGATGGGAAACCTGAACCATATCACTCTTGAGATAATCGCCGTAGATATCACAGATGATCTCGGAGGCGGCGGTTTCAGTGTCACCCAACCACATAATCGTCTGCCCGGAGATAGACATCCGTGTTACCATGGTAGAATTGTTGAAGGTGTAGAGCTTCATCGGGAAAAGATCTTCCTGCGTGAAGAGCACTTCGATTGATGCGTTTCGAATTTTTATTATGTGTCCGGTGTGCGGCTTGACAAGCTTAATTCCGCCAACCGCGCTCGCCGCCGTTGTAAATTGCCCACTTTCAAGATAATCTCCGGGGTTGCTTGAGTTATACTTAACTATCTTTGAGGGTGTGTTAGCAATAAACTGCTCAATCTGAACGGTCTTACCGTATTTCATACAAAAATTGTAGAAGACCATGAAGTGATCCCAGTGCTCATGCGTCAGAATCCACGCGGCAATCACTATCTTTTTATCGGCGCGTTTATTGAGAGTATTAAGTAGATTATAAAGCCTTATATGGTCTTTGCTGCCGCTGCTTCCCCCGCCGTCGAACACAATAAAGCTGCCGTCCTCAAGCGTCACGATATAGCACATCCCAAAATTGCCCGAGCTGTAATCGAGTGTCATCTGTGTAATCGACGAGTCTGTAATCTTCTCCCAGCTCTCCTCGGTGACATTCGGAAGGCTGACTGTGCCTGCGCTCTTTCCGGTGATAATCCTCACCGCCTCCTCATAAGCGGTATAATAGGTGTGTATCATCTGACCTTTACCGGTATATGTGGCAAAAAGATTTCCGGCTGCCGAATTCTCAAAGTATAGCTCATATCCCGCCGCCGCAAGCTTGTTTTTATAAGCGGCAAACTCTGTGGGATTGGTGTCGGCGATATGATATTCAAGATGTCCGAAATTGGCATCTGCACAGCCTGTAAATAATCCGCCCTCATATTCGGGTATGTCGGTAACCCATTCTGAATTAGCACCGGCCAGTTTCTCGCTCGACAAGAAGGATATCCCCTTATCCCCGTCGACGCCTACCGTCACCGACTGATCAAGCAGCGCCATAAACTTATTCACCGCAAGCTCGGTCGTGGCCTCGCTCCAGCCGGTTACTACTATTTTTTTGCCGATTATACTAACGCTCCATTCGGCCGCACCGAGGCTCTCCCGCGCTTTTGCGCTCTCGGGGCGGTTTGTCATGCCTATGAGTATTTCATATTTGTCGGTTGCGTCGTCACCCGGCTTTAGCCAGTCGGTGGAGAGGCTCGGGGTCACACCGGTGAGAGTGGATATTTTGTTCCGAAGATTCATAGCAAGGAGCACTTCGTAATCGTATCGGTCGTTATCATTTGAGCCGGCTCTGTTGTCGAGCTTGTCGCTGTAAACTATACTATACCTGCTCTTGCCATCGGCCACAAGCTCAACTGTGCTATACTGCTCGCTTGTGTAAAAAAGCCCCTGGGCGAGCGTGATGATCCCGTTCTGCGAGGTTTTTACGTAGGTATCTATAAAATAACGAACACCGTCGGCCGTTGCCGCGTCGTTTGTTCCGATAATAACTATCTTGTTCCCCACCATGGCAACCGAGAAGGCCGCTCCCTCGATTTTTTCGAGCACCTCGGACGACTGCGGACGGTTTGTGGCTCCAATAAGTATCTCGTATGCCTCATCGTCTATCTCGGAGGGGTCTCTCACCCAGTCCTCGGACAAAAAAATCGATCCGCCTGTAACCGTATCAATATCCTTTTTCATATTGATAATCTCGGCGAGCAGTCTTTCCGAGAGTATCTCCGCGCGAATAAGGGAGTATTTTGTAATGTCTATCTCAACAGTCGCGCTCTCCCCGACGCTGTCTTCGGCCCCGCCTGCCGGCTTATTGCAGGAGACAAGCAGAGTTGATATGACAATAAAACATAGAAATAAAGCAAGAATTTTTTTAATATTCATAAATATCACCATTCCTTATTAGATTCGTATAAAATAACTCCTATAATTATATACATTTTATCATGCTCCCTCCGCGAAGTCAACTCAATCGTCGGCCCGCCGAGCTTTTTTATCCTTTTGCACAAAAGTACGCTTGCATTTTCGTCAAAGCGCAAAAACAGCTATTGACACCTATATGCCGAAATGTTATAATTATTAATTGTAGGTTGACCGGTCGCTTCTCAGTGTCCGAAACCTCGCCAAAAAAGATTATATTTCCGAAAGGATCACACATAAAATGCAGTGGACATCGCTAAACGACCTTCGTGAGAAATACCTCTCATTCTTTGAGGAACGGGGGCATCTGCGTCTCCCCTCCTTCCCCCTTGTTCCAAGGGGCGACAAGTCACTCCTCCTTATTAACTCGGGCATGGCTCCGATGAAAAAATATTTCACCGGAGAGGAAAAGCCGCCCCGCCTGCGAGTTACAACCTGCCAGAAGTGCATCCGCACACCCGACCTTGAGCGCGTCGGACACACCGCCCGCCACGGTACATTTTTTGAAATGCTCGGCAATTTCAGCTTTGGCGATTATTTTAAGGACGAAGCCATCACATGGGCTTGGGAATTTCTAAACCAAACGCTCGGAATACCCGCCGAGCTTCTCTGGGCTTCGATTTACGAGAAGGACGAGGAGGCATATGCCATATGGCACGATAAAATCGGCGTTCCGACCGAGCGCATAGTGCGCCTTGGTAAGGCCGACAACTTCTGGGAGCACGGCACCGGCCCCTGCGGTCCCTGCTCCGAGATTTATTTTGACCGCGGCGAGGAGAATGGCTGTGGCAAGCCCGACTGCCGCCCCGGCTGCGACTGCGACCGCTATATGGAAATCTGGAACAATGTTTTTACACAATTCAACAGCGACGGCAGCGGCAACTACACCGAGCTTTCACAGAAAAACATCGACACCGGCATGGGGCTTGAACGTCTCGCCTGCATTATGCAGGGAGTTGGCAATATGTTTGAGGTCGACAGCATAAGGAAGATACTTGATAAGGTCTGCGAAATTTCGCAAAAGACTTACGGGGCGAGTAATGACAACGATATATCAATCCGAGTTATAACCGACCATATCAAGAGCGCCATGTTTATGATTTGCGATGGCGTTATCCCGTCAAATGAGGGGCGCGGATATGTCCTTCGCCGTATAATCCGCCGCGCATGCCGACATGGCAAGCTGCTCGGCATCACCCGCCCCTTTCTCACAGAGCTTTCGGTCGTCGCCATTGGCGAGAACATAGGGGCTTACCCTGAGCTTGGCGAGAAGGAAAGCTATATAAAAAAGGTGATCTCGGTTGAGGAGGAAAGGTTCGACGCCACAATCGACGCAGGACTCTCAATCCTTGAGGATATAATTCTCGCCGCCAAATCTTCCGGGCGCGACACAATTCCGGGCGAGGATGTTTTCAAGCTATACGATACCTATGGATTCCCGCTTGACCTCACTCGCGAAATTGCCGCCGAGAAAAATCTTCTAATTGACGAGCCCGCCTTCGGCTCGCTCATGCAGGCTCAGCGCGAGCGCGCAAGATCTGCTCGGAGCAATATCAGCGGCTGGAGCGACGACTCGATGATGTTGCTCAACAACCTCCCAAAAACCGAGTTCCTCGGCTATACAGACACCACAGCAGATGCGAAAATCCTCGCCATAATAGTGAATGATGAGGATGGCGCCCACCGGGTCAACGAAATAAGCGAGGGCGAGTTCACCCTGGTGCTTGACAGGACGCCCTTCTACGGCGAGGGAGGCGGGCAGGTCGGCGATATCGGCACTATCAGCTCGCAGAACCGGGTTGCCGCTGTTACAGACACCAAAAAGACCGACGGCGTCTACCTTCACATCTGCTCGCTCACCTCGGGCAGCCTCCGCGTCGGAGACAGTGTCACCGCTCAAATAAACGAGGAAAACCGCAATAATATTATGCGAAACCACTCGGCCTGTCATCTTTTGCAATCGGCGCTCCGCCATGTGCTCGGCTCCCATGTCGAGCAGGCCGGCTCGTATGTCGACGCCGAGCGCCTGAGGTTTGACTTCACACATTTTGCCGCCCTCACGCCGGAGGAGATTTCGCGTGTTGAAGAGGCAGTCAACGCAAATATTCTCTACGGCGCACCCGGCATAACTGCAGAAATGCCGCTTGAGGAAGCCAAAAAGCTTGGTGCGATAGCCATTTTTGGCGAAAAATACGGGAGTCTCGTTCGGATAGTCAGAATGGGTGACTTCTCTATCGAGTTCTGCGGTGGAACACATGTTGACAACACCTCCAAAATCGGGCTCTTTAAAATACTGTCCGAGTCCTCTGTAGCCGCAGGCGTCCGACGCATTGAGGCAACGACCGGAGTTGGCGTTCTCTCGCTCATCTCACGCGATAAGCAACTTATAAACGAGACCGCTCGAGAGCTTAAATCGCAAAATCCCGCCGATATATCTAAAAAGGCCGCCCAGCTTCAATCTGAGCTGCGCGACGCCAAGCGAGAAATCGAGGCGCTCAACTCAAGGCTCGCACACTCAAAACTTGATGATATACTCAAGTCGGCTGTCGAAGTCGGCTCCTGCAGGCTCGTCACAGCAAGCCTTGAGGATATGCAGCTAGAGATAGCCCGCAGCCTTGCAGATGAAATCAAAGAAAAGTATTCTGATGTGGTTGCCGTCCTTGCCGTCACTGCCGGGGGCAAGCTAAACTTTATCGCCGTCGCTGGCAAGGATGCTGTTTTGCGCGGCGCACATGCCGGTAAACTCGTCGGAACGGTCAGCGCCGCCGCAGGCGGTAAGGGAGGAGGCCGCCCCGACAGCGCGATGGCCGGAGGCCGGGACATCGCAAAAATTCCAGAAGCACTCGCCGCTGCAAAGGCGGCTCTTAGCGCGCTTCTTATCTGAACCCTGATTAATTGCTAATGAATATTAAGGACGCCCTGGGGGGAACTTTTTTCAAAAAGTTCCCCCCAGACCCTCCTCAAGAACCTTTGGTACATTTGGCACAGCTAAATTTAGAGCATGGCGCACCGGAGGTGGCAAACTATAAAGGATTCTAAAATTTAATATGGGTGATTCTCATTCGCCCGCAAATATTTGCCGGGCGCTCCAAGAAACGCCCCGGAAGATTCTTAAAAAGGCTTTATCAAAAGCCTTTTTTTATCCATAAAAAAGGGAAAGCTCCATATGAAGCTTTCCCTCGGAAACTAATATTAACCTGTAATGCCCGAACGCTCGATACCCTGAATAAGGAACTGCTGACAGAAGAGATACAGAACTACGAGCGGCGCTATAATCATCAAGCCGCAGGTATTACGAATTGCGGCGTAAAAGAGGTTTTGGCCGGCGTAATTTGTAGTCAAACTGTCGGGAATTCCGACAATATCAGGCATGAGTGTCGTCTTGGAGGTGGTAAAGAAGAGATTCGTATAGAAGTTATCTGTCCACTGCCAAGAGAAGGCGAAGAGGAAGACTGTGATCATCATCGGGATTGATAGCGGGAGGATAATCTGTATAAAGGTTCTGATTGTGCCAGAGCCATCGATATAGGCCGATTCCTCAAGCTCGTCGGGAACGCCGCGGAAGAACTGACGAAGCATAAAGATATAAAGTCCGTTCTTGAAGGCAAGCCCGCTGGCCGAAAGGATTATCAGAGGCCAGAACTTGTTGGTAAGGTTGAACCCATCGGGCGTCCACCATTTCCAGAATTCTGTGTCGGGGATTATGTCGATGACACCCTCTAGGAAGGTTTTTCCGAACACTGTGATGCCGCCGCCCGCTAAGAACCCGAATATTTCAAAAATATCGAAGTACCGGAAGTTCATAAACAGCGAAAGCTGAAGTGTCTGGTGAGGCACGACCATTGTGAGAATAACAAGCAGGAAAACAATCTTACTGCCCCTGAACTTGAATTTTGCGAGTCCGTAACCGATAAAGCAGCACACAAAGGTCTGGATTATGGCGGTTGAACCCGAGAGCAGGAAAGTATTTAGAAATGCCTTGCTATAATTCTGCCCGATGAATATCGCCTTATATGTCGCCAGTGTAATTTCTGTGGGGATAAGGCGCACCGTTACGTTTACGAAATCCTCGGGTTTCATAAACGAACCCGCGATTTTAGTGTAAAAGGGATATAGAACAATGTACGAGATACCGATAAGGAGAAGAAGACGGAAGATGTACCATATGACGCTTGTAAGGAAGTGCACAGATACGAATCTCGCCTTTAGTCTTTCGATAAGAGGAGACCTTTCAAAATCGACCTTGATTTTATTCTTGGTCTCTTTCATGACTTTCGGCTTTCTAACATTCTGAGAATTCATAAAATTTAACCTCCTTCCTTAATCTCGTCTCTGATAGAAAACGTATGCCGACATAATTGCGGATAGAGCCGCAATCAGAAGCAAGACTATCAGGAAATACATCCACGACATCGCAGCGCTTACAACGTTGCCGTCGGGTTGTTCGTAAACCGATGATATAAACCTCATCACCGGGTTTGATTCGGTCGTAAACGAGTCAATCACAGTATAAATCGCATTGACCAAAATCATGGGACTTATCATCGGGAAGGTGATTTTCCAGAAGGTTTCCCAGCCCGTGGCTCCGTCTATCTGGCAGGACTCATAAATGGCCGGCGAGATAGACTGAAGCCCGGCTAAGAAGATAAGCATTTGAACTCCCGAGCGGTTTACGATATTATAGATATTGTTAATAGCTACCATAACGTACCCCACAAGTCCCTGTCCGAAGCTCATATACTGGAACAGCCTTGCTATGTCCATAAACGACACAATCTCGGCAACCGTACTCTGACCGGTACCCGTATTGATTCCATCCTCTTCTTCCATGTATTCCGACAGGATATTCTGTGAGTCGATAGACTCCATAATGCCTGTTGCCAGAATAACCGGGATAAAGAAGATTGCGCGGAAGGCGGCGCGCCCCACCATCTTCTGATTTAATAGCACTGCCATGAAGAGCGAGAAGATGATGATGGCGGGGATCTCAAGGAGGAGCCGCCCAAGGCCCGATATGAGGACCTGCACATAATCGGGATTTACGAAGAGCGCTTCCCTGTAGTTTCCGAAGCCAACCGGTTCAAGTGTAAAACCGCCCCCCGCAATAATGTCGATTCGGTAGAAGCTGAGCTTAATTGAATCGAAAATAATCGGAAGATAGATTAACGCAAAACCGATGATAAAAGGGAGTACGAACAGCCAGCCCGCTCGCGCTTTGCGTCTGTCAAGAGAAGCTATTTTTCTTCTCTTGGGCGCGCCCTTAGTGCTGACGGTATTCTGCAATTTTGCTTCATTTGTCATTTTGCTTCACCTCTCTTTCATCAATGGTAGAATACAACATAATCCGATGCGGATATGGTGTATTTAACTCCGTCGACGACCACTGTGACGTCGAAGAAGTTGTAGTTAAGGATAAATGTCTTGTAAGCCACATAGGAGCCGTCGGCGTCTTCGTCACCGTAGGTAACCATAACAATGTTTCCGTTGTCGCTGGCGTACTTGGAGATCTCCTCGACGTCACTTGATCCGGGGGCTCCGGGTGTCGTGGGGGTTGTTCCGGGATCTTTGGGTGTTTCATCAATCACGACATAGTCCTTGACCAGCTCTGCCGCTTCGGCATAGGTTGCCACTGCCGACTCAACATATTCGGTAATGCTCACCGCGGCTGCTTTAGCTGCTTCGATTGAATTGATGGCAGCGTTCTTAAGAAGTTCGCTGATGCCTTCAAAATTCTTTATCGACTCGCCTGCCTCAACAGCTGCCTCAAGCGCTGCGGCCGTTGATTCATCGGCTTTAAGAGCGGCGTTTCTTGCGTCAAGAACTCTTTGCAGGTAGTTTTTCAGAGAAGAGAGAGAGGTGTTAACACTGTTTCTTGCCCGGTTTGTCGCTGTCTGAGCGGCTGTGAAAGCAGCCTTGGCTTCGTTCATAACCTTTGCTGCCTCGTTAGCTGCCACCTTATCTTCCTCAGTGGCCGTTTCAAGGGCGGCGGCTGCGAGAGCGGCTTGGTATTGAGCCTCTGCTTCCTCGTATTCCTTAAGAGCCACTTCCTCGGCCTCAACGGCGATACCATAAGCCTCTTCATTCGTCTGCAGCGTTGCGAAGCTCTTTTTAACGTCCTCGTATCTTATAAGTGCGTTTTCAGAATCTGTCTTTGCAGTGCCTACGAGCGACGCTACCGTTCTGTCGGCGCTTATCGCCTTTGCCACGGCGGCGTTGTCATTTGCCGTTTTAGCAAAATCAATTGTCTTTGCGGCATTTGTCTCGGCTTCCGCCGCATATCCGAGGGCGGCGGCCTTGATTTCGGGCGTTGCGCTGTTCACCTTGTTGACAAACTCGGCTGCAGCCCTTGCATCTGCCGCGAGGGCGGCTGCTGATGCTGCTGCTGAATCTGCTGCCTTTGCGGCGTCGGTGCCTGCGCTAAGCGCGTTTGTGAAATCGGTTTCGGCAGCGGTAACTGCCTTGGCGGCCTCGGCCGTTGCGGCCTTATCCTTATTGTTTTCAGCTCGTGCTTCGCTTTCCGCGATAATAGTAGCATCATAGACAGCCTTCGCGGCAGTCCATTCTTCTACATTTGTCGAGGGAATCGCAATATAGGCGTTGTAAGCGGCGGTCTTTGCTTCTTGTGCTGCCGTGAGGGCTGCGAGCGAGAGCGCCTCTGCTTCTATTGCCGCTTCATGAGCGGCCTTGGTTGCAGTAATCGCTGCGAGCGCGTTGCTGATAGCCTCTATCGAAGCCAGTGCGTTGTCGGCTGCGGTCTGTGCGGTTGTGAGCAGTGTTTTGATTGTAGCTGAGTTGTTCTTTGCGATGAGCCTTGCGTTGAGGATATCTTTAATGCCCTGAACAGTGGCGTCGGCCTCGGCTTTTGAGAGCGAGGCGCCGAGCGCATCCATCGCTGCCTTGATGTCTGCTTCGAGCTCGTCGGCGTCGGGAACCCGCTCGCCTGCGAGGAACTGGTGATCGATTATCAGTTTGGTCTGAACATCGGCCAGCACGCTGTTAAGCTCGTTGTAAACATTAACAAGATCGTCATACCAGATGTCATATCTCACCGAGTAGTAGCGGCTGAAATACCAGTCTTCCTTAAGAAGGGTTGCGTTCTGATATGAGAGTACAAAATAGGGTGAGGCACCGTTCTCTATCGTGCGGAGCATTGCGTATCCGATGCTGCTTTCCATGTTCAGCGGCGTTCCTGCGAAGGCTACCGAACCGTGGAGCACCACGCCAAGGAAGGGTACCGAGTTGCTTGATTTTACATAGCGGCTTGAGTCAAGCGAAACATTGAGAATATGGTCTACATACTTCCATGTGTAAGCGTTTCCGCCGCTTGTCATTACGCTTCCGTAGTTATCATCAAGAAATTCAAAGGCTTCCTTTGTGTATTTCTTTGAGTCCTCGCGGTTGTAGGGTTCGTCCTCGTCGAAGTCTGAGCTAAGCTCTGAGCCGAGCGTAGAGACCGAAATTGAACCAAGTCCGTGCTTCTGATAGTTTTGGGTGAACTTCTCGTAGAAGCGCCCGAAATAGGCCGAGGAGATAATGTTGTTAATAGAGCCAAACCAGTTGATATGACCCTGCCAGACAGGGCTGTATTCCTGTCTTTGGGCGGCGCGGTCGTCAATCGTTCTGGCAAGGTGCCGGTTGATTGAAAGGCCATCGGTGAAGTTGTTCTGCGCAATTTCGGCGTTCACATACACGAAGTCGAAATCGGGATAAACTCCAAAGCCCTTCTCTGTGGCATATTCGACCAGATCCTCAAATCCGCTCTTGCCTCCGACTGCCTTCTCCCATTTAAGCTTATACGGAACGCTTGAATACAGGCCTCCGTTGGCGTAGCCCGTCAGCTTAAAGTTGATATTGCTAACACCGTCGGCCGAGAGCTCGTCATACATGGTCATGATGTCCTCAAAGGAGGCCAGCGGAACCATTGACTTCACAGGTATGGACAGTACTTTTGTTGTTGTTTCGATAGTGCCGAAGGTTTCAAGGTAGAGCGGAATGTCTTCCTTAACTTCAGCTGATGTGAGGCGTTTTAAAATTCCTCTTTCTTGAAGCTGTTCGCGGAAGGCGGTTGCCATTCCAAGCCAGGTCGGCTCGTAATATTTACCGATGTCCTTCTCCGCGGCTATCTCATTGTCGGTCAGCATGATATAGCGAATCTTGTAGTTTCCGACATATTTACGTGAGGAAACTATTGTATGAACCGAATTCTGTCCGACAGAGAGGGCGTCGCTCAGGTTAAATGAGTCCTTAGGACGCGGGTAGAATCTCATCTCCATGTAATTGTACTTATGAAGATTTGACTGATGGTTTGTAAAGATTTCGGCCATCGCGTCTCCCTCCTCGATTATCGCGAGGTAGCCGCGTTCGACCTCAATCTCCTTTGTGACATACGAACCGGTCTCTTCTCTTACAGACTTCGAGAGAATGTCGGTTGCCACAATTCCGAAGGCGGGATATCTAATAACTTCCTGATGTTCTCCGCCGATGGTCTGATATGCGTAATCCTGTCCGTATACCTTTCCGGATATAATGGTGCTCGATCCCAGAGCCGACAAAACTTCAAACTTGAAAATCGAGCCCGATCCGTCTGGGAAAAGGGTGTAGCCCTTTTGAATCTTTCCGGTATCGCTCCCGGCGTAGCTGGCTCCGGCTCCCATATAGGGCAGAATGCTGACAGATGTAAGCTGATATTCAGATTCGTCAAAGCGTATGCCATTAGCCGGAAGTCTGACTGTGAGCCCGTTTGCGTCAAGCGTATATTCAAGCGCCATCTTGAAGAGCGCCGGTGCGCGGTCGGAGCCTTCATATTCGGTCTCCTCGTGATCGCGGTCAAGCTCCTCATAGGTGTAGAGCGGGCAATAGGTTTTGATTATTTCCTCGATGCGGCGGATCTCTGTCTCAGACGCGATAGGGTCAAAGACGTAGATTGGCATCTTCTTTGTAATCGGAAAGGCGGCGTAAAGCTCGGCCTTTGCGCGATCTGAGTTTGATTCCTCGGGGTCTTTCAAAATATAGTAGGCCTTGAGCTTTTGGAAGGTGAAGTTTTCCCTACCGAGTGCCTCGGCTGCAATATCAAGAATCGCCTCCTCAAAGCGCTCTTTTCTGATATGCCTTGGGACAAGCATTCTGGTTTCCTCGCGCCCGAGGGTATATTCAACGCGGATACCGCTTTTAATATTCTTTACCTTTATCTGATCTCTGTACGAGGCTTCGACAAAGCTGTAGAAGGTTTTTTCGGTATCGTTGTCAATATATTTAACTTGAATCTGCGACATGAGCTGTTCTTTTGTAGACGCCGAGCCATTTGAGGACGCGATGTCATAAGGGTTTGTGAACATTATCTGACCCGATTTGAGATCTCTTACCGCAACCTCACCGCTCATCTCATCCGCCCATAGCTCATAATCGGCGATTTTGAGCTTGAACTTCATGGTGTTGAGCTTTGATTCAGGGGTGTCGTGTTTTCGTGTAAGGTATTCCTTCAGGAGCTCCTCTGTGGTCGGCCCCTCGTCTTCTTTCGCGTTGGTGCCTGTTGCTGAAATATCAATCAGCGAGGCCCACGATACTCCTCCGAGCAGCATAATCGCAGTCAAGAGCCCAGATATTATTCTTATTAACTTTTTCATTCTGTTTACCTCTCTTTCTGCGGACTATATTCTGTAGGCAAGCTCGATCATGATGTTTGAGACGAAGCTTATTATCTTCCCTACAAGGGTCGAGAATAATATTCCCACAAATATTATGAACAACATAGCCACAATGGTTCCGAGCGTGGTGACGATGCCCTTAAAGAGCGAATAGTCATGGGTTACCATCATTCCAAGGAAGACAAGAAGACCCGTCCAGATAACTCCAAGCTGCACTATCAGCGTTACCACATTAACTTCGTTTACCGCCACAATGTTCGATATAATGGTCGCGGGGATCATTGTCAGAATAAGCGGCAGGAGCGAGTATGAAATTGCAATTACAATGTCTTTGAAGCTTCCCTCTCCCTCATAAAGGGTTGTAAGGCACCAGTTAGCCGTTGCGTAGAGGAAGACCGAGAGCAAAACGCTTATAGTCCAGTATACAATTGTCTGATGATTTCCGGCGGGATTCATGATATATCCCTGGCCGATATCATTGTAGTAAAAGGTTATTATCGTTGCAGCAAGTATCACCACCGCAGCTCTTAGCGAACCGCGTTTCTCATGCTTAACATCCCAGAAGCCATCAAATGGGTGTAGGATAATGTGGAAGGCGTAGAAAAGCTCTTCCTTGAAGGTTCGCTTTCCTCCGGCCGTTGCCGCGCGTCGATTAATCTTGGTGACGTGCTTCATAAATTTGGTCCACGCGAAGATAATCACGAAGATTATCACCGGGATCAGAAGCACATATTTTGAAATCCACTCTTTTCTTACTTCTTTATATGCGTCTGAGTAGTCGTTTCTGTTGTAGGCGGCGCGGTAGTAAGCCATAGCTTCATGATACTGTCCGCTACGGAACAGAGCCTTACCGATTCCGATGTAGGCGGTGTCGAAGTTTGAGTTTCTCATGAGAATCTCTGTCCAGTCGTCAACCGCTTTGTCATACTGACGCAGGTTCTCGTGTTCGAGCGCGCGGAGCAGTATGTTTCCGTATTCGGTTCTCTCATAAACTGTGATGTTATTATTTCCCTTGTCGAGAATCAACATGGTGTCGCCCTGATAAACAATCCCCTCAATGTTGGAGATGTTACCGAGCTGCTGGCCGGTGTCGCCGAAGGCAAAGAGCAGATTACCCTCAAAGTCATAGGTATAAACCTTGTTTCTCTTCTCGTCTATAACAGACCAGGTCTGCTCGGGGCCGACCGCAACGTCGATAAGCCTTGACACTCCGGACATCGACTCACTGTTCATCCGGTCGATAACAATTTCGCCGCCCGGCTTCCAGAAGCCGTTTCGCCTCATTATCTCATCGCCCGCGGCATTGAGCATTTTAACCGGAGAGTATTTATTCTGCTTGTTTCCGGAGGCGGTGTTTTTGCTCCTCAGATATGCCGAGACGTTGCCCGAACTGATCGAGGAAGTTGTTGCATAGATAAAGCCGGCGTTTATTTCGCCTCTTGTTATTGTAAGGTTGTTAAACTCGGTTGGAATAAAAGCCTCGGTAAGAGCTCTCTGCTCTTCGGTCTGGAATCTTCTCCAGAGTATCTGCCAGGCAGAAATCGTAACCGCCTGCGCACCGACAAACCCGGTCATCGTACCGTCCGAGGTCATAACAATGATTCCTTCGTATGTCGTCGAGGAGACAACAAAGATTCTGTTGTACTGGTCGACAGCTATAGCAATCGGCTTATAAACCGCCTCCTCCTCAAAGAGAGAGCTCTCGGGCTGAGGGATAATTCTCTTGTAATTCCCCTCACGGTCAAAGGTGACTATCCGGTTTGCGTCTGTGTCGCAGACATATATAGTGTCTTTTGTCACAAAGACGCCCGAGGGTGCGGTGAACTCATCCTCGATTCCGAACTCGTTGATAAAGCTTTCGATTGTGAATTTGAGCTTGTAGTAACGGTCAAGCACGACTATGCGGTTGTTTTTCGCATCGGCGATATAGACATTGAGCTGGTCGTCAACCTCGATATCACGCGGGTCGGAAATCGCCGTTTTAAGCCCCATGTAAGCCGAGTCGACGGTCATCAGAGGGGTGTAGGCGTCGGGCGAATAAAGCGGGTCGCCTCCGCTGCTGTAGGTATATGTCGAGTAGGGCTTCGCGGCTCCGATCGGAATCGAGAAGAGCATGATCAGTGCAAACACAAGACATATAATAGATGAAATCTTTTTCATGTTTCTTCTCCTTCCTTAGTCCTTCATTCCGCTCGAACCCATCGTCTCGATGATGTTCGACTGGGAGATGACGAATACCGAAATCGGTACAAGCATCATAATAACCGTTGCTGCGGCGCTGGCACCGGCGCGCTTAATACCGCCGAGCACTATCTGGGAAATCGCGTAGTTGAATGATTTGAGCTGCTCTGAATGTATATAGATTGAAGCTCCTGCGTTCCAGAGATCCTGGAAGCAGTAGATAATCAGTGTCAGCCAGGCCGGTTTTACCATTGGCATGGCAATAACCCAGAAGGTTTTAAACTCCGAGGCGCCGTCAATACGAGCGCTCTCAAGAATCGAGTTGTTAACGTGCGACTCCATGAACTGCTTCATAAGGTAAAGTCCGAGTGTTGCCGAGAAGGCCGGAACTATAATCGCCAGATATGTGTCAATCCATCCGAAAGCACTCATAATCATGAAGCGCGTTACGGCGGTTACTGTCGCGTGGAACATGAGCGAGGTGCGCACAAGTTTGAACATTCCGCGCCCGCCCGGGAAAGCTATCTTCGCCATCGCGTATGAAGCGAGTGAGGCAAGGAAGAGGTGTCCGGTCGTTCCTACGACAGAGGTGAACACCGTGTTGAAGATGTAGCGCGAGAAGGGGACCCATGCGGTGTTCATCAGGTTGAAAAGATCTTTGTAGTTTTTGAAGGTCGGCCGTGTGACATAAAATCTCGGAGGGAATCTCCAAATCTCGTCAAGCGGTTTAAGCGACTGCATCACGACATACAGCATCGGCAGGAACATAAACGCTCCAAGAATTACGAGAAGCATCGTAATTCCCACGTCTCCGCCCACCGAACGGCTGAGAACGACCTTATGTCTTCTTGTTCTTAATTTTGCCATATTACTGTCCCACCTTAGATAGAGCCTTTCTGACAATCGAGTTTGCGCCAATCATCACTGCAAATAGCACAACCGCAATCGTCGACGAATAACCCATTTCAAGCCGTCGCGAGCCATAGTCGTCAAGATGGTGCATTATAGTATGCGCCGCATAGTCGACCGACGGGAAGCCGCACAGCTCGGTAACCACCCCTCCGAAGCCGAAGGAACTGGTAATCGACATGACCGCGCCGAACATGAGCTGCTGCTGCATCTCGGGCAGGGTTATGTACCATAACTCCTGCCAGCGGTTTTTAACGCCGTCAACGGCACCCGCTTCATAAAGCTCCTGGCGCACACCCTGAAGTCCCGCAATAAAAGCAAGGAAGGTAACGCCGAGCGAAATCCACAGCGCGACTACAATACAGAGCGTCATAACGTATTTCTTGTCTTCAAAGAATTGAATTTCTTTATCTATCAGTTTAAACTCAAGCAGCCAGGCGTTTACCCAGCCGTACGAGTCGCCCGAGAAAAGGGTTTTCCAGATAAGGTATGCCGAACCCGAAATCGAGGGCGCGTAGAATATCAGTGTTACCACCGCCCGCAGTTTTGGCGACAGCTCATTGATAAACCAAGCCACAAGGAAGGACATCAAATATGATGCCGGACCTATAATTATCGCGAAAATGAAAGTGTTTTTGCTGGCTGTTATAAAAATGTCATCGTCAAGGAACAGGCTGATATAGTTGTCAAGGAAGACGAAATGCGGCCACTGTAGCATATTAAAGTCTGTAAAACTGATTATTACAGACAATAACACCGGTACAACCGTGAACAGAGTAAAGAGGATCATGTAGGGCGCAACCATAACATAAGCCACTTTATTGCGTTTCATCTCTTTCCATATCCACTGACGGCGCGTCATATCCTTGCGGGCAACAGCGTGTTTTACTGCCGTTTTCTGTGACATGTGCTCTTTCTCCTTATATAGATTTCTTCATAAATTATATTATTCAACGTATGAGTTGAGCGCTTTGCCCGCATCGGCAAGGTACTCGGCTGCGAAATAGAACTGTGTTGCAATCTGCTCGGCATATTCATAAGCCTCATAGGTAAAGCAGTTGTGCTTTGCCTTGATGGCCTCAATCTCGCCCGCGGCAATCGAGCCGGTGGGGTCGAGCTGAGCGAACACGTCGCGAAGCGTATCTGCCGCGACAAGCATTGCCGCCGCTTCCCCGCTGCCTATCGCCTGATTGACACCGTTGATAATCGAGTCATACGCTGCGGAATACGAAGAAGAAGCTTCTATTTTCTCAATGAGCGCCTCAACCTGACCCAGTCTCTTAGAAGCCTTGGTCTGGCCTATTTCAAGTGTTTCAAGTTCGAATTCCTTACGTTTCTTCGTGATTTCCTTATTTATAGTGGTAATATACTTTTGCAGTCCCTGAACCGGATCCCTGTTATAATTCAGGGCATCAAGGAAGGCAAACTTGGTGTAACGACCGATGATATATGAACCGGGGTAGTTGGGAATCGAGGCAAGATTGCCGAATTGAAGCTCAACATTCTCTCTCTCCTCCGAGGTCCAGGGCAGTCTGTCGAGTGCGTTAATGTTGGCGGTTGAGTGCTTAGCTGAGTCGCCAAGAATCGCAACCATCTCATTTGCGTAATCGCTCTGACACTCGGCACCCGAATGCCACTTGAGGAACTCCCACGATCCTGCCTCATTCTCGCAACCGGTGATCATAACAATTGCCGAAACGGTTGAAACCGAAACGTTGTTGATATTTCCCTCGGCATCTTTGATACCCGGAAGCGGCACAAATTGCCAGAGGCCTCTTATCTCGGTCGCGTAAACTACAAGCTGATTGTAGGTCCCGATATAGGACGCGATGCCTATCGGCATCTCACCGGTTCTGAAGCGGTTTGCAAAGTCGTACTTGTAGGGGAAGGAGTACATAGTGAACATATTACACATCATCTCGAAAGATTCAAGAGCTGTGTTTGAATCAAGGTTAATCCTCATGCCGTCATCGGCAAAGAGGGTTCCCCCCATTTGATAAAGGAAGATCTTATAGTCGTCAGACAGACCTATCTCCATGTTGTTAGCCTGAAGAATCGGAACGGCCTCAAGTATATCATCCCAGGTTTTGGGAATGTCAATATCAAGGTCAACCAAAATATCTGTTCTGATAAACATCATCGGGAAGCTCTGATTCTCGGGCAGACCGTAGTAGTGGTAGTTGCCGTCCGAATCGTCGATTCCAAGAACCAGCATGGCCGCCTCGTTAAACTGGCGGGTTTCCTCGTTGAGCGCGATGTCATAGAATCCTTCGTAGTTCTCAATGTTGAGAAGCGCCCCGCGGATTGCGTAGTTAATAACGTTATCCTCACCAAGGCCTATATAGACATCGGGTCCGCTCCCCGAGAGAATCGAGGGCAGAAGCGTGCTTGCTGCAACCAGCTTGAGGTTAACGGGATATTTATAGACAGGAGTGAAGTCGTTATTAATAAGGTTACGAACCACCTGAGCCTGGTCACGCCCTGTGGCGAGCCAAACCTCAACAACGTCGGCGCTTTCGCTCTCATCTGCCGAGGCTCCCATGCGATTGTAGTTCCGAATAAAGCTCATGAAGAAGCTTGACATCTCATGAAGGAAGGACTGGAAGAAGTTCGGCTTAGCCTTCGGAAGCTTTTGCTCGGAAGACTGAATCATAAAATAGTCGAGCTGCAGCGGCTGTGTTTTCGAGTCGCTAAGAAGTGTTCCGAGTGTTCCGAGGTAGCTCTTAAGCTGGTCAAGATTTCGGGCTATCTCGTCCTCGCTTCCGTGCATTTTACGGAGCAGAATCACAATCTTAGTCAAAATAGCGCTGTTAGTACTCTTAACCCCGGCGGTCGCCGCAAGCTTTTCTGCAATTTTCTCGAGCGTGTCGGCCTGCATCTTCAGGTCGATTATAACGTCGGGCATTATGCGGTAGAAGCCGTAGTCACGGTATTTATCGGGGTTAGCTCCGGTGAGCTTGAGAATTTCAAGGTAGTCGTTGTTTATCGACTTAAGAGCCTCGCCTATCTGGCGAACAACGTCTCCCATCGAGCCGAGCGCAACCTCAAACCTAACGGTGTATGTGACGCCGGCCTCAAGGTAAAACTCGACAGCGCGGTAATCGGTGATTTGCTCACCATTCTCCCCGGTAGTTTGAATGGGGTAGGAAAGGGGGCCTGCCTGCCAGTCTGTCGAATATCCAAAGACAAGCGAGGTGGCTTCCTTAAAGGGAATGCCGTTGTAATAGCCCTTCGAGCCCTCGGCCGCGCCTTCGCTGAAGAGGTAGAGCACGCGAGAGGTATAGATACCGTCGAGCATGTGCTGCCTGAACTTCGACACTATCTGATACAAACCCGAGGAGGAAACCTGGAACGTATATTCAAGGAACTGACCCGAGGTCTGCCATTTATCTCCCCCGATGGTGTTAAGGACTGTTCTCTTGGTGTCGGTGGGCGAGTTGATGGCGCTGGCTCTGTCTTCAATAGGATAGACAGTCTGGGTCGAAGAAGCCGACGGAAATTCGGCCTCCACCTTGATTATGCTGCCTCCCTTTGGCTCGTTAGCAAAACGCGAGATATACTCGTCGTACGAGATAAGATCCTCGTGGGGAACGAGATTTATAGATTTTATTGCAACCGGCTCATTAATGCCCTCAAGCGAGATTACCCGCTCGCCCGCGGCAAGAACAAACTCAAAGCTCTCGGAATAAAATCCGTCGATATCTTTGAGTTCAAAGTAGCACCATGCCGGGTCCTGCTCCATCGGATTGCGGAGCTCGTTGTTGTCGATATCGGTTACAAAGAAGCGAATGTTTTTTTCGTCGACAAGCTTTGAGACATCCTCTGTCCAGTATTCGGGCATTTTATATACAATGTATGTACCATCAGCCCGCTCCTCGCTTGACGCAGAAATGCCGACAGAAGCCGCCGCGGAAATAAAGTCCGCCGCGACATCATTCTTACCAAGCTTTATTTCGCCGTTGCTGTACTGATTCTTCCATATCTTGGGCATGACAATATAGCGCGATTCCGAGAAGGGGATCGCGTTGTCAATCCTTAATACGCGCTGTACAGAGGCCGACTTACCGACTACGGGATAGTACTCGATAATGATACTGTATTTCGCTGTTTCGGGTATATTTACCTTCCATGAAACAACGCCTGTGTCGGGTAGATAGAGCGCCTCGATACCGTCATAGGTGTCGACTTTAACACTGGCGTTGGTGGCGTCTTTGTCATAATCCACGCCCTTGATTTCAATGGCCTTCTCGGCCCTTTTCACATTCGTAAATTTAGAGCTGTACTCCTCATACGAAATTGCGCCGAGCTGCTCTCTAACGTCTTCGATCGTTTTGTCGGTAACCGAGGAATCGGAATCCGACGATTCTTCGCCCGAAGCCGCGATGCTAATCACGCCTCCGGGAATAAGAAACAACAACGCGAGGAAAAGAGCGCAAAGCCTTGTAAATTTGGTTCTTTCCATAATTAGGGTTTTTCCTCCTGCCAAGTTTTTTTGAGGCACGACCCGGAAAGCAGTCGCGCCGCAAATGGGTTTCGATACGGTTCACTGCACAAAGCCATCTAAATCGTTTTCTTTGCGTTGCGGCTTTGTGAAAATGATATGTCGCCGCGTGTTTTGTCCTTCTCCCGGAAGGTTTTTCGGGTTCGGGATAATTTGTATAAAATGACCATCCAAAAGCTATTGCATAGCCTCCCGAAGCCTTCTTATACCGGCAAGCTGTGCTGTCGGTTTGCGCGGCAACGAAACCGGACACGATTTGCCCTGGATTTATAGAGTAATCATAACATAAGGTTTTTTGCTTGTCAAGCGTCGATTTATCTTATACTTATTATATATTGCGGGTAATTCCGCCACCTTTGGCAAGCGTTGTTTTCCTTGCTTTTCTTAAAATTTTACAATTAGTGCATCTTTGCAGCGCCATTATGTGGGGCTTAACGGTGGTAACTTTGGGTTACCTCGGTTTCTTGATTCTTTCCTTGATTTGAGGTATTTTTGCCTCATTTTCAACGGTTTTCAGCATCTTCTCGCTGCTCAGATTCAATGGGTAATTACATTTTACCCGTATATTTTCAAATAATTGCGGTCGCAACAATATGTTTTTATGTTTTATTTGTGCATAATACACAAATCAGCCTCTCTTTTTTCTACACCTTCGTTCACACATTATTAACGATTAATTTCTGACATTTCGCCCGGGTTTTCCTTAATGTTCATCAGATTGTCACATTGTTTTTATTTATTGGATTTTTGTGGGTGAACTTGTCGCCTTTTGGCTTTGACTTAATGCAGAGAATAAAAGATATTTTTTAGCTCTGAAACCTTACTGCGAGCCTGTCCCGCAATGGCACATTGTCAGCATAGCCGCCAGATTTTTTTGCAGGTGATGCCGGCCGGCGTCTCCGAAATTCAGATAAATTCTAAGAAAAAAATTGGTTGTAAACACGGGAAACGGCACTGCGGAATCGGGGCAATCGCTATCGGAAAATTCCCAAAATCCATTCGGTTTCTCAGCTTCGCTTCCCTCCCCTAAATTCCCAAGAGAGCAGAGCCAATAATTCCGGCGTCGTTTTTTAGTTTTGCTATGCGGATATCGGTTAGGGCGCCGATCGAGCCGCCATATTGTTCTTCTCTTATGCCGGGGAGCAAATCGTCAATCAGAGACTGTCCTTCGTTAGATATCCCGCCGCCAAGCGAGATGACCTCGGGCTGAAAGATGTTGACAACATTAGTCAGCCCGGCAACAAGGTATCCTATGTATTCGTCGTAAACCTCGCGCCCGGCCACGTCGCCAAGCCTTGCGGCATCGCAGGCAGTGCGCCCGGTAACCCGCCCCCTCTTCTCGACAAGCTCGCTCATCAAGGTTTTGCGGCCGACCCGCTCGCACTCGGCAAGCTTTTGGTTTGTCATTCTTATCATTGCGGTTGCCGAGCTGTATGACTCCCAGCAGCCGCGCCGGCCGCAGGTGCAGGGATGCCCTCGGTATTCAATGACTATATGACCCAGTTCTGCTCCGGCAAAATTGAATCCGGTATAGATTTTATTGTCAATAATAACGCCGCCCCCCACTCCAGTGCCAAGCGTTATCATCACCGAATTTGAGGTTCCCCTCGCCGCCCCGGCAACAGCCTCGCCCCATGCCGCGGCGTTTGCATCGTTCTCGATTCGCACCGCCCGAACGCCAAGCTTTCCGCGGAGCAACTCGGCAATCGGAAAGCTCCTGAAGGGGAGATTGTTTGCATACTCAACCACGCCCGCGCGACTGTTGGCGATACCGGGCGTGGCAACGCCGACCATCTCCACTTTGGAGATATCGACATTTGCTTCGGTCAAAACACTTCGGCAAAGGGCGGCCATATCGTCAATTATCATCTCGGGGGCGCGTTCGGGGCGGGTGGGAA
>JBNRMS010000038.1:0-26934 GCA_050309735.1 Eubacteriales bacterium
GAGTTACAAGTGGTATAATATAATAATTAGTTAGAACATAAGGAGTATAGGCTTGAAACGAAATATTAAATTTTACTGGAAACTTTTTTTATACACTTTTCAACTAAGCGCGTTTACTTTTGGAGGCGGTTATGTAATCGTTCCGCTGATGAAAAAAAAGTTTGTTGATAAACTCGGCTGGATAAGCGAACAGGAAATGCTTGATTTTACGGCAATCTCACAATCTTCACCCGGTGCTATGGCTGTAAACGCTTCTGTCTTGCTCGGATATCACCTCTCCGGAATCCCCGGAGCTTTAATTGCGATTTTCGGCACCGTATTACCCCCACTGATATTATTATCGGTTGTTTCAATAGGATACAGCGCGTTTATAAGCAACGGGATCGTAAAAAATGTCCTGCGCGGTATGCAGGCGGGCGTTTGCGCGGTTATTATCGATGTTGTTATTGATATGAGCGGGGCGATTATCAAAGACAAAAAGATTATTCCGGTCATACTTATGCTTGCCGCATTTATTGCTGTGGCCATTTTCAAAATAAATGTTGTGCTTGTCATCTTTATATGCGGGTTTGTTGGCTTGCTTTCGGTGATGAAGAATACGGGGAAGGCGAGGAAGGACGAAGATGATATATCTTAAACTTTTTTGGGCGTTTTTTCAAATCGGCCTGTTTAGCATTGGCGGCGGCTATGCCGCGATGCCGCTGATACAAAATCAAGTGGTTGATACTTACGGTTGGTTGGACATGAGCGAGTTTACCGACATCATTACCATATCGCAAATGACACCGGGGCCGATTGCTATCAATTCCGCAACCTTTGTCGGCACACGAATTGCCGGGATCTGGGGAGCTATCGTTGCAACGCTCGGTTGTATTATACCGTCCTGCGCTATTGTTTTATTACTTGCGGTGTTATACAGGAAATATAAAAACTTAAAATATGTAAAGGGGGTCTTAAAAAGCCTTCATCCGGCTGTTGTTGGAATGATTGCTTCGGCGGGGCTGGCGATTATCACTCAGGCGCTATGGAACGCGAGTGCGATTTCTGATAATATAGGCAGGATTGATTTTATCGCAGCTGTTTTGATTGCGGTTTGTATCTTTTTTCTAAGGAAAATAAAGTTAAATCCTATTTTAATTATGCTCGGCGCGGGAGCAATCGGCGGGTTTGTATATAGCCTGATATGAAAGGGGTCATTATTAATCGCTTTGTATTTGAAGATTCGTTGGGAATAGAGTGATAGGCTCAAATGTAAACGGCGCTTTGTGTTTCTGTTCGCCTAAAATCTTGTCGGTTTAGCATGTTTTCTTTACAAACGCCGCTTCAAGGCGGGTTTTTTCCTCCAGTTTTGGGGTAACGGCTGTTATCTTGGTACGATAGGTTTTGAATTTCAATATATGGGCATAATAAAAGGCGATAACCACAATATATAGTGATTATCGCCATTGGCGGAGAAGAAGAGATTCGAACTCTTGAACCGTTTTAGCGGTTACACGATTTCCAGTCGTGCGCCCTCGACCAACTAGGCGACTTCTCCGTTTATATTGGTCAGCGTTAAAACACCCGTTTGATGTGTCGGGAGCAACGCGCTTGTCTATGATAGCACAAAACACAATAAAAATCAAGGGTTTTTGATAAAAATAATTATAAATCAAGCAGAAAACAGGGGGAAACTTTTTTGAAAAGTTTCCCCCGATATTCTCCTCTTTTTCTCGGCATCCCTTATATATCGGCGTCTTTTATATACTTATCGCCATTCTCGGTGATAAACTGTTTGCGGGCGGGGAGATTGTCGCCAAGGAAGGTGTCAAAGATTTCGTAAGTTTTGTCGGCGTCATCTGGGAGAACAGAGATAAGGCGGCGTGTGGCGGGGTTCATGGTGGTTTTCCACATCATTTCGGGCTCATTTTCGCCCAGACCTTTTGAGCGTTGCAGCGTGTATTTCTGGTTGCCGAGCATTTTGAGAATTTCGGATTTTTCATATTCGTTATAAGCAAAGAGGGTATCGTTTTTGGTTGTAATTTCAAATAGAGGCGATTCAGCTATAAAGACCCGACCCTCCTTAATCAGTGTGGGGAGCAGGCGGTAGAACATTGTCAGGAGCAGTGTTCGGATATGGAAGCCGTCCTCGTCGGCGTCGGTGCAGATAATGATTTTTGACCAGCGCAGCGACTCGATGTCGAATTTCACAAGGTCGCCCTTGGTCTTGCCCTCTATTTCAACCCCGCAGCCGATAACTTTTAGAAGGTCTGTGATTATATCGTTGTTAAAAAGCTTGTCGTATGAGCCTTTGAGGCAGTTGAGAGTTTTGCCGCGCACCGGGATTATCGCTTGAAACTCGGCGTTGCGCCCGAGTTTACAGGAGGTGAGAGCAGAGTCGCCCTCAACAATATACAGCTCGCGCACATTCGGGTCTTTTGAGCGGCAGGAGACGAACTTCTCGACGCGATTTGCGATATCCATCGTTCCTGTTAGCTTCTTTTTGATATTTATGCGCGCCGATTCGGCTGACTCGCGGCTCCGCTTATTCACAAGCACCTGATTTGCGAAAATTTCGGCCTCGGTTGGATTCTCAGCAAAATAAATATCAAGATTCCGGCGCAGAAATTCGTTCATCGCCTCGTAGATAAAGGAGTTTGTTATTGATTTTTTTGTCTGGTTCTCGTAGGAGGTCATGGTTGAAAAACTGTTGATGACAAGCACCAGGCAGTCAGATATATCGGCGAAGGTGATTTTTGACTCGTTTTTGTTATACTTTCCGGTACTCTTCAGGTATTTGTCAAGCGCATAGGTGAAGGACATGCGAACTGCGCGGTCGGGCGAGCCGCCGTATTCAAGGAAGCTTGAATTATGATAATATTCAAGCAGGTTTACCGTGTTTGAAACGCAGAAGGAAAAGTCGGCTTTGAGACGGTAATCCTCCTTGTCGTCGCGGTCGCGTCCTGTGGCTTCCATGCTCCAGAGCACCGTTTCGGTCATGGCGCCCTCGCCGGCTAACTCCTTGATGTAGTCGGCGATTCCGTTTTCATAAAAATATTTTTCCTCATCAAATTCACCGTCCTCCTTCTGGTATTTCAGCGAGAAGGTTAGTCCGGCGTTTACCACGGCCTGACGGTGAAGGATATTGTCGAAAAATTTAAAAGGTATGTCGATCTCGGTAAAGACTTCAAGGTCTGGTTTCCAGCGCACGACAGTTCCGGTGCGCCTTTCCTTTTTCTCAAGGGGACGGGTAATAAGCTCTGAGACCGGTTTTCCCTTTTTGAATTCTATTTTATATTCGTTTGTGCCGTCGTATGAGCGGACGGTCATATACTCGGAGCTGTACTGCGTGGCGCAGGCGCCAAGGCCGTTAAGACCGAGAGAGAATTCGTAGGCGCCCTCAGACCTATTGTTGTCATATTTGCCGCCGGCGTATAGTTCATTATAAATCAAATCCCAGTTCCAGCGTTGTTCACGCTCGTTGTAACCGAGCGGAACTCCGCGTCCGTGGTCGTCGATCTCGAGCGAGTTGTCGTTGTAGACTGTGACCAATATCTCGCTTCCGTATCCCTCGCGCGCTTCATCGACGGCATTTGAGAGTATCTCAAAGAAAGAGTGCTGGCAGCCCTCAAGTCCGTCCGACCCGAAAATAACCCCGGGACGGGCGCGGACGCGGTCTGCGCCTTTAAGTGCTTTTATGCTCTGATCGTTATATTGTGGTTTTTGTGTTTCGGTTTTGTATTTCGCCATTTTTATGACCGTGCCTTTCTGATTGTCGTGAGGATTGCGCCGCCATTCACACAGGAGACGGTTCCGGCCGCGCCGAACAAGCGCAAAACTCACTCTTGACCTTTGAAAAATTAATCCTCCAAAAGCATCCTTGTTTTTTTATGTGTAAAGACCGTGGGGCGGCCCTCTATGCTTCTATGTTACATTATAACAAAAAATCGCAATATTAACAAGGGGGTAGTTTGAGGTGTGCAGAAAAATTTAAGCAGAACATTTAACCCCCGCCCAAAAAGGCGGGGGCTGTGCTTTATGGAAGGTGGTTGATAAGGGGGAACTTATATTACATCACAAATCAAGAACAAAGTGATTTTTCAAGTCTTGTTTTTATTTCCGTGATGAAATCCTGTGTATCTACTGCTTTGACGGGCGTGTCGGTGGTTGCCAGGGCGGTGAGGTCTTTGGTCATGATACCGTCCTCTATTGTCTGGAGGCAGGCGCGCTCAAGCTTTGTGGCAAAGTCTGTGAGTTCAGGGATATCGTCAAGCTCGCCGCGCTTGGCGAGGGCGCCCGTCCAGGCGAAGATTGTCGCCATCGGGTTTGCGGTTGGGGCGTCGCCCTTGAGGTATCTGTGGTAATGCCTTGTGATTGTTCCGTGTGCGGCCTCGTACTCAAAGTTACCGTCGGGCGAGACGAGAACCGAGGTCATCATTGCAAGCGAGCCGAAGGCGGTCGAGACAAGATCGCTCATCACGTCACCGTCGTAATTCTTGCACGCCCAAATAAAGCCGCCCCGGCTGCGGATAACCTGCGCCGCCGCGTCGTCTATTAAGCTGTAATAATAATTGATTCCGAGCTTTTCAAACTCAGATTTATACTCCGACTTGTAGATTTCCTCAAATATCAGCTTAAATGTCTGGTCGTATTTCTGCGATATTGTGTCCTTTGTGCCAAACCAGAGATCCTGCCCCGTAGCTATTGCATACTTAAAGCAGGAATGCGCGAAGGAGGATATCGAGTCGTCCTTGTTGAACATTCCCTGAAGCACGCCGGCGCCCTCAAGCTCGCAGATTGTTACTCTTATTTCCTTGCCCGATTTGCCGGTAAACACAAGCTCGGCGCGCCCGCCCTCCTCGGTGCGGATTTCGGAGGCTTTGTATATATCCCCGAAGGCGTGTCGTGCGATGGTGATAGGCTTCTCCCAGTTTCTCACAACCGGCTTTATATTGTTTACTATAATCGGCGTGCGGAAAACCGTGCCGTCAAGGACTGCCCGGATGGTGGCGTTAGGGCTTTTCCACATCTGCTTGAGCCGATATTCCTCAACCCGCTGATTATTGGGTGTGATTGTGGCGCACTTGACGGCGACACCGTGTTTTTTGTTGGCATTTGCCGCGTCGATTGTCACCCGGTCGTCGGTCCGGTCGCGCTCGGGCAGGCCGAGGTCGTAATATTCGAGCGACAGGTCTACATAGGGCGAGAGAAGCTCGTCCTTAATTATGCGCCAGAGGATTCGGGTCATTTCGTCTCCGTCCATCTCGACAAGGGGGGTAGTCATTTTAATTTTTTTCATTTGCCGCAGTGCGGCCCCAATATCCGCATACAGATCACATTAAACGGAAGTATTGGCGCCCGCATCCTTTCTTTAATTTGATTTTAAACATTATCTCGGTTATTTTGATTTTTATAGTAGTTCATCAGGCATCCGTCAAGGATTATCGAGCGCTCGTCGGC
Source organism: Eubacteriales bacterium (assembly GCA_050309735.1). Classification (GTDB taxonomy): domain Bacteria; phylum Bacillota; class Clostridia; order Oscillospirales; family CAG-272; genus UMGS1002. The sequence goes on from JBNRMS010000038.1 coordinate 5,440, forward strand.
GGTCAGTCCTTTTATTTCAAGCTTTATCGGCTTAATGCTGCCGTCCGCTCGGATTATTATTGCGTCATAACCTTCCTTGCCCGCCACAAGTTTTTGGCGGACATCAGGAACGAACACAAAGTCGCCCTCTTCTCCCTCAAAACTCTGGCCGGCGGCGAGGGTGAAGGGAAGGATTCCCCAGTTTATGCAGTTTGAGCGGTAGCGCTTTGTCGCGTACTGCAGCGCTATATTTGCAAGCCCCCCCAGCACCTTCTGGCAGGACGCCGCTTGCTCTCTTGCCGAGCCGTCGCCCGGGCGGGTTGCATAGATTGCGGTGCCGAACTGGGTTTTGTCGATCAGCGCATCGGCGTTGCCGACAAGAGCGAGGACGGCCTTCAATTTCGCGGGCGATTTTCCCGAGCGTCGCTCTGATTCAAGCATCGCGGCGGCCTTTGCTCGCGGCACATATCCGGGAACGCGGCGCGAGAGGGTGAACTCGGCAAGCCGCAGCGGATTTGAGCGATAGGATGAGGTCTCGCCCGAGGGGATAAGCTCGTCTGTTGTGGTCACCTCGTCGCGGATGACGGCGGCAAGCTCAACAAGCAGATTCTCGCCAAGCGGATACTGCACCGGCCAGTCTGTTATATTGGGGCCGAGTATCAGCTCGACTTCGGGCTGGGGCTTGCCGAATCCATAATAGACCCGGTGCTCGTAGGCCGAGCGGTCAAAGCGATATTCGGATATCGGTGCGTCGTAATCAATTTCATCTGCCGGGGTTATCGCTCCCCCCGCAAGGGCTGTCGCTGCGATACTGCGCGAGTCCATCAGCGCAACTCCGGCAAGCTGATTGTCCTTAGGAATAGAGCCTTCCCTGTTAGGAAAATTGCGGGTTGTGTGCCTGATTGAGAGGCCATTGTTCGCGGGGACGTCACCCGCTCCGAAACAAGGTCCGCAGAAGGAGGGTTTTATCACCGCTCCGTTTTGCAGGAGCGCCGAGGTGGCGCCGGCCCGGGTCAGCTCAAGAGACACCGGCACGCTTGTCGGGTAGACAGAGAGCGAGAAATATCCGTTTCTCTCGCCGCCCCCCTTCTCAAGAATTGTTGCGGCCTCAAGTATGTTGTCGAACATACCGCCGGCGCAGCCTGCGATAATTCCCTGATCGGCATATACCCTTCCGTTCCGGATTTTTTTCATCAGCTCGATTTTATGTCCCCCGAAGAGATCTTTGCTCTCCTTTTCTATCCCGGCGAGTATATCTTGGGCATTTGCGGTAAATTCTCTTATTGTAAAGGCGTTTGACGGGTGGAAGGGAAGGGCTATCATAGGTTCGAGCGCCGAGAGGTCAAATTCAATGCTGCGGTCGTAATAAGCGACGGCTCCGGGCTTCAATTCCTTGAAATCATCGGGGCGGCCGTGTGTTTGGTAATGGCGCTTAATTGTGTCGTCTGTCTGCCAGATTGAGGAGAGGCAGGTTGTCTCGGCGGTCATAACGTCAATGCCGTTTCGGAAGTCGACCGGCAGCGAGGCGACACCGGGGCCGGTAAATTCGAGCACAAGATTCTTGACAAAGCCAGACTCGTAAACCGCTTTGATAAGGGCTATCGCCGCATCGTGCGGGCCTACCCCGCGGCGGGGTGAGCCGGTGAGGTAAACAAGGACAATCTCGGGGTAGTCGATGTCATATGTGCGGCCGAGAAGCTGCTTTGCCAGTTCGGGGCCGCCCTCGCCGACGCCCATTGTGCCAAGCGCACCGTATCGCGTGTGCGAGTCTGAGCCGAGGAGCATGCTGCCGCAGCTTGTCATCTCCTCGCGCGCATAGGAATGTATCACGCTCATGTTTGCGGGAACGTAAATTCCGCCGTATTTTTTCGCGGCCGAGAGGCCGAAAACATGGTCGTCCTCATTTATCGTGCCGCCAACGGCGCAGAGCGAGTTATGGCAGTTTGTCAGCGCATAGGGCAGCGGAAATTCGGTCATGCCGCTTGCGCGGGCGGTTTGAATTATGCCGACATAGGTTATATCGTGTGAGGCAAGTGCGTCAAAGCGCAGCTTAAGCTTATCGGTATTTCCCGAGAGATTATGGGAGGTGAGAATACCGTATGAAATCGTATTTTTTTTGGCCTCTGCCGTCGAGAGCGGTGAGGTGGGCGAGGGCTTTCCGTCAATAAGAAAGCAGCCGCGCGGGTTGAGTTTAATCATAGTTTCAGCATCCTTTTTTAGATTTGTTTTCACATACATCTGGGGTGGAAAAAGGTGTTTTAATAAAAATATTTTAGCATGGCCGACGGTAAAAGTCAAGGTTGAGAGAACAATTTTGGCAGTATATATGTCAGGCGGGAATATTAATCACAATATATAGTGCGGTATGTTGACAAAGAATGACGGTGGTGCTATAATTATCATATTATCGGCACCGGCGCCGAAAGCTCATACGGCATACAGGATTATGCCACGGGAGTCAGGTTATGAATTCTAATGCTCAGGACGCGCGGGAAGGGCGCGAGCGACTGCTTGTTTTAAGCTCTCTTGTCATGGCGGCTGCCGCCATGTTTATATTTATTGTAACACTTCTCTTGCCCCTGATCTCTGCCGGGCGGGAACGAGACACTTCGCTCGGAACAGACACCGGGCAGAGTGGCGACATCACCGCTCCGATTATTGTCGGAGCGAAGAATATCACTGTCTACAAGGGCGAGGCGGTGGCTTACCGCAAGGGGGTCACAGTCAAAGACGACGGGGGGGATGATAAGGTCACGCTCACTGTCGATTCAAGTCGGGTCGATATATCAACTCCGGGAACCTATTCTGCGACATACACAGCGATTGACCCGGTGGGAAATCGGACGTCGGTGACGATATTTGTCTTTGTCCTTGGCATATCGATTGACACGATGAACGCCGAGCTTGATAAAATCATATCGGCGATAATCACGCCCGGGATGAGCAAAGAGGATATGTGCCGCAAGGTTTACGATTATGTCAAAAGCCATATCGCCTATTCGGGCACCTCGGAAAAGAGCGAATGGAGATATGAGGCATATCGCGTTCTGTTTGGAACCGGTTCAGACGCCGGAGCGGGCGACTGCTTCAGCTTTTTCGCCGCGGCAAAGGCCTTTCTTGAGCGGCTCGGGATTGAAAATTTAGATATAGAGAGAACCCCGGGTCTTGTCGACGAAACCCATTACTGGAGCCTTGTCAATATCGGGGAGGGCGAGGAGGCGCGCTGGTATCATTTTGACGCGACAAGACTGCGAGCCGAGTATAATAACAGCGGTTGCCTTCTGACAGAACGGCAGATAGTTGCTTACGGCTATATCAGAGAGCACTTTTACGCATATGACAAAACCGGCTATCCGGCCGCCTCGGAGGAGATAATTACGCCCACCCCCGAGCTTGAGCCTTATTACTGAAAATATTCTGCCCGAACGATTTCGGCACGGAGAAGATATGCTTAATAATATCCTTCAATATCTTGAAATAACCGCCCAGAGGCTTCCCGATAAGATAGCCTTTTCGGATGGCACCGACAATCTCACCTTCGGAGAGTTGCTGGCTCGGGCGCGTGCAATCGGAAGCCGCCTTGCAGAGCTTGGATGCCGGGGCGAGCCGGTGCCGGTTTTGATGGACAAGCACCCGTCAGCCGTTGCTGCCTTCCTTGGCGTGGTGTATTCGGGGGGATTTTATCTTCCGCTCGATCCCGATATGCCCGCCAAGCGTGCCGCCGGCATTGTCGGATCGCTGAATACGAGATTTATTATAAGCGACCTCAAAAATCACGCCCTCTCCTCCTCGCTCGGCGCGGGGGAGGTGTTGGTGTACGACGATATATCGTCGGGCTTGCCCGACGATGCGCTCCTCTCTGCGCTGCGCTCGCGGCAGATAGACACAGACCCGATTTATGTGGTCTATACCTCGGGCTCTACCGGAGCGCCAAAGGGAGTTGCCGCCTGCCACCGCTCGGTCATAGATTACACAGAGAGCCTGTCCGAAGCGCTCGGATTTAGCGAGGCGAATGTTTTCGGCAACCAAACGCCCCTTTATTTCGACGCGCCACTCAAGGAGATTATGCCGACCCTCAAATTCGGCGCGACCACCTATTTTATTCCTAAAAAGCTTTTTATGTTCCCGGTAAGGCTTGTGGAATATCTGAATGAGCACAAAATTAACACTATCTGCTGGGTCGTCTCGGCGCTGACCACTATCTCGGCGCTCGGCGCTCTTGATAAAATCAAGCCCGAATATCTAACGACGGTTGCATTCGGAAGCGAGGTTTTTCCGGTGAAACAGTTTAACATATGGCGCGACGCCCTGCCGTCTGCCGCTTTTTATAATCTCTACGGGCCGACAGAATGCACGGGAATGTCCACATGGCACCGGGTTTTGGGCAGAATTCCCGAGGGTGAGCCGATACCGATAGGGCGTCCCTTCCGCAACACGCGGATTATGCTTATAAATGAGGACGGCAAGGAGGCTGCCCCCGGCGAGGCCGGCGAAATATATATATCGGGCAGCTGCGTAACGCTCGGATATTACAATAATCCCGAGAAAACCGACGAGGCTTTCGTTCAAAACCCGCTAAACCGACACTACCGCGAGATTGTCTACCGAACAGGAGACATAGCACGCACTAACGGGAGGGGCGAGCTGATATTCATCTCGCGCCGCGACTATCAGATTAAGCATATGGGGCATCGGATTGAGCTTGGCGAAATTGAAGCCGCGGCCGACAGGCACTCCGGTGTTGCGCGCGCCGCCTGCCTTTATGACGAAAAGGATAAAAAAATTCTGCTTTTCTATGTCGGCAGAGCCGAGCCGCGCGAGCTTACGGTGCATCTGAAGGATTATCTGCCCCGATATATGCTTCCTTCAAGCATTATAAAGCTTGAGGCCCTGCCGCTTACGCCAAACGGCAAGCTTGACAGACGGGCGCTTAAAAATCTTGTTTGAGCCGCCCTCGGGCGATATTAAGACATTGAGATTAAGTTAAAAGAAAACTTGTTTTCTTTCAAACAACGAGCTTTGTGACTTTGCCGCCGATATGGATGGCGACAATATCGGCTTCGCTGGTATCGGAACAAATCTCTGCAAGCAGAAAGGAATGGTCGCATTTATGCAAAGATTGTTGAATATACTCGCCGAACTTCACAGCGACATTGATTTTCGCGAAAACACAGGCCTTATTGACGAGGGAATTCTCGACTCGCTCGACATTGTGACCCTGATAACCGAGATAAATGACGAATTCGACGTTAGCATTCCGGCCGAGGAGATAATCCCCGAGAATTTCAATTCGGCCCGAGCGATAATGAAGCTTATTGAAAAGCTTGACGAGGACTGAGAAACGTGCTTTTCACATCATACGAGTTTCTACTTTTTGCGGGGATGCTGCTTGTTCTTTATTATATTGTCCCGAAAAAGACCCAGTGGATGCTCCTGCTTCTGGCAAGCTACATATTCTATGGCTTGTCGGGGGTGAAGTATCTTGCATTTATATTGATAACAACGGCTCTCTCCTTTCTAACGGCATACGGCATGAGCAAAATGGCCGAGGGTGAGGCCGCATATCTTGAGGCAAATCGCGCCCTTATTTCAAAGGAGGAGCGCAAGAAATACAGGGCAAGGGCGAAAAAGCGCCGCTTCTATCTCTTGACGGCGGGGCTTGTTCTCGTCTTTGGAATATTGGCAACCCTTAAATACACCGCTTTTGCGGCGGTGAATATCAACACAATTCTTCACAGATTCGGCGCGGAGGGCTTCGCGATTCCGAATCTGCTCCTGCCTCTTGGCATTTCGTTTTATACATTTCAGTCGGTCGGATATCTTATAGACGTCTACCGAGGGAAGGCTGTGGCCGAGCGAAATCCGGCAAAGCTTGCCCTTTTTGTCTCCTTCTTCCCGCAGCTGATTCAAGGGCCGATATCCCGCTTTTCCGACCTTGAGCCGCAGCTTCTCGGCGAGCATAAATTCTGCTCGAAAAATGTTACTTTTGGTCTTCAGCGCGTGATGTGGGGATATTTTAAAAAGCTTGTCGTCGCAGACAGGGTGCTTGTGGCGGTTGGCGAACTGATGGGAAACACAGACGAATATCGCGGCGTTTATGTTGTCCTTTTGATACTTTTTTATTCGATTCAGATCTATGCCGACTTCACCGGCGGGATTGACATCACAATTGGGCTTGCCGAAGCACTCGGAATAAGACTTGCCGAAAACTTCAATTTTCCCTTCTTCTCCAAATCTACCAAAGAATATTGGCGCCGCTGGCATATCACAATGGGAACATGGTTTACCGATTATGTTTTCTACCCGCTGTCTGTCTCGCGGCCTATGCAAAAGCTTTCAAAAAAGAGCCGCGCCTTGCTCGGCAACACGCTCGGGAAGCGGGTTCCGGTTTATTTTGCGACCATTGTCACGTGGTTTTTAACAGGTCTGTGGCATGGCGCTGGATGGAATTTTATCGTCTGGGGACTTCTCAACTGCTTAATAATCCTTGTCTCACAAGAACTTCAGCCGCTTTATGACCGATTTCACCGCGCCGCCTCCCGCCTCTCCTCCACAAGGAGTTATTCGGCTTTTATGATGATCCGCACCTTTTGGCTGATGGGCACCGCCCGCGTGCTCGACTGTTACCGCAATGTTTCGCTAACCTTTCGGATGTGGGGGAGTGTGCTCACCACGCCTAATTGGAGCGATCTTATAAACGGTAAGATGAGCGCGCTTGGCCTTAGTGGCGGCGACTATATCGTTCTTTTTGCCGGATGCCTTATCATGCTTCTGGTGAGCCTGCTCGGTGTAAAAAAGAGCGTGCGCGAAAGACTTGAGGGGCGCACCGCCGCCTCGGCTGCGGTGTTTTCACTCCTTTTTGTTTCGATATTGATATTCGGCGCTTATGGGGTGGGATACGATGCAAATCAGTTTATTTACAATCAATTTTAGTGAGCGGGCGGGAAGGCCTCGCCCCGCACAAATCGCACATATATCAAAGAAAGGCATATACACGCATGAAAATTGTTCTTGCCACAAGAAACAGGCATAAAATCGAAGAATATAGAGCTATGCTCGGAAGTCAGGTTGAGGGTATTGAAATATTGTCGCTTGACGATGTTGGGATTGTCGACGATATCGAGGAGACCGGCGACACATTCCACGACAACGCGATGATAAAAGCGAGGGCGGCCGCAAGGTCTGGTTATCTCTCGATGGCCGACGACTCGGGCCTTGCGGTGGGAGCGCTTGGCGGGGCGCCGGGTGTTTTGTCGGCAAGATACGCGGGTGACCACGGGGATGACCGGGCTAACAACCGACTGCTGCTCGAGAATTTGCGCGGAGTTGCCGACAGGAGCGCTGAATTTGTCTGCTGCATTGCCGTAGCCTACCCGCATGGTAATGGCGAGGGTGATTTTGTTGTTACAGGCGTTGTTCCCGGCGAGATACTCTGTGAGGAGCGCGGCGAGGGCGGATTTGGGTATGACCCGCTTTTCTGGTTCGATCCATTAGGGAAAACCTTCGCAGAGCTTACGCCTGCGGAAAAAAACCGCGTCAGTCATCGCGCGGTGGCAGTGGCAGCACTCTCCGAAAAACTAAAAGAAATAATCAGAATAAGGGATTTATTATGATAACATCAAAACAAAGGGCATACCTGCGCTCGCTCGCATCAAAAGAGGACACAATAATGCAGATTGGGAAGGGTGGTCTTGGCGAAAAACTAATTAAGACAGTATCAGACGCCCTTGAGGCGCGCGAGCTGATAAAGCTGCGCGTGCTTGAAAACTGCGGCGTCTCACCCCGAGAGGCTGCCGAGGAGCTGGCGAGCGCCACCGGTGCCGAGGTGGTTACCGTTATCGGGTCTAAAATTGTTCTCTATCGCGAGTCTGAGAAGCAAAAGAGAATTGAGCTTTAATATCAAGCGCCGGCTCTAAGCGGGCAAACAAAAGAGGGGCTGGGGAAGACTTCATGTGGGAAGTTTTCCTCAAACCCGTCTCAAAACACTTCAAAGCTTTCCTCAAACTCGCCTCAAGACACCTCAAGCTGTTTTGCCTTGCTAAGCAATAAAGTATTACGCGCCGGCTCGGCCGCGGCTGCATATCGGTGTTTTGGTAAAATGGCCGGGAAATAGTTGTGTTAAATAATATATCGGTATTTTATCGGTATTTTTATGGGAGATAGTATCAGTCATGACAGAAGGAGTTTCAAGAATCGGAATTTACGGCGGCACATACGCGCCTGTGCATAACGGGCATCTTGTTGCGGCGCGAGCCTTTGTCGAGCAGATGAAGCTTGACCGGCTTTTGATAATTCCGGCGGCAATCCCGCCGCACAAGCAGCTCGGTTTCTCGGACGCACCCGAACACAGGCTGCGTATGTGTGAGCTGGCCTTTGAAGGTGAGGAAAAGATTCGGGTTTCCGATATTGAAATAGCCAGAGGCGGACGGAGCTACACCGTCGACACGCTTCGCGCGTTACGTTCTCCGAAACGCAAGCTCTTTCTCCTTTGCGGCACAGACATGATGCTGACTTTTGACCAATGGCGGGAATTTGAAGAAATTTTCGCACTTTCCTGCCCGGCTTATATCCGGCGCGAGGAGAATAGAGAGCTTGACGCAAAAATTATTGAAAAAAACAAAGAATACTATGAAAAATACGGCGTCGCCTTCAGGAGGATTGTTGCCGACCCGGTCGTAGTGTCCTCAACCGATATACGCAAAAAAATAAGAGCGGGAGAAGATATTTCTGATTATCTTCCGGCGAAAGTGGCAGAATATATAGAAGAGAAAAAGCTGTATTCCGAATAAGACTTTGATGCGAATATTCTTTGGGAAAACTGTTGAAAAACTGCCGGAATTTTGGTATAATAATTATAAAGAAGCCTATTAATAATCGGCGCTGCAAGTCGCCAGGACACGACAGATAAGCATTTGAGAGCTTTGCTTGAGCAGAAAACACATCACATAATAATAAATACCTCATAATAATTATTCCGAATTACATAATTGCGGCATATCCGCTAAGAAAGGTAGTAATTTTTGTGATTCGGAAAAGCTTTCGCGGCAGCCCCTGGCTCCCGCTTGTTACCGTAGGTATTATGATTGCGGCCCTTTTTGTTTTTATTTATGCGACGGTTTTTATGTTTGCCGAGCCCGGTGATAATCCGGAGAACGGGGGCGCGACAGGCGCACTTCTTGACGGCGATGGCATAATTGGCTCCGAGGAGGACTCAGACATACAGGCTTCTTCCGAAGAAGAAAAATATATCTATCTTGCAATCGGCAAGGACGAGGTGTCGGGTCTTTCTGATGTTATAATGCTGGTTTCTTTTGACACAAAGAACATGAAGGTAAATATCGTGCAGATTCCGCGCGACACATATTTTCGTTCTTCCGGAGGATCTTATCGAAAGATTAACGGCGCCATTTCGTCTCTGGGCGGCATTGACGCCTTTGCGGAGGCGCTCGAGTCGGCGCTCGGAATAGACATTGACTACACAATACAATTCTCGCTCGACGCCGTCGGAACACTGGTCGACCTTTTAGGTGGAGTTACTGTAAAAATCCCCGCCGACATGGATTACGACGACCCATCCCAAAACCTTCACATTCACCTTACCGCCGGTGAGCACCTGCTTGACGGGGAGGGAGCAAAGCAGTTTGTGCGCTTCCGCTCAAGCTATGTCAGGGGTGATATCGCAAGGGTAGATGCGCAGAAAATATTCATGGCCGCCTTTGCGGGTAAGCTTACAACAGGTGTGAGCATACTCAAAATTCCTGCGATAATAAGCGTGATGCTCGACGACATAAAGACAAACATGACCTTTTCCGAGTGTCTCTCTTTTGCTCAAAAGGGAATGTCGCTTAAGCTCTCGGAGGTTACGATGATAACCCTGCCCGGAAACGACGCAAGGACACAGGTTGACAGCGGAGCGTGGTATTATATAATCAACCGCGCAGCGTCATACGAGGTAGTCAACACCTATCTGAATTTTTCGGGCAGCCCGCTTGAGGAAAACGAATTTGACAAGGAGCGCAGCTTCACAAGCGAGGCCTACCCGCATTTTGAGGAGATTTATTACGGCGACGGATATACCATAAAAGAATACCGAGCCGACGATATAAATAAAAACGGTATCGGGATCAGCGTCACAGACAAATGATCCCGGGAAAGAGGGATTAATGAGAGAGATACTGACAGACGAACAATATAGACTTCTCCCATCGCTAAAGGATGCCGAACCGCGCGAGCTTGCAGACGCAATTCGCGATATACTATATGATAAAAAAGCCCGGAATATAAAGGTGCTGCACGTTGAGGACAAAACGATGATAGCCAATTATTTCGTGCTTTGCACCGGAAACTCAACCACACAGATTAAGGGTCTTGCAGATGAGGTTGAATACAAAACCCGTCTGCGCGGTTTGCACCCGTCCGGAATTGAGGGCAGGGGAAACGGCGCGTGGGTGCTGCTTGACTACGGCAATGTGATCGTCCACATCTTCAGCCGAGAGGCGCGGGATTTTTATAATCTTGATAAGCTTTACGGAGACGTCACCGAGGCCGACGCGGTCGGTTCCGAGGATAGCCGAGATTACGGTGACATGGAAGAACTCGGTGAAATTGACTCGACGGAGGACGGCGAGAATTTCGGGCCGCCGTCGATATGAAAGGTAATAATCAGACAATGAAATACGATTTTAAGACAATTGAAGAAAAATGGCAGGCGCGCTGGGAGCGGGAGGGCGCTTTTCTCGCCGAGAATGGCTCGCAGAAACCTAAGTTTTATGCTCTTGTGGAATTTCCCTATCCGAGCGGATCGGGAATGCACGTCGGACATATCAAGGCCTATGTGGGTCTTGAAGTTATCTCGCGCAAGCGCCGAATGCAGGGATATAATGTGCTTTTTCCGATAGGATTTGATGCCTTTGGGCTGCCAACCGAAAACTATGCCATAAAAACCGGCGTCCACCCAAGGGCGGCGACAGATAAGAATATTGAAAAATTCACCTCGCAGCTCAAGCGAATCGGCTTTTCCTTCGATTGGTCAAGAGTTGTTGACACAACCGACGAAAACTATTATAAATGGACACAGTGGATCTTCCTTAAAATGTTCGAGCGCGGTCTTGTTTTTCGCGACATGGCGCTGGTCAACTACTGTCCGAGCTGCAAGGTCGTCCTCTCAAACGAGGACTCTCAGGGCGGCAAGTGCGACATATGCAGCAGCGATATAGTCCAGAAATCGAAGGACGTTTGGTATTTGCGTATTACCGAATATGCCGAGAGATTGCTCCGGGGTCTTGAAGAGGTTGATTATCTCCCGAACATACGCCAGCAGCAGATAAACTGGATAGGAAAATCAATCGGCGCTTTTGTCGAATTTAAGATAAACGGCGTAGACGATAGCCTGAGGATTTATACAACCAGACCCGACACAATGTTCGGAGCGACCTTTATGGTTATAGCTCCCGAGCACCCGATAATCGACAAATACAAAGACAAAATAAAAAATATGCCCGAGATTAACGCCTATCGAGCAGAGTGCGCAAAGAAAACCGAATTTGAGCGCACACAGCTCACAAAGAATAAAACCGGCGTTAAGATTGAAGGTCTCTGCGCGATAAATCCCTTTTCCGGCAAGGAGATTCCGGTTTACATAGCCGATTATGTGATGATGGGTTACGGAACCGGTGCGATTATGGCAGTTCCCGCGCACGACGAGCGCGACTATGACTTTGCTAAAAAATTCGGCCTTGATGTAATCGAGGTTATAAAGGGCGGGGACATTGCGACAGCCGCCTATACAGGCGAGGGAGAGATGGTCAACTCAGGCTTCCTTAATGGCATAAAAACCAGAGAGGAGGCGGTGAGTGTTGCAACGGCAAAGCTTGTAGAGCTTGGAATTGGCGAGGCCGGTGTGCAGTTCAAAATGAAGGACTGGGCATTTAATCGCCAGAGGTACTGGGGCGAGCCGATACCGATTATACACTGCCCGCGCTGCTCAATTGTTCCTGTTCCGTATGACCAGCTGCCGCTGGTTTTACCAAAGGTTGAAAACTTTGAGCCGGGCGAGGGCGGCGAGAGCCCGCTGGCAAAAATTGAATCATATGTTTCCTGCAAATGTCCGAAGTGCGGCGGTGCGGCGCGCCGCGAGACCGACACGATGCCTCAGTGGGCGGGTTCGTCATGGTATTACCTGCGCTATATCGACCCTCATAATGATAAGGCTGTTGCCGACCCCGAAAAGCTGAAATACTGGCTGCCGGTCGACTGGTACAACGGCGGCATGGAGCACGTTACCAGGCACATGATTTACTCGCGCTTCTGGCACAAATTTCTCTATGATATAGGCGAGGTGCCCTGCGAGGAGCCCTACGCCAAGCGCACCGCGCAGGGGCTGATTCTCGGTCCGGACGGTGAGAAGATGAGTAAATCAAAGGGTAATGTGGTCGACCCTAACGACGTTGTCGATGAATATGGTGCTGATGTGCTGCGGCTCTACATCCTCTTTATGGGCGACTATGAGAAGGCCGCTCCCTGGTCAGAGGCCAGTGTTCGGGGCTGTAAGCGCTTTCTTGACCGGGTTGAAGGACTTTTGTATATGGTTCGTGGCAATGGAATTACGCCCGAGCTTGACGTTAAGTTTCACAAGACTATAAAGAAGGTGTCGAGCGACCTCGACGAGATGAAGTTCAACACCGCAGTTGCCGCGATGATGGCGCTGGTTAATGATATTTACGAGCACGGAAGTCTCACTCACGATGAGCTGAAAACATTGGTCAAGCTGCTCGCACCCCTCGCACCCCACATCTCCGAGGAAATCTGGGAGAGAGAGGGAGAGCAAGGGCTGCTTGCGCTCTCGGAATGGCCGGCATATGACGAGGCAAAGACGGTCGACTCGAATGTCGAGGTTGCTGTTCAGTTAAACGGGAAATTAAGGGGAACAATAATGCTCCCGCTCGACTGTACGCGTGAGGTGGCTCTCGCTGCCGCAAGAGCCGATGGGAAGATAGCGCCATTGCTTGACGGGAAGACAGTTATCAAGGAAATAACAGTTCCTAATCGCATAATTAACTTTGTGGTGAAATAAATCAATTGATTTTTTGAAAATAGCGGAAAGCTATTGACAAATGGGAGATATTATTGTATAATAGTAGGGTAAATTTGTCGTGAGAAGATACTCTTGACTGCAAGCGGAGGGGGGGAAAAAGAATGGCAGAAGTTAAGCTCAAAGACGGTGAAACTCTTGATAGTGCGCTCCGTCGCTTTAAGCGGCAGTGCGCTCGCTCGGGCGTCCTTGCCGAGCTCCGCAAACGGGAACACTATGAAAAACCCAGCGTAAAGCGCAAGAAGAAGTCCGAAGCAGCAAGAAAGCGTAAATACAAGTAAAAAACAAACCCGGCTTGATAATTCAAGCCGGGCTTGTTTTTGGGGAGTGGGGCGCCGGAATCCACGCAAGGAGGCAAGCGGCGAGATAGCGTCAGTTGATTGTCGCGATGAGATTAATGTCCCACGCCGGGAGATATTTCCCGCGGCGGATATAAAATTTATATGAGGGGTTGAGGTGATTTATGAGCATGGGGAGAAGGAAAATATCCTCGGAGCGGTGGTAGAGCGAGACGCATAGTTCGGGGCAGTGGCGCTTTATTGTCTCCGAGGAGCCGAGCAGAGCCTCCATTTCCGAGCCTTCAACATCGTATTTGATATAGTCAACCGCTCTGCCGGATAGAATATTGTCGAGCGACTCTGCGTCGACTGTGTGGGTATTCTGTCCCGCCGAAACATTCGAGTTTTTATTGCCCGTGCCTTCAAAAGAAAGGCTTCTCGGCTCAGACCACGCGGCAAGGTTGAGCGCGGCGATTCTGCACCGCGTCTCGCCGTCGGCATATCTTTGGAGTTTGCGGAAATTTTTGCGGTCGGGCTCCATGGCAATCGAGTAGCGCAGCGAGGGCGAATATTCGAGCAGTTCGCGGATGGTGTCGCCTGTAAAGGCGCCGAGGTCTGCTATGGCGTTGTATTTGCCGGGGGTGAGAAGCGAGGTGAAGATTTCCTCTCTTTGATGCTCACAATTAAATAAATAGTCGATTTTTCCGGTTAGTTTATATGATATTATGTTATAAAGCGCGTTTTTGGAGGTTGCGTCGGCGAGCATTTGATAAACGCTTTTGAGGTCGCTTTTATATTTTTCATAAAATTCAAGCGTAAAAATATTGCTGCCCGCAACCGGCACGTCGGGGGCGTAAAGCTCGTTCTCTGAAGCGATATTTTTTATGTTTTCGATTACCTGGGGGAGTCTTGTTGCAAAAGAAAGTAGTACTATGAAGTTCCCGTCGCCGTATTTTTCACGCACACCCGAATAGGTGAGCATAGTTTTTCCGTGAAAGGACTGCCCCCGGACAAAGCTGTCGCTCGCGAAAAAGTCGGCTATCTCAATCTTGTGTTTGGCGGCGAGCGAAATAACTTTGTCGGCGCCGTTTCCCATGCCGTATATAACGATGGGCTTGTCTTGACGCTCAAGATAACTCCATAGATCCTCGGTAATCTTAAGTTCCATTATACATACCTTTCTTCCGCACCGGGCTGTGCGGTAAATCTTGACAATTATGCCGCCGTGTGATAAAATTTAGCATGAAATAAAATTCAATCGGCGCCGACATAACCCGACGGTTATGTGATATTATTTTAAGGGAGATTTATAAATATGGATTGTATTTTTTGCAAAATTATCGCCGGCACTATCCCGTCGGCAAAGGTCTATGAGGATGAATTGGTTTATGCTTTCCGCGACATCAACCCGCAAGCACCGGTGCATATCTTGGTCGTGCCGAAGCTGCACATTGCCTCGGCCGACGCCATTGACGCAGAAAACAGCGCATGCGTCGCCGCGATTTTTGAGGCAATACCGAAAATTGCCGCCGCCGAGGGCTTGTCGGGCGGCTATCGCGTTGCGACAAATATCGGTGAGGACGGCTGCCAGTCGGTAAAACACCTGCATTTTCATGTTCTCGGCGGCAAGCGCCTGTCCGGGCGGATGGCGTAGGTTTTTTGGAGCGGGATAAAGGCGGCGAGGGATAAAAATTTAGGCTATCCTACCACATGTTAAAACCATATGCTTTGTTTGTTTTCTTTTTTAGTATGGCAATAAAATTAGCAATCAACATATTTGTAGGGCGCGACGCCCTGTGGTTTGTGCAAGTAATGCGCCGAGGCGTCGCGCCCTACGCCGTCCTATATAAGCGACCTCAAATAATTGATATATTGATGCAGCGCCACGCCCGGCTCGGCAAGCTCGCGCGACCAGCGTTTAACCCACTCGTATGAGAGATATCCGTCGTAGCCGGAGCACTTCAATGCGGCGATTATTTCGGCAAAGGGAATCGTTCCGTAGCCGGTCAGAAGGTAGGTGATTTTACCGTTACTGCCCATCACCGAGTCCTTTAGATGAACATGCTTGAGATATCCGCCCAGATTCGCGACAGACACAGCCGGCGCTTCGCCAAAATACCTCACCGTATGGTGCGCGTCCCAGATAACGCCGCAGTTTTCCCGATTAACCGAATCGAGGAAGGCGCGGCACTTTTTTGTGTCGGCGAGGGTGCCGTTTGTCTCGGTCAGAAGCGTGACGCCGTGCCGGGCGGCGATATCACACATGAGTGAATATTCACTCGCGGCACCCGCAAGGTCTGGATTTGTGAGTTCGGGATTTGGTGTTCTCTCGATTAAGACGCGGGTGTATTTCACTCCGAGCTTGGCAGCAAGAGAAGAATAGTCCTCAACCTCCCGCCTTGCTGCGTCTATATCAGGGTTACCAAGTATATAGGCTCCCGATGTCAGTATCGGAATACCGAGCGAGCGGCGGGCGAGGTGACCCTTCGTGCTCTCTATTTTTGCGTCTGAGAAGGCGAAAATGCGGGGGGCGTATATCTCGTCTGAGATGCCGCGAATCTCGATTCCCGAGTAACCGAGGTCGGCGGCGGTGGCGTATATGTCGCGGAAACTCCAGTCGGGGCAGGATAGAGTTGAGAATGATAGTTTCATGTAAACCTCCGGATTTGTTAAATTTTATAGGTGCGGGGGAGGGTTTTATTGGGGAATCAGCAAGCTATTTGTGTGTATACAAGCGGCAAAAGGATTTTTGCGCAGAGATTCCGTGCTTAATTATACCACGAAAAGATATTAATATCAACACTCGGAGCGCTCGTATAAAACCGATCCTACGCCGTCTCAACAGAGGCGTCGTCATGCAGATTTTTCAGGTCAATAGCCATCTCGCGGAGTTTGTATTTAAGTATCTTTCCGGCAGCATTCATCGGGAAGGCGTCGATGAATTCAACGAACGAAGGCACCTTGTGTTTTGCCATCGAGGCAAGAACAAAATCCTTGATGTCCTGCTCGCCTATTTCTTCCCCCTCTTTGGGGATGACAAAGGCCATAATTTCCTCCCCGTATATCTTAGAGGGGATACCGACCACCTGAACGTCGCGCACAGACGGGTGCGTGTAGATAAAGTCTTCAATTTCCTTAGGATAGATATTCTCGCCACCCCGGATAATCATATCTTTGCTGCGGCCGGTTATTTTGTAGTAGCCATGCTCGTCAACCGTTGCAAGGTCGCCCGTATGCAGCCAGCCCTCGGCATCTATAGCTTGCGCGGTTGCCTCGGGCATTTTGTAGTACCCCTTCATTATGTTATATCCGCGCGCGCAAAACTCGCCGACCTGCCCGGGCCCGAGTGTTTCTCCTGTTTCTGGGTTAATGAGCTTAATTTCAACGCCCTCAAAAGCACGCCCGACAGTGTTAACCCTGCGCTCTACACTGTCGTCGGTAGTGGTCTGCGTGCAACCGGGCGAGGCCTCCGTCAGCCCGTAGACAATAGTGATTTCGTACATTCCCATCTGTTCGATAACCTGCTGCATAACCTTAATGGGGCAGGGCGAGCCGGCCATAATGCCGGTGCGGAGATTGAATTTAAACTCTTTGAAGCGCGGATGCTCAAGAATGGCGATGAACATGGTCGGCACACCGTGAAGCGCCGTGCATTTTTCCTTCTGACAGGCCTCCATCACCTTTATCGGACTGTAATAATTGACCGGCACCATCGTGGTGGCGTGTGTGATGCAGGCCATCTGCGCGAGCACGAGGCCGAAACAGTGGAAGAAGGGAACTGTGATACAGAGCTTATCATCGGGGGTGAATTTCATGCGGTCGCCAATCTGCCGGCCGTTGTTTAGGATATTGTAGTGGGTGAGCATAACTCCCTTAGGAAAACCGGTAGTGCCTGAGGTGTACTGCATATTCACTGTGTCGTGGCAGGATAGCCCCTCCCGCGCCGCGGCATATTCTTGGTCAGATATCTGAGCGGCAAGAGAGGACAGCTCCTTCCAGTTGAACATTCCGGAGTGGCAGGCCTCGTCTATTGTGACGACGGTCCTCAGGCGGGGAAGGCGCTTGCAGTCTCGCGAGACGACCCTCTCTCCCTCGGCGAACTCGGGGCAGAGGCGGTTTATTATGTCAACATAGCTGACGTCCTTGAAAGAGTCGCACATGACAAGCATTTTTGTGTCAGACTGCCCGAGCAGGTATTCGACCTCATGTATTTTATAAGCGGTGTTGACTGTGACCAGCACCGCGCCGATTTTTGCACAGGCATAGAGGGTGAGCATCCACTGCGGGTAGTTTGTAGCCCAGATTGCGACATGATCGCCCCGGCCGATTCCGAGAGCCATGAAGGCCTTTGCAGTCATGTCGATTTCGTCGTTGAACTCTCGCCAGGTTCGGCGGTAATCAAACTTATCTGTGTAGATAACCGCATCGCGGTCGGGGTGCTCGCGAGCGATCTTATCCATCCATTCGCCGAGCGTAACATTGATGAATTCCATAAAAGTCTCCTTACAATCAAAATATAAAAAGCCCCGGAAGGTTTTATAAAACCTTCCGGGGCGAATAAACAAAAATTCGCGGTACCACCCGAATTCGTCACAAGTGACGCACTAATAAGGCACAATCATGCCCTGTCTCTATAACGGGAGAACCCGCGGCAGTCTACTTGTTTCCTTTCGGTGCCGTGCGCGGCGCGAGCCGGCGGAGTGAGTTTCGGGCATATTAGCGCGGGACTTCTCAGCCACCGTCCCTCTCTGTGCCGCTTTTTGCAACCTACTTAATCTCCGTTGACGCTTTTTGCTATTATAAAACATTATATAACCAAATCAAGGATTTGTCAACTGTTTAGAATGCATATAATTTTTTGGCAAAAACAAAAAATAACTATAAGAATTGCACCTGTGAGCGGGAAAGTCGGTCAGCGGGGGCGACAGATAGAAATATTTTCATGAAAAAGGTTTACAAATCCCGGCTTATGCTGTAAAATATATATATTACGTAAAGAGACAGGGTTTTGTGCCGCCGCCGCTCCGTTTTTGGGGCGGCTCGGCTTGCGCCGGGCGGCATAGAGCTCATATATCGCAGAAAGGCATGGTCATTTATATGACAAAACCAAAACACAAAAGAGCGCTCGTTAAACTTTCGGGCGAGGCCATGCAGGCAAAAGATGGGAACATAATTGATTTCGATTTTCTCGAAGAGGTTGCCGATGCGCTGATTATGTGCGTCAAAGATGGGATTGAGACGGCTGTTGTAGTCGGCGCCGGGAATATTTGGCGGGGCGCGAGGCAGGGGAGAGGCATGGACCGCTGCCGCGCCGATCATATGGGAATGCTCGCAACCGTTATCAACGCCATAGCGCTCAAAGATATGATTATCCAGCGGGGGGGCGACGCCGAGGTTATGACTCCGGTTGCCATGCCCGAATTTGCCGAGAAATATGTGACAGACAAGGCAAAGGCGCTTATGCAGGCCGGGAAGATAATAATCCTTGGCTGTGGAACCGGCAACCCATATTTTTCAACCGATACCGGAGCCGTTTTGCGGGCCGCCGAGCTTGAGGTTGATATAGTGCTCATGGCAAAAAATATTGACGGGATATACGATAAAGACCCCGCAATACACCCCGATGCAAAAAAATACGACAGGGTGTCATATGACGAGATACTCACAAAAAGGCTTGCTGCCTATGATCTTACGGCGACGGCATTTTGTGAAACAAACAAAATTTTAACCTGTGCCTTCGGGCTTTCCTCGCCCATGAATATCTACCGCGCCGCCACAGGCGAGGATATAGGCACAATCACTTATTGACAGAGCTGCGGCAGAACGCACTAATATATTTAAATTTGAAAGGAGACCCGGCACCGCCCGGAACATGGTATCATGAAACTCAACAACAAAGAATTTGAAGAAAAGATGCAAAAATCTATCGCCGCTTATGAGTCGAATTTAACGACGATACGAGCGGGTCAGGCAAACCCCCTTATTCTCTCAAAGATAACTTTTGAATATTACGGGGAGCCGACGCTACTGAGTACAATGGCAGACATCCGGGTTGCCGACGCGAAAACACTCGTAATTTCTCCTTATGATATGTCGACTTTGAAGGCAATGGTCAAGGCTATACAGGCATCAGATCTTGGCATTATGCCGAACAACGACGGCAAGGTAATACGCCTGAACTTCCCGCAGCCGACCGAGGAGAGAAGAAAAGAACTCACAAAACAGGTTATGAAACTCGGCGAGGATGCTAAGGTCGCCATACGCAACATAAGACGCGATGCTAACGACGCTATTAAGAAAATGAAAAAAGACGGCGAGATGACCGAGGACGAACAGAAAGCATCGGAAAAGTCGATTCAGGAGCTTACAGATAAGTACATTAAGGCCGTCGACGCGGTTACCGAGCGCAAAGAAAAAGAAATAATGCAGATCTGAAAAAACTCGGGTGGGACGTCAGTTACCACCCGATTAAAATAAAGACAAGTATTCAATTTGAGCCGCCCCGGGCGGCGCGGGGGTCGAATGAAAAAGAGAGTCAACAAGCCATATAATCTATACGGCGCGCAACATATCGCCTTTATAATGGACGGAAACGGTCGCTGGGCGACCAGACGAGGGATGCCGCGCGAATACGGACACAGAGCGGGTGCCCGAGCCTTCCGGGAGACGGTGAAGTACTGCCGCAATATCGGTCTTAAATATGTCACGGTCTACGCGCTGTCAACCGAAAACCTTAAGATGCGACCAAAATCCGAGACAGACGCGATAATGCGTCTTCTCTCGGAGTATATCTCAGAATGCGAGCGCGAGATGGATAAATATAATGTTTCGTTCAGATTCCCCGGAGATACGAGTGTTTTTGACGATGACCTTCGCGAGCGCCTCCGCCTGCTCACCGAGCGCACGGCAGACCGCGAACTGGTACTCAATGTGGCTCTCAACTACGGCGGTCGCGCCGAACTTGTTCGCGCTTTCTCTATTCTTGCCGCCGCCGGCAAAAAGAATATTACCGAGGAGGACATAAGCGCAACTCTCTATACCGCCGACTGCCCCGATCCCGACCTCATTATAAGAAGCGCAAATGAATACCGCCTCTCAAACTTCCTGCTCTGGCAGTCCTCTTATTCCGAGCTTTATTTTACCGATGTTCTCTGGCCTGATTTTGGTTCGTCAGACATTGATGCCGCAATCAAGGAATACGGCCGCCGCCGCCGAAGATACGGGGGCGTGCTCTGACCCGCCGCTTATCGCTATTCGAAACAGACGAGGCGAGCATTATTTTGAGTTGGCTGTTTGATTTTGGTATATCCGATTTGCATCGGGAGTACAGTTTTATAAACCGAAAGGCATGGTCGCGTGATAGTTTTTTTCTCATTATATTGAATCCTGCCTTTTCGCGCGTGAATTTTCCAAAACCGGAGCAAAGCTCCGCTTTTGCAAAGTGGGACACTGCCCCTCTTTTGCGGGCAAGCCTGCCGAAAATTCAAAGTCTATTTGAGCCGCCCCTCGGGCGGTATGGGGGTTAAAATGCTAAAAAGAACAATTACAGTGATAGTCAGCGTTGCGGTGCTGATACCGATTCTCATCTTTTCCGACTCGGTGTTATTTCCGATTGTCGTGGCTCTGTTCAGCCTTGTGGCGCTGTTTGAAATTTTTCGCTGTACGGGGGTGCACAAAAATCTTTGGCTGACCCTGCCCTTATATATAGCAGGCGCTGTACCTCCCTTTCTTGTCAGATATTTGGATAACCCCCTATATCTGAGCGCTGGGGCGCTGCTTGCCATAATCCTTTTGATACTCTGGGATATGACTATAATTGTATTTGGAAACAATAAAACCTCGCTCGCCTCGGCCGCCTCGGCTTTTTTCTTGGCATTCTATATCATCTTTGCTTTTTCGGGCATAGTCTGGCTGCGCGACCTTGACGAAGGATATATCTATCTCTTAATATTCATCGGTGCTTGGGTTACCGACACCTTTGCATATCTCACGGGCATGGCCTTCGGGCGGCATAAGCTTATCCCTTCAATCAGTCCGAAAAAGACAGTGGAGGGAAGTGTGGGCGGCACGCTTGTTGCAACGGCGGCTTTCGCGGCAGCATCTTATTTTATTGGAATTTGGCATTTGGGATGGGTACTGATAATTATC
>JBNRMS010000039.1:0-17575 GCA_050309735.1 Eubacteriales bacterium
CATGGGAGAAATTCACTTGCGAATATGATATAATATGTACATTGGCAGCTTTCGAAGAAAGCTGCGATGTCGCAAAAGCGAGGAAACGCATGGGAGAAATTCACTTGCGACTATGATATAATATGTACATTGGCAGCTTTCGAAGAAAGCTGCGATGTCGCAAAAGCAAGGAAACGCGAGGGAGAAATTCACTTGCGAACTTAACAAAATCTATTTTAGCCGCCAGAGGGCGGCATGGAGGTTATATGACAAACGAAAGAGCCGGGATTCCGGCAAAGTACAAATGGGATTTGTCGTCGGTTTACACCGATGAGGGCGCTTTTGCGGCCGATTTCGCCGCCTGCGAGGCGTTGATTGCCGATTATCCAAAGCACGAGAGCACTATGTTAAATAGTCCCGAGGCGCTTGCCTCGGCTCTCTCCGACCACTTTGCAATCGATCGTAAGCTCGGCCGGCTCTATGAATATGCGGCGCGTAATTTCGACGTTGACACCTCGGTTAACAGTTGGCAGGCGCAGACCGCCAAGGTGATTGACCTTTTCAACCGCTTCGCGTCTGCCTCCTATTTCGCCAGCCCCTATCTCTTAAGACTTGACCAAAAGACGCTTGACGAATGGTTCTCGGCCTCTCCCGAGCTTGAGAAATACCGGCGAACAATAGAGCTTGAGCTTCGCCGCAAGCCCTACACCCTCTCGGACGAGGGCGAGTGGCTGATGGCGTCGATGAGCGCTTGCCTCGACTCGCACGACGGAATTTACAGCATTCTCACCGATTGCGATATGGATTTCGGCAAAATCCGGGGCGAGGACGGCCGCCTTGTCGAGCTGACCGACACCTCATATGTCAAATTCCTGATGAGCTCTGACCGTCGCGTTCGCCGCGCCGCCTTCAATAAGATTTATCGTGGCTATGGGCAGTTTGGCAACACGATAGCCACAATAATCAATGGATTTGTCAAAGAAAAAGCGACTATATCAAAGATCCGGGGATATGGGAGTAGCCTTGAGGCGTCTGTCTTTGCAGACGAGGTGACGCCCGAGATATACAATAACCTAATAGATACGGTTAGCAGACATCTTGACGTGCTCTTTGACTACTACGAGCTAAAACGGCAGGTTCTCGGCCTGTCAAAGCTGCATATATACGATATCTACGCCCCTCTCATCGCCGACTATGACCGTAGCTATACCTACGAGGAGGCAAGAGAGGAGGTGCTCGGCTCGGTTAAAATTTTCGGAGATCAGTATTACAACCGGCTCAAGGACGGATTATCTGAGGGAGGCTGGGTTGATGTCTATCCGAACAAGGGCAAGCGGGGCGGGGCATACAGCGCCGGCAGCTATGATACAGAGCCTCATATACTACTCAACTTCAACGGTAAGTTTGACGACGTTTCAACTCTGGCGCACGAGGCGGGGCATTCTATGCATTCCGATCTCTCGCGGCGAAATAACGAATTTCATCTTTCAAGCTATACCATTTTTGTGGCCGAGGTGGCCTCGACGGTGAATGAGCTGCTTCTCTCCGAGAAAAGGCTGCGCGAATCGGAAAACGATATGGAAAAGCTCTCTGTTCTCAATCATCTGATGGAGATTTTTAAAGGCACTCTTTTCCGCCAGACAATGTTTGCCGAGTTTGAAAAGGAGATATATGCACTTGTTGAATCGGGCGAGCCTCTTACGCGTGAGCTGCTCTGCGAGCGTTATTATTTAATAGTCAAAAAATATTTCGGGCCGCGCGTTGTGGTTGATAATCCTATTTCGATGGAATGGATGCGCATTCCGCATTTCTATTATAATTTCTATGTTTATAAATACGCCACCTGCATATCGGCCGCCTCAAGCGTGGTCAAAAAAATTAACGAGCAGGGAGAGGCTTATATAAACAAATACCTTGAGTTTCTCAAGTGCGGCGGCTCAAAATCGCCGCTTGAGAGCCTCAAGGTCGCCGATATAGACATGACCCGGCCCGAGGTAGTCGAGGCTGCCTGCTCAACCTTCGCAGAAACGGTAAAACAGTTTCGCGAGATCGCCGGGAGGCAGGGGATGTTGAAAGGGTAAGGATGCGAGGAGGCGTTGGGGGGAATTTCCCCCAACGCCTCCTCAAAAACTTTTGGAGCATTTGGCTCGGCTGATTCCGGAGCATGATGTGTCTGAACCCAACCCCCAATTGGGTCCGGAAGCGGCGCGCAACCGCTTTTTATATACAAGCACGATACGAGATAGTAAGGGGCCCGGGGAGAAACCTTGGTTTCTCCCCGGGCGCGTTTCTTTGGTTACTCTCTTGTCGTGCGACAAGAGAATAACACAACGCATCTTATTACAATGAGCAATCAAGACAATATTATAACAAAAAAACTATTTCTCAAACATGATCAAGAACATTCAGCGCCTTCAAAATATTGTCCCTTGCCAGCTCACCCCGACGCTGCGCGAGCCGCAATGCGCTCTCGGACTCGGTTTTTATTCGCTCTATTTCAAGCTTTAATCCCTTCTCAATATCCGAGTATTTCCGGCACTGCTCAAGGATTACCTCCTCCTTTTCACCAAGCGCCCTCTCAAGCTCCCTGTTTTCAAGCTCTCGGCTCTCGCAGCGCGATTTAAGATCGTTAATCTCTGAGAGCAGCTCCCCGTTTTTCCTCTCGACCTCGGACAGGTCGGCAATACGCGCCTTGAGAATATAGTTCTCGGCAGACAGGCCGCTCTGCTTCTCATCTGTGTCTG
This sequence comes from Eubacteriales bacterium, assembly GCA_050309735.1. Taxonomy (GTDB): domain Bacteria; phylum Bacillota; class Clostridia; order Oscillospirales; family CAG-272; genus UMGS1002. The sequence continues at coordinate 2,724 of JBNRMS010000039.1, forward strand.
CCGACAGAATCTTGAGCTTTTCGCTAAGCTGAGCAATCTCATCGGAGAGCTTATCGCGCTCGCGCAGTGCCATTGAAAGCGAGGCCGACTGCTCGGCAAGCTTACTCTCGTAAGCCTCGGCCGCCGCCCGCTGTGCTGCCTCGGCGGCGGCGATAAACTCCTTTACGGCTTTTTTGTCAAACCCAAAGAGCGAAGTCTTAAAGTTTGCGGTATCCTCGCTCTCTCCGCCTTCTTTGACCGAGATTATTTTTCTGACTTCTTGCATTTTTATAAAGCTCCTTTTACAAAATCTAATCTATCGCCCACCGCAAGTCCCTCGCGCTTGGCGAATCCCGGCGAGGTTTCGAGCACGCCAACAGCCCCCCTTACGCGGGGAGACACGCGGCCCGGCTTCATTGCCGACAGTATATGTAGAATATCGCCCTTTTGAGAGAGGAATATCGCGTCGATATCAAAGCGCATCATGAAGGTGTGTATCTGATTGCAGGGCGAAATATATAGGCCGCCCGCACCGCCGAGGTCTTTTTTCATCATCAGTCCGGCAAATCGGCTAAGAAAAGTGTCGGCGGGGATAACATGGCGAAGAATCGGGTGGTTGTCTTTTTCTATGTTGAGGCAGTAGTTTTTCATGGTATAGTGTCCTTTTTTATTGCGTCTTAAACTGCGTGATAAGTTGTACAATAACAGGGCCGAGAAGTATAATGAAAAGGACAGGGAAGATGAAGATTATCATGGGGAGCATCATTTTGATGGGGGATTTCATGCCCTTTTCCTCGGCGGCGTGTCTGCGGGCGTCGCGAAGCTGTTCTGACTGATTTTTGAGTAGGTTCTTTATGGGTATGCCGAGCTTATCGGCTTGAATGAGAGCCGAGGCGAAGGTTTTAATCTCGGGGACTGTGCTGCACTCGCCAAAATCACGCAGCGCGTCGCGCCGCGGCTTGCCCATTTGAATCTCGCGGGCAAAGAGCATGAGCTCGTCGATAAGAGGGCCCTCGGTTTTCTCGGCGATTTTCTGCAGCGCCGAATCAAAGCCCAGCCCTGCCTCGATACTGACCGAGAGCAGGTCGAGCACCTCGGGCAACTGCTGCTTTATCTGGTTTTGCCGCGCCGACACCCGCGAGGAGAGAAAATAGCGGGGCACAAGCACCCAGACGATAAGTCCGACCAAAAAGATCACAAGGCGGAGAAGAGGATCTATTCGGTCGACAAAAAAGAGGAAGAGGGGCACAAGCAGAGCGGGTGCCATGACTATGTTTTTTATCAGAATATAGTCGCCGTGCGAGATGCGCAGGCCGGCATGGCGCAAACTTTTCTCGAGCTTCTCCCCCTTTTTATTGTTTCGGCTTCTCTTGAATTTTGATACATACGCGCTGATTTGTTTGAGTACGGGCGTGACAAAGCGCTCGTACATCGAGAGTTCAAGCTCTGCGAAAACCTCTTTTTTCTTAACAACGACAAGGTCAAGCCGGTGTTTTCGCGTGTCGGCTCTTGTCCCTGCCGGGCCGAGGGCAAGGGCGACTATAAAAAAGGCCGATAGAGCCGAGAAGATGACAAGCCAAAACATAAACAAACCGCCTCCTTGAATATTTGCATAAAACTTAATACTTAATTGAAAGTATCTTTTTTATCATGAGAAATCCGAGCGTTTCCATAACGGCGCCTATAGCGAGCATAATGCGTCCGGCACCCGAGGCGACAAAGGACTTCATATATTCGGGATTGATAAGATAAATTATAAGTCCGAGCGCGATGGGCATCACTCCGATGACTATCCCCGACATCCGCCCCGATGCGGTTACAACCCGTACATCGGCCTTTAGTTTAACCCTGGCCCGGATGGTTTCGGATATTCCGGCGAGAATTTCGGAGAGGTTTCCGCCGGTCTGGCGCTGTATGTTTATGGCGGTGACGGCGAGCGAGAGGTCGTCGCTGCCTATTCTCTCGGCCATCGAATTGAGCGCTGATTCGAGTGTGCTGCCGTATTTCACCTCGGTGCATAGTCGGGCAAATTCCTTTGATATAGGCTCGCCCATGTCAACCGAAATATTCTCTATTGCCTGTCCGAGCGTCAGCCCCGAGCGCAGGCAGTTGCACATAGTGACAAGTGCATCGCCGAGCTGCTGCTCAAAGGCGGCCACTCGTTTCTTTTTCTGTTTGTTCACATAGAGCGGGGGGCCGACTATCCCGGCAAGGGCAAAAACGCCGGCGATAATGATATTTCCGGTCAGAAGGGCGAGCAGCCCTGAGGGGACAAAGCTGAGGACAAGCCATGTCGTTGCAAACTCCTCGGGGCGCATCATCACTCCGGCGGACTGCAGCTCTCCGACAAGTGTTTGCCCGAAACGGCGCTTCTTATGTGTGCGTTTCTTTTTTTTCGTCCTGTCCGAGGAGAGTTCATCCTTTCCGGGGCGAGGGGGGGCGAGCAAAACCAGCCGTTTTTCGGCGGTGAGTCTTGGCTCCATGAGCCCGCGCAGAATTATATAGGAGAGAAGGAAGGAGAGGGCGACCGATGAGGCGCATATCGCAAATAAAAGCCAGCCCTTATCTGAACCAATCATTATTAACGGCCACTCCGTTTCCGATTATTTTGTCTATGCAGCGGGGCTTTATGCCGGTGGCTCTGAATTCGCCCCGAAATCTGCCCTGAGAGTCTTTCTCTCCCCGTGTGTCAAAGATAAAGATGTCGCGCATACGAACAACATCGCCCTCCATTCCGTCAAGCTCTGTTATGCTGATTATTTTTCGGCTGCCGTCCGGAAGGCGCGCCTGCTGCACTATCAGATTTATAGCCGAGCAGACCTGATCTCTTATCGCCCTGAGCGGCAGCTCCATGCCCGACATCATCACCATCGTTTCAAGTCTTGAAACGGTGTCGCGCGGGGTGTTGGCGTGTGTGGTGGTGAGCGAGCCGTCATGCCCGGTATTCATGGCCTGCAGCATATCGAGCGCCTCACCGGAACGCACCTCGCCCACAATAATCCGGTCGGGGCGCATACGAAGGGCATTTTTCACAAGGTCGCGGATGCTTATCTGTCCGCTGCCCTCAAGGTTTGCCGGGCGGCTCTCAAGTGTAATCAGGTGCTCCTGAAAGAGCTGAAGTTCGGCCGCATCTTCAATGGTGACAATTCTCTCGTCGCGGGGAATGAAGGAGGAAAGGACATTAAGAAGGGTGGTTTTTCCGCTTCCCGTGCCCCCCGCGACAATGATATTAAGCTTGCCCTTAACGGCAGCTTCAAGAAAAAGCAGCATATTCGGACTTGCCGAGCCCCATTCTATCAAATGGTTGCCGGTTATACGCTTTTTTGAAAATTTTCTGATTGTGAGAACCGGGCCGACGAGCGAGACGGGGGGGATTATGGCATTAACGCGCGAGCCGTCCGAGAGGCGCGCGTCGACCATCGGACTTGACTCGTCTATATGCCTGCCGATTCGCGAGACTATGCGGTCGATTACGTTCATCACATGGGCGTTGTCGCGAAAACGCAGAGGGGTCAGGTGTATTCGCCCCTTCCTCTCTACAAAGACCTTGTTCGGGCCGTTTACCATTATCTCGGACACATCGGGGTCGCTGAGAAGCTCCTCAAGCGGGCCGTAGCCCATGATGTCGTTGTAAATGTCGTCGGCTATTTTGCTTTTGTCTGCCTTAGCGGCCTCTCGAACCTGCACTCCGACCGTTTCAAGAATCAGGCTTCTTACAAAATCCCCGTTTATGTCTTTTTGATTTTGCTTATTTATTTCGTTTATGACCTGACTGTGGATTTTATTTTTTATGTGAAAAAGCTCGTCCGAGGCCGAGGAGGTGTCGGCTGCCGGCTGGCCGGCGGGCGACTTTATCTTTTCCATTCGTTCAAGCAGACTCATTTTTATAACTCCTACGCCGCCCTATGCGGCTAAAATTGTAATAGCATTGCGCCACAACGCGCAATTTGCAAAAAATTCAAACCGTCATGAAGCTGTGCAGATCCGACGAAGGCAGGATTTATTAGTATCTGACAACCCTATAACGTCGCCGCGTATGCCCTCACCGCTTTGGCAACGGCTGATTTTGGCGCGGCCATAACAAAGGGGGTGCCGCGATTCATACAGGAGGAGGTGGTTTTGGCGTCGTCGGGAAGGCAGAGCTTCGGGGATAGCATGAGTATTTTTTCAAAATCATTTTTTGTGATTATGCCCGAGGCGGAGCGATTGAGCAGGAGTGAAACCTTGTCCTTTTGGCGCAGGGCGTCAAGTATTCCGAGGCAGATTTTCGCGTTTCGGAGCGACACGATATCGACATTTGCAACAAGATTTATAGTGTCGCTGTTCTCTAAGGCCGACACTGTCGTGTCCGAAAATCCGGGAGAGAGATCGATTATTATGTATTCGTAATAGGGGCGTGAGGTATTGATAATCATCTCAACGGCGCGGTCGGTCACGCACTCGGCAAGCTCGGGGCTCTTGGGCGGCGCAAGCAGATCAAGGCCGCTTTTGTGCATTGCAAGCATACTTTTCACCGTGTCAATACTCATATCTCCGCTCTCGCGGGCGAGTTCGTATATGGTGTCCTGCGGGTCAAGGTCAAGAAAGACGGCAACATCGCCGAATTGCAGGTCGGCGTCGATTATCAGTGTTTTTCGCCCCGAGGAGGCAAGAGAAACGGCGGTGTTTACAGCCAGCGTGGTTTTGCCGGTTCCGCCCTTTCCCCCGAAAAATGAGATAACGCGGCATCTGCCGCGCGGAGCCGGAGCGCTGTCTGACATTCGCTTTTTCTCAAGCGAGTTTGCCTTGATTATCGCGTCTCCAAGACTTCTCTCAACGTCGGCTATCGGCAAAACCTGCTTTATGCCGTGCTGCATGGCGCGCGAGAGCAGGGCGAGATCAACCTCCTCGGCCAGCATAACAACGCTCGCGCCCTTTATTTCCGAATAAACCTGCTCGGCAATCTCAAAGGCATCGCCCGCGCCCTGATTGTAAACCATAACAACCACGTCGGGATTGTATCCGAGCAGCTTCAGGCTTGTCATGCCGTCATACCCCAAAAAACCGATCACGGCAAATGCCTCGACTGCCAGGACATTTTTGAGCTTTATTTTTATGTCAAGATCGTCTGCAACGACCGCAATTTTCAACTTTTCCATAGCGCTCCACTCAATCAGGAAAGGCCGCGTCGGAGATTTCTGACTCATCGCCGAATCCGCGCAGCACAACCTTGACAGTTCCGTTCAATATATAATATTCAAACATAGTGCAGTCCTCGACCTTTGTCTCAAGAGTTATGCTTGAATAGGCGTTAAGCTCGGTCTGCCCGCTTGCGTATTGCGATGCGCTGCCGACCGCTATTATCGGAATGTTGGTTAAAAAATAAAAGGTTTCGGTAACCTCCTCGGGGGTTTCCTCGTCCCCGGTTTCGGCCGGAACCTTGGCTGTCACCATTATGTCAACCCGGTCACCGATTCGCAGATACCCGGCAAGCCCGGTCACCTCATCGGCATAGATTGTGTAGGCCCGGTATCCCGACTTTATCCGGTCGGACAGCCTCTCGTTGTCGGCGTCGCCGATATCGGCGGCCTTGTATAAATAAAACTGCTCGCCCTTTATCAGCGGATATTTGGTTGTCTTGCCTATGAGCTGATCCATTTCGCTTGCCACCCCGCTCGCAATAGCGTCTTTGGGGATTTCGACGAGCTCGAGCAGCTCGGGTGTGAGCTTTGTGTTGGCGGGGATATCTGCCGCCGCCGCTACGACAAACTCGGTTTCATATTTAATTATAATCGGTTCGGCCTCGGCCATAAGATTGGAGGCGAAAATGTAGACCGAAAAGCCTGTCATTATCGCCACCGCCGTGGCAAGAAGATATATTTTTTTCAAGCTTATGACCCTCTTCTCATGTTTTGATTTAGAATAGCGCAAAAGGGGAGAAGGGTTTGAAAGGGTTGTCTTTCAACCTTCTTTTTTCTTTCAAACCCCTTATCCCATTCTCATTGTTACCACGCTCTCAAGGTAGAAGGTCTCGCCCCCGAAAAGAGTGTGCGCGACAAATGTCAGAGCCTTAACCTCGCTTATCACCCGGACAGAAACATCGCCCTCCCCGGGCGAATCGGGATCCGAATAGCTAAGGAAGGTGCGAATATTAGATTTTATCATGCCGGACGCGACATTCTCTACCTTTTCTGCCGTTCCCTCCTCAGCCGCCGAATAGTCGGCATAGACAGAGGCAAAGCGAGCGCCCTCGCGCGCGCAGTTGTCGGTGGCGAGCTGTGCTGAGAATATCCAGCCGAAATCTATTATGCCGCATAGTATTAAGAGGAGAATCGGCAGGATCAGGGCGAATTCGACCACAGCCTGCCCGTCTTCATTTTTCAAAAAATTAATCACAGAAAACCTCCATGATATATTAAAATATACACATTGGCAGGTTTCTCGGAAACCTGCGATGTCGCAAAAGAGAAAAAGCACATGAGCGCGATTCACTTGCGACTATGATATATTAAGAATTTACAAGGGGAGGGAGCGGATCCTCCCTCCCTCTTGAAAGATTGGTGTAAAAATGTTATGTGTGGGTTGTCAGTCGCCTGTGCCCATAATGCCGTCGGCATCAACGGTCTCAATGTCAACATTATCGAAAAGACCTTTTATCTTCGGCCCGAGTATAAAGAAGGCCGCCACTATGATAACCGCTATAAGACCTATGATAAGGCCGTATTCCACCATTCCCTGTCCGTCTTCATCCTTAAGGAATTTAACAAGCTGTTTTTTCATTTAATTGTCCTTTCGCGGATTTGTCCGCTGTTTTAAATTTTTTAGAGTACTACCGGAAAAACCAAGGTGCATATCAATCCGAAAGCCAGATAAGGGCCCATTGCGGTCTTTGTCCGGAAGCCGCCGAGCTTCCTTATCTTCAGGTAAACGCCGTAAATAGTAATCAGAACCGCCATGATAATCATTGCCTGCAAAAAACCGCCGACGCCAAGATACAAGCCGCTTACGGCAGCGAGTTTAACGTCTCCCGCTCCGACGCTGATTTTCAGCAGCGACGGTATCGCAAAGATGACAGACGCCACGGCAAACCCCACAAGACTTTTCTTTATCGCGTCTGAATCGCGCAAAAGGGCAAGAAAAGCCGCTTTGTTGATTATCAGCGCAAGCAAGAGCGGATTGGGTATTTTTTTGCTGACCCAATCAACCGCGCCGATACAAAGACATATGGTGAATACCGCCGCGCACTCGGCACCGGCCATAGCCGGAGTTACGTCTGCGGTTGGTGTCCTGCCTGCCGCAAGGCCTATTATGGCATATCCCGCCGATGAGATAAGGCACCAAACATAGGGGGCAGGTCTGCCTGCGACCAAGTTGCTCGCCGGAATCTCGCCCATTCTTGATTTAATGAGCCGGCGTGAGAGCAGCAGCGCAAGATAGCCAGACACGGCACCGAGCACAGCCATCAGAGCGATCAAGTCATACCACCTCCTTCTTTTTTTATTCAAATATAATAACCGTACCCCACATTGATAATGGAATACGGTAAAATGAGTATAAGAACAAGAGCGAGCCGCCCGAGTTTTTTTTGCAGGGCATCTCACCATGTGGTTATTCGTTTTCCGTACTTCTTTCGGCGGCCAGGCTGCCATGCGCGGGATTGTATGTCGCACCTCGGTGTTTGTGTTTTTGGGGAGATGCACCGGCCCCTCAAAAACACAGCGCCGGCAATCGACACTCACTCCCGCCCGAAGGCCCTTTGGCTTTGCGTCACCGCCTTTCGGCGGGTTTGCCATTATCGGGAAGGTTACGTTATTTGTCGCTTTTATATTAAGTTCCGCGCCCCGGCCAAGAGCCGGGAGGGAATTCTTAATCGTGTTTGTCCGGCCCTGCCGGACAGGGGGGGAGCTTTTCTGCCTTGCCGGGCAAGGCAGAAAAGCAAAGAAAGGAAGAAAGGAGAAAGAAAAAGAAAGACGTATTCCACCGTAACAATGGAATACGCCAAAAAGCACATGAACAAGGGCAAAACTCTCCCGCACAAATTCGCGGAAAAATCCTACCGTTCGGGGGGCGTGTTGACACGACCCGGTTCTTATGTACCTCTTTCGGCGGCCAGGCTATCATGGGCGGAGAAATCTCGCGCCTTTAGACCCTTTGGCTTTGCGTCGCCGCCTTTCGGCGGGTTTGCCATTGTCGGGGAGGTTAGTCGCAAACTACGAGTTGATATTATTTTATCGCTGTTGCGACATTGCAGGTTTTGCTGAAACCTGCCAAATATAAATTAAATTGTATCGGCAAATGAAGTTATCACAGGCATTGCTTCGCCTTTGCGCTATGGTTATCTTATTTAAGAATTCTCCACGGTGCGCTGAGTCAAGGCGCTAAGCCACCGGCGAAAATCAAGAGTTCCAAAAATAAAAAACCGTATTCCACCGCAGAAACGAATGGAATACGGTTCAACAAGTACACAGATAAGACCGCCGCGACAACACGCGGAGAATCCCTCCGTGAAAAAGTTTATTTCCGTTCCTCGTTCGGCGGCCAGGCTATCATGGGCGGAGAAATCTCGCACCTTTAGACCCTTTGGCTTTGCGTCGCCGTCTTTCGACGGGTATGCCATTTACATGAGGCTCAGTTGCAGGCCTGTAGTTTACCCGAAGCCTACAATTATATGCATACATTGTAGCACTTCAAAAGTGCAATGTCAATACCTTTTATAAATAAAATAGTTAAATTTTCCGATATTTTTTCAAGAAACTGCCTCTTTCTTTATAAAAATTTATAATAACACATAATCTGCCCGCAGTTTTAGCCAATTCTCGTGCAGGTGACGCTGTTATAATGCCCGGCATATATTATCTTTTCCATTTATCCGAGAGCGAGTTTATCTGGCTGGCAAATTTTGATAAATCCCGGTTTGCACCCTCCCGGTTTTCCTCGATAACTGCCATCAGGCGCTGTCCGGCGGCAAGCAGACGTGCGAATGCGCTGCTTGCCCGCCTGGCCGCCGGCGCCCTCTTGATTTTTTCGGTGTTTCCGATATATATTCGCCGGCCCTCTGCAAGATCATATATTGCTCCGTTATAGGGTGCCTCGGTGGGGAATCCGAGTTTTTCGGTTATCCTTTCGGCAAATTCATCGCAAACCTCGTCGCTCCCGTGGTTGACAAAGACAAGCCGGGGGGTCTTTTTTATATTTCCGAGCCATTCGAGCAGGGTATTCTCGTCGGCGTGTCCGCTCACCCCGACAAGCGTTTCAATTTTTGCTCTTACACTTATCTGCTCGCCGAACAGCTTAACACTTCTCGCGCCGTCCTGTATAATTCTGCCGAGCGAGCCCTCTGCCTGATAGCCGACAAAAACCACCGTGCTTTCGCTGCGCCAGAGATTGTGCTTGAGGTGGTGCCTAATTCGACCGGCTTCGCACATCCCCGAGGCCGAGATAATAACTTTTGGTGTTTTATCCTCGTTGATAAGCTTTGATTCGTTGCTTGTAACCGAGAGATTGAGCCCCGGAAATTTTATCGGGTTTATCCCGGCATGAAGCAGAGCGAGAGTTTCATCGTCATAATATCCGGCCATGTCGTCTGTATAGATGTTTGTCGCTTCGATTGCCAGGGGGCTGTCAAGCCAAACGGGGAAGTCGGGGTGGTTGTCGACAAGTCCTCGCTCTTTAATCACGCGAATCAGATAGAGCAGCTCCTGCGTCCGCCCCACCGCGAAGGAGGGGATGACAACATTCCCGCCCCGCTCAAAGGTCTCGCGCAGAATCCGGGTGAACTGCCCGAGATAGTCGGGCCGCTCGCCGTGAAGCCGGCCGCCATAAGTCGATTCGATCACAACATAATCGGCCGCCTCGGGATTTTGCGGATCGCGAATGAGGGGCTGGTTGATATTTCCGACGTCGCCCGAGAAGAGTATAACTGTTTGCTCGCCCCCCTCCCTGATTGTCAGCTCAACGCTCGCCGAGCCGAGCAGGTGTCCGGCGTCTATAAAGCGGGCTGAGATTCCCTCGGAGATATCAACCCTCTCCCCGTAATAATAACTCTTAAAAAGAGTTAATGTGCGCTCGGCGTCTTCTGTGGTGTAGAGCGGTTTGTAGGGCGGCTCGCCCGAGCGCGCCGCCTTTCGGTTTCGCCACTCTGCCTCAAGCTCTTGTATGTGCGCCGAGTCAAGAAGCATTATGCGGCAAAGCTTTTCGGTGGCCTCGGTTGAGTGGATCGAGCCCCGAAAGCCATTGGCGACAAGATGGGGTATCTTGCCCGAATGGTCTATATGAGCGTGTGTGAGCAGAATGCAGTCTATTTCGCTCGGGTTTTCGGGACAGTCGCAGTTCTCATATATGTCCGGACCCTGCTCAAGCCCGCAGTCAATCAATATCCTCTTGCCCAGCGCCTCAACCATTGTCGACGACCCGGTGACCTCGTGTGCAGCACCCAAAAATGAAAGCTTCATTGCAAACCTCCCCGAAAGATTACTATTATTCAATTATATCACCTTTATCCTTTCCTGGCAATAGTTTTCACAAGAAGAAGGTAAAATATAAGCTTCATAATATACTAATCCCGGCTCGGCCCGGGATTGCGGCGGGGTGTGCAGACAAGCAGCTCTTTTAATTTGTGCGATAAAATATGACAAGAAACAAACTTTTATTGTTGACGCGAGCCCGAATACATGGTATATTATAGTTATCAACAGAACAACAGAGTCGCCATCCGGGCGGCATGGGGGTTATAATGCACTGCACAAAGACAATAGCGAGCGATCTTATCTGGGTGGGCGCCAACGACCGGCGTCTTTCCATGTTCGAGGGAATTTACTCGATTCCGCGAGGAGTTTCCTATAACTCCTATCTTTTGCTTGACGAGAAAACTGTTCTTTTCGACACGGTTGACCGCGCGGTCGAGAGGGTTTTCTTTGAGAATCTTGCCCATGCGCTGGGCGGGCGGCGGCTTGATTATGTGGTGGTTCAGCATATGGAGCCCGACCACACCGCTCCTCTGTGCGACCTTATTCTCCGCTATCCCGAGGTCACGGTGGTTTGCAACACCAAGAGCGAGGCGATGATAAAGCGTTTCTTCGACTGCGAATTTAGGGCGCTCATAGTCGGAGAGGGCGACACTCTTGACACCGGCCGGCATAGTCTGCGGTTTATAATGGCGCCGATGGTACACTGGCCCGAGGTTATGATGACCTACGATACGACCGATAAAATCCTCTTCTCGGCCGACGCTTTCGGCTCGTTTGGCGCTCTCTCGGGCGCGATATTCGCCGATGAGGTTGATTTCGAGCGCGACTATAATATGGACGAGGCGCGGCGTTACTATTGCAATATTGTCGGAAAATACGGTCCTCAGGTTGAGGCGGCCCTGGCAAAAATCCCGACAGACGAGCTTCGCATGATCTGCCCGCTGCACGGCTATGTGTGGCGAAAAGACCTTGGATTATACATAGAAAAGCATAAAAGATGGAGCAGCTACACTCCCGAGGAAAACGGCGTGATGATAGCCTATGCGTCAATATACGGCAACACGGCAAATGTTGCCGAGGCAGTAGCCTGCCGCCTTGCCGACAGGGGGATAAAAACCGCGATATACGACGTGTCGGTAACCCCTGCCTCCGAGATTGTGGCCGCCGCCTTCCGTTTTTCGCATCTTATCTTTGCCTCTGCAACCTATAATGGCGGCATTTTCCCGACAATGGAGGCTCTGCTGCACGATGTCGCGGCGCACAACCTGCAAAATCGCACGATCGCCCTGATTCAAAATGGTTCATGGGCGCCGTCGAGCCAAAAGCAGATGAAGGAAATACTCTCGAAATTAAAGAATATGACAATAATTGAGGAGACGATAACTGTAAAATCCTCGCTCAAGTCCTCAGAAGAAGGGGGCGTTGAGGAAATTGTCTCTGCCCTTGCCGCGTCGATGCCCGGAGCCGACAAATCTGCGCCAATGTCCGACGAGCTTGATACAAACGCCCTCTTTAAGCTGTCATACGGCCTGTTTATCCTCTCCTCGCGCGAGGGTGGGCGTGATAACGGCTGCATTATTAACACGGTCGAGCTGCTGACAAACACCCCCAACCGCATAACCGTATCGGTTAACAAGCAGAATTGCTCGCACGACATGATAAAGAGAACCGGTCTTTTCAATGTGTCTGTTTTAACCGAGGAGACTCCCTTTGAGGTGTTTAAGCATTTTGGCTTCCAAAGCGGGCGGGATACTGATAAATTCGCCGGATATGAGGGGGTTGAGCGCGCCTCAAACGGGATTCTTTACACCACTAAATATACAAATGCCCTTATCAGCGGTCGGGTGGTAGGCTCTCACGATTATGACACGCACACCCTCTTTGTCGCCGAGGTTACCGGTGCAAGGCTGCTCTCGAAGGCCCCGTCGGTTACATACGATTATTATTTTGCCCATATTAAGCCTTTGCCGGGGGCGACCGTGGGAGCAGTAAAACAGGTAGCCGAGAGCACGGCAAAAATGCCTGATCCGAGCGAGCAGAAGCCCGAGGGGGCAAGCGGGCGCTGGATTTGTCGTATATGCGGCTATGTTTATGATGAGGCGGTTGAGGGGGTGCCATTTGAAAAGCTTCCCGCTGACTGGACCTGTCCGCTCTGCAAGCACCCGAAATCGGATTTTGAATTAATCAAATAAAAAACAAATTATAATAAAAGGAGAGAAAATCATGGAAATGAAGTTCTACATCTGCGAGATATGCGGTAACATCGTCGCATATGCCACCAACAAAGGCATTCCGGTATTTTGCTGCGACGAGGAAATGCAGGAGCTGGTTCCCAACACCACAGACGCGTCGCAGGAAAAACACGTTCCGGTTGTAACCATAGACGGTAATAAGGTTACCGTTGAGGTTGGCAGCGCTCCCCATCCGATGATAGCGGCACACTATATCGAATGGATTAGCCTGCAGACCAAAGAGGGCAATCAGCGGAAAGCTCTCAGCCCCGGCGATCCTCCCAGTGTCTGTTTCATGATTTGTTCGGGAGACGAGGTTGAAGCCGCCTATGCCTATTGCAACCTCCACGGGCTCTGGAAGGCTTAAGAGAGGCGAAGCTCCCGAAGTGCGAGCGCAGGGCTTGGCGTCGCATTGAGTGTCGGCAAGTAGAAAAACCTCGCTCAACCTTATACCGAGTAAAAAACAAAAAATAATTATAATTTAAGGAGAGAATTATATGAAATATGTCTGCATAGTTTGCGGCTGGGAGTACGACGAGGCGGCAGGCGACCCCGACAATGGAATCGCCCCCGGCACCAAATTCGATGATCTCCCCGAGGATTTTGTCTGCCCGGTTTGCGGCGTGGGCAAGGATGAGTTTGAAAAGGTTGAGGACTAAACCTCATCCCGAGCAATAAGAAAGCCCCCCGGCTTCGATATAATCGAAGCCGGGGGCTATTTGCGGTTTTTTATGCCGCGGCATTGCACTCAATCATTCTTTGATTATTGCTTTGTTTTGGGGAGAGATATCAGATGCCGTCAAATTCTTTTGGTTTTTTGTCAATTCTTAATTTTAATCAGCTTCCAAACCGACTCGCCAATACTTATCAAGCAGACAATCACAACAATCGCCAATTCAAACCAGGGCGGTAAGTTCACGGGCAATGATTATGTCGCCTTTTTTAAAATGAACGGCATCCGCCAGAGCATGGATAGCCGGGCTAAGTGGGTTGATAATGTGATGTTGTTTAATTTAAGAGTTCGCTCCGCGGCACATAAACTGCGGAGTGAGAAATTGTTATTAATAATTTGTGGAAGAAAACCTAGTCTAGAGGTCAAATTATATGTCGCACGATGAAATGTTAATTTAAACAGTGTTGATTCAATCTATTTTCCAGATTCTCTCGTAGATGCCGAGCTCCTGATAAGAATAATACACCTGACCTGAATATAATCCCGGAATCTCATAAAGATAAAGCGTATTTTCACGTCGGTCGTTCGGATCGTTGTTGCGTTCGATCCAATGACCTTCGCTGTCCGATGAGAATAATATTGTACCGTATTTATTGTTTTCATCGCAAAGACGTTCAATATCATCCAGCGTACCCGATATACCAAACATGATCGGCATTTTTGCCGCTCCGCCCGACATGGTCATCCGTCGCTGCCAGCCGTCATCGTTTATGTCCCCCAGTTGCTCAAAACCCAGTTCTTCAAAATATCCGATGTACTGCACTATGGTTTCCTTGTTAACTTCATAAAACCTTGCGCTTCTCGCGTATATCAGTTGTGCGAAAAGTTTATCCGCCGCTTCGCCCAATTTAATATATTCTGGATCAGCTTCGATATCCTCATCGCTCATTCCGCCATTCTTAAGGTTTTGATAATAATTATATCGATTCATCGAAGCATTTTCGTAATTCGATTGAATTTTATTTACACTTTCACCTTCATAACTAAACGGAATTTCCGGATAAAGATCTACACTATACTTAGAATCGTTGATATAGACAAGAAAATACATAATCTCATCTTCCGCAGAGGTATTTATGATAGCTTGTGCAAGACATGTAAACGATGTCTGCCCGTCAACAGGAAAATCCGGTGAATCTGCATAATAATTACTGCATATGTTCGTTTGCGGGGAATAAGGCATCGTTATTCTTTTGCATAGCTCTTTCCTTTTCATTACATCTGATGATATTACAATACCAGTATCAGTCGGTTGCAATGTTCCAGATTCGTTTTGCATTTCCGCGCCGGATGTTGAAATTAGAGATTCTTTCTGATTATCCTGTTTATTTTCACATCCTGTCAGAAAGGTGATACTAAAACTCAAGAGGACGCAAAAGTATAATGATTTTATTAAAACCTTCATTTATAAATTACCTGCTTAAAAAAATTATTTAATTTATATCCCATGCTACGCCATAAAAT
>JBNRMS010000040.1:0-4207 GCA_050309735.1 Eubacteriales bacterium
TATCCCATGCTACGCCATAAAATACTACATGTGTCAATGGCGTATATTGTGTAACTCGTATTGTGTATGTTCCGGCTGAAGGTGCTGTAAATTGTACTATTTCTACACTGCTAAAGAAGGTGAGTGAAGAAGCATATGGCGAACTCTCCCCCGGAGCATATACTCTCAAATCCAAATCTGCAATTGCATAATTAGACAAATCACCATTATCCTCATGATCTCCTGTTGCTTCGACAGGCTGAAAAAACGCCAGGGAAACTCTTACCTCTGCATTGGCCTGTGAAACATAAAATGTATATGTATCATATGTATCAGTTGTCAACATCGTTCCGGCGTAATATCTGTTTGCGGTAATATTTGTTGCTGAAAGATACGCATCAATAAGTCCTGCACCAAATTTCATGTAGTTATTACCTGTTGTGCTTCTGTATGTTGGAACATACCGATGGGGAGAACTGCGGTTTACTGATGCAGTTATTATTGCTTTAACAGCCTCGGGGTATATTATTAAAGATGATCTTTCTTCAAAAAGCAATGCAATTATCCCTGTAACTTGTGAAGTTGCGGAGGATGTATCCCCGTACGGCGCACAAATATCCGGTTTTGATGCGTATGTATTACCAATGTAATATGATGAAACGGAAGATAAAAAATCGTCTGAATATGTTGCAGTACCATTAAAATCCACAGCCCCAACGGTAATAACATTATATGCCATCGATGCTTGATATAATCCGACGCTTCCGTAATTACCGGCAGCAATAACAAATGTAATACAATGATGAAAAGAAACATGATCCATCCACTTGCTGAATGATGTATATAAGTTCATACTGCTGCCATCTCCGCCAATACCCAGCGACATGTTTATAACATCAACACCTTGATCAAGGAGCCATTCCAATCCCACATATGTTTCCATAGCTGCCCCACCACAGAAATAATAATCTGCATTTGTAGCAATTTTAGCTATTATTGTTCCGCAAAGTCCTGCATGAGTACCATTATATGTTCCATATGTATCAATGACATTACATGTGGCCGGAAGCTTTAATTTTCACATCTCCTGTATGTATGCATGTTTCAATTTTAGATTAAAACCCTTTCTAATCTCAATGACACTCGGTTTCCATAAAAAGTCAATAACACTCGCCAATGGTTTACAACCTGTTCACAATTAGTTTACAATTTATTTGTGAAATACCTCTATTATGTGCCGCCGATACATAAGTAAATATGCTGCAGTTTAACAAAAACACTCTTTAGGTTCTCCTTTCGGCAGTGATGAGGGAAACCCTAAAGACCTAATAATTTTGCCTTTCAACAGACCACGAAATCCGTACCTTTGACCTTGATTATACTGTTTTCAAACTTAGTGCTATCGGCGGTGTCACCGATTTTTTGTGTCGGACGACCTTAAAGCCTCACTCAATCAAACCAAATAGGGTTTCCGATGGCAATGCGGCAGTCATGCGTCAGGTCATAAACCTCCGCGCGTTTAATGTTTTAATCGGTGTTCAGTATTATTTTTCCGGAACAATAGCACCCATGTCGCATAGAGCGCGGGTCAGCTCGGCATAGTCGACCTCTCCTACCGGAATTCCGTGCGCCGCGGCAATTGCCGCGGCGGCTCCGGCCGCCTGCCCCATCGCCATGCAGGGCGCCTGAACGCGAACCGCGCTGTTTGTTTCGGTGTCGCTTGACACTGTGCGTCCGGCGACAAGCAGGTGGCGCGAGCCGCGCGGGATAAGAGCGCCGTAGGGTATGGTCGGAACAACGTCCTCTTCATGATAGATATTGAAAACCCCGTCTGCGCGATGGACGTCAACCGGATAGAAGCAGTATGCCACCGCGTCATCCCAGACATGCCCTGACATATATTTGTCAACCGTCATCGTCTTCTCGCCGACAATCCGCCATGTCTCGCGGATGCCGCACTCGGCGGCGAAGATTTTGACGCGGATTTTGCCGCAACCGGGAATCGTGCGGCAGACCTCAAGGAATTTGTCAAGTATTCTCCGCCCGGCAAGCTCCATCTCGGTCTTTGCGTGCGAGCTGTCGGCGGCGGGGCAGGGGATGTGGATATTCGCTCTTGATGCCCTGAGCATTGCATAGGGTGATTTCCAGCCGAAAACCACCGGGTCTATCTCTCCTCGCTCAAGAATCGGCGCGAAGGCGGCTTTAACGTCTTCTTCCTTTATGTCCTCAAACCGATATCCCTCAAGGCGGTTCTCGAGCGTGGCTGGCTGAAGCGGCTCGCTCCGCACTCGCTCGTACCCCATCATCCCGGTGATATTGGCGTCTCCTGTGGCATCGATTATTTTCTTTGCGCGAATGGCGTAAAGCCCTTCCTTTGCGGTAAGCCCGACAAGAAGACCGCTGTCCTCGGTGTCGACAAATGAAACCATGGTGTGCAGCCTCAGCTCAACCCCCGACTCAAGGCACACTCGGTCGAGCGCCGCGGCAAGGCGAAAAACGTCGACCCTTATCTGCTGCTTATAGAAGAGCTTTATGTTATACGGCGTGTCGGGCATTTTGGCGCCCCCCTCTTCTGCAAGCCCGCGCAGCAGCTCCCACGCCGGCCCCGCGATTAACTGGCGCCCCCAAAAATTGAAAATTCCCGGGTAGTTGACATACCCCGAGGTAATCGTTCCCCCGAGCATTGCGGTTTTCTCGACAAGCAGAGTCCGCGCGCCTCCCCTCGCCGCTCCGACGGCGGCGAACACCCCCGCCGTGCCTCCCCCGACTACAATGACATCATATTCTCCGTGGTTTTCGATTGTCTTGTTGATTCCGATGCTATGCATACAACCTAATTTCCTTTCCGAGCCGCTATGGGCGGCGCATTTTTTGCTTTTACTACATTTTAACATCAAAAAACAAAGATTGCAACCATGAAAATCTAAAAAAACAACCTTGATTTGGAAATTATACAAAAATATCTCGAAGACGTCTTGATTTAACTTAAAATTCATTGTATAATGTATAAATCATAGTATTTTTAAGTGAGGACTTGAAATGGAGCGCGCAAAGGTAGTCATCAACCCCGGATTGATTCATGAGATAGACGAATTGTCATCGCAGATCTTAGAGAATCTGGGGGATAGTTGTGGGGTGGGCGATCAAGGTGCTGAGCTCTTCTATATTCGCAGGTGCGCCGACTCGGGTTCGGACATAGTGGAGAGATTCTCAGACCAAGACGGCAACGTCGAATGTGAGGTTATGTTTCGCGGCTCCGGGGGCAGCGGCCCCGGGGGCGGCGCGTCGGCCTGGGTTAAAACCAGGCTCAAAAGACTTGCAAAGAGTCCCGACAGCTATTGTTTTTTGGCACAATTTGAAAATATCACCACTAAAAAGTCGCTTGAAGCCCTGCGCGAGAATGAGGCGATGCGCCGGGCGCTCGATGCGGCGCACCGCGATTTCTCCACGGGGGTTTACAATAAATATTTCACCGAGGACATAATCAGAGACAAGCTTGCCTCAGCCGATAAGGGCTATAACCTTCTTCTGATACTTGATATTGATTTGCTTAAAAATATAAACGATACATATGGCCATCCGGTAGGCGATCAGGTGCTCCGCAATGTGGCCGGAATTTTGAGGAGCGAGTTTCGGAAGGATGATATAGTCGGCCGGGTGGGCGGCGACGAATTTATGGTTTTGGCGGCAGGAATAGGCGACGAGGAGGAGGCGCGCCGAATAGTCGGACGCTTGCTCGAGAGAATCGGAGAGGTGAAGGTTTGCGAGTTTAATCTGAGCGTGAGCGTCGGCTGCGTGCTCGCCGAACCGGGCGGCGAAGACTTCGACACTCTATACCGAAAGGCAGACAAAGCGCTCTACCATGTTAAAAGAAACGGCAGAAACGGCTGCGATTTCTATTCGGCCGAGAATGATTGAAAAACGAGGGCGGAGGGCGTATAAGCGGCGCTCCTCTCTGATTCGGATAAAACACACAAATCAAATAAACTCATACTAAACACTAATTAAAAACATTAAACTTAATGAGGGATACGCCGGGGGGGGAAACTTCCCCCAAAAAGTTCTCCCAAGACCCCTTCTCAAAAACTTTTAGAGCATTTGGCACAGCTAAATTCGGAGCATGCCGCGGACGACTCCGGCCGGGCCTCACATCCCTCCCCGGGGCCGGGGTGAGGCAATCTGGTGTTAAGTTTAATGTTATAATGAGGTAATGGTATCAGAGCTGCAA
>JBNRMS010000041.1:0-23618 GCA_050309735.1 Eubacteriales bacterium
AAATATGTGTATTTAATTTACGGTACTACGCAGCCAATGGCTGCGTAGTACAAAAAGAATTTTATGTAAAATCTACAAAAGTGCCGCCAATCCAGTAATCGAGTTCCCTGTAAACAATATGACTACCATCAACAGTATCGGGATTATAGCCCTGACCGGTAACCCAGGCAGTTGTATAATTGGCACCTGCATTATATTTGTCATATGTCTCGGATAAACTAGGATTGTATTCATTAAACGTGACCGCTACATATATGTAAATACTGTCAGAACAAGCCGAACGTGTTGTTTCTCCATACATGTTGTATGTCGAACTATGTACGTTCAAATATGCGCTTGCCGAAACCCCGTCAGAAAAAAGCCCTGAATCACTTGAAGTCGCTGCAGAAATCTGCATAACAAAAACGGATACAAGGGCTAAAACAACAACAGCACAAAATAGCTTCTTTGATTTTGTTTTCATGATAACCCTCCATTTTTTATACCGGAAATTCAGAACCCTGATGCTATCCGGTGTTTTACATCAGCGTTTTTTGTGGTGTACAGAACAAAGTTCGCAGTGCTGTGGACAGTGGATTTTATTTCATTGGACTCTCCTCCACTGCATTTAATCCTAAGCTGCTACTACCGGTTTTCGCTCACTTTGGATTAATTGGTAACTTTATATATAACTCACGTCTGAGTATATATCAGGTAATATTACGGGCAAACTTTATATGTAGTTTGAGTTTCTGATTCTGACAAGTCTCGTAAGACGTCAAATAAAACACAGCTTTGTATTCAACTCTGATAGTGCCCGTAAAATATCCAGCCTTCAGTTCTCCCCATTTTTAACCGCATTGTCTTATTATCCCTTTTTGTTTCTCCTTTTTCCATTATACATTATTTGTCTTATTATATCAATTGTCAATTTGGATGTAATATTATTTTGCTGTTTGTGCATTATTATGGTAACTATGTCTCTTGTCGCCATACGCTAAGCGTCATTAGCTTTACGGCATCGATGCTGTTCGAATTTTCTTTTACCATAAATACTTTTCTTGTCAAAATACAGGTCGAAAAAGTCGGATATTTCTCCGGTGGTTATCTCCTGCGGCTGCGCGCTGTGGGCGGTGTAGAATGCTATCCCTCCATTTACGACAAGAAGTGCCGTGAGGAAAACCCAGATATACCTAATTCCGAAAAGCTTTTTTAATTCGTAGTTTATGTATTTCAAATTAAAAACCCCTTTCCAAATTGCTGCGGTTAATCTGGCGGATATATATATTGGACGTCCCCGTCAGAAATGTTTATGCGCATAATATTATAATTTTTCGCGTCAATACTCTGATAACGATCAGAATCAGTAAAAATGCTGTCGCCGTCGGAATCGGTCCAATTCGTATAAGAGGCATAGATGTAGTTGCCGACGGCATACCACTCGATGAATCTCATATTTGCGTATTCGCCTTCAAATTTCCAGACCAGCTCGTCGCCGCTTCCGTCATGTTTGCATCTACGCAGTTCGCTGCCGGTCAAAACCAAATCGCTTGACGATATGGAATTTGATTTCAGTTTTCCGATGATTATCTTGTCATATGTACGGTAATAAATATAATTTGATGTAAGCTTCCACGCCCATGTGTTGACGTTTAGAGCGGTTTGACCGCTGCCGTCAATATTCATACTGTAAAGAGATCTGCTGCCATCCTCATTTTTTTCCTCCCAGAAAATCCGGCTGCCGTCCGTTAACATTTGATCTGGGAATTTCCCTTCTGCGACTGTTTTCTTGTCTTTCAGGTCATAATCGGTGGAATATACAGACTTTAGGTCGCTGAAATAAATCCTGTTATCGAGACAGAATAGGAAGGCGACGTTCAGATTCGAGGATGTGTTGGATTCGGAATCAAACACTACAATTTCCTTAGTGTCAAGATTCATGCGGCAAATTGAATACACATGCTTCTCTAACTTGTCATTATAAATATAATCATAGTAATAGCGATACTTTCCGGCGTATAGCTGTATAGCATATTCGTTAAGATTAATGCTTGTTGTTGGGTTAATAATACTCTGCTGCTCGTATACCGTCAGCTTTGCATTTGACAAATCATATGAGCTAAATCCCATATATTTTTCAATATAATCGCTCGTTCCGTTTGGTTTTAAGTGGTGATATGTGTAGGATTGCCGGAAGAAAATTTTATTATCGTACATATAATATGAAGCGATAATACCATAGAGAGGGCAGTCGGGCGTATCATGGCTGCAGAGCGGGTCACCGCAAACATACGTCAAGTTGCCTGTTTTCAGGTAATATCTCAGTAAAACCGGTTTTAAAATGGTGGGGTTCGGTTTTTTAAAATATAAAAAACTATTATAATATTTAATATTCTCGGAGCCTCTTATGGCGTTGAATTCAACAGGTCTATCGTCGGATAGGGTATATTCGAACATGTTGGTTTCGGCGATCTTCACTTCGGTTGTTTCAAGCTCAATATAATGAGCATCTTCGCACGATAACAAAAACACCGTCATCAAGATAATTATAAATATAGTTATAATCGCTTTTTTCACAATATTCGTCATCGGTTTCTCCCTTTCAATAATATATGACGGGTACATGTCAGGCGTTTATGCATAAACGCCTGACATGTTTTGCTGCATGAAATACAATCAAATTATAGGAATACTCATTTCATGCAGTCTATACATTGCCTCACTGATGATATATTCCCGAAGCATGGGGCCCAGAGCAGCTCGCCCGTCACCGCCTCGGGAGTATGGTGTTATCCCGGAGCCTTTTAGTTGAATATCAAAACGCTCTCCCGAATCTGTTATTTGTTCGCCAAGAAGGATGGCGCGTCCGTCTCCTAACATGGTGAAATACCCAAACTGATGTCCCGAATATGCCTGAGCCAAAGGCTCGGCTCCCTTTGGAATTTCATTTCCGGCGAAGACCTCCAATTGCAGAGGTACTCCTAATGAGTCGGCCAATGATTCATTAAAAATGATGAGTTTGGGATCGGGTACACAGGTTGGATATTGTTTTGTGTAGAACATATTCGGTAGCTTAGTATAGCTGTTAATTAAGCGCCATTTTCTCTTTTCCAATTTTCCCTCCTCGTTCTTCAAAGGCGATATTTTAAACACTCTTAGTATCTGCTTGTTTTATTTTTTTATGAGAACAATCTGCTCCCCCGCGCCGGATATCGGACGAGGGGTTTTTTATTATACTTGATTTCCCCGGCGCAATATCGTATAATACGTATAATGATGGAAAATTTGAATTGATAATATAACAGGGAGGGCGGCGCCGTCTGGCGGCCGTTCGAGGATGAGGGGAAGTGATAATATGGAAAAAAAGATACTCAGCATAAGCGGAATGACCTGCGCCTCCTGCGCGGCGAGAATTGAGCGCGAGGTGAGGCGGCTCAGCGGCGTTTCAGAAGCCTCGGTAAACCTTGCGACCGAGAAACTTCATGTTAAATACAATGGCGAGGGAACTCTTGAGGAGATAAAGAAGTCAATCAAAAAAATCGGATACGGCATAGAGGGTGTAGGCGACAGCTCCGCGGGCGCGCCCGGGAAGGTTTCCGCCAAAAAAACAGACGCCGCCTGCGCCATCGACAGTCAATCGGGCCCCGGTTCAGTCGCCCCGGCAACCGCCGCCGACACTCCCGGAGCCGTCAGCCTTACAATACAGGTCGGCGGGATGACCTGCGCCTCATGCTCGGCACGGGTTGAGCGCGCAACCGGGAAGCTTGACGGTGTTCTCTCCTCCTCGGTCAACCTTGCTACCGAGCGGGCGACCGTTGTTTACGACCCGCAAAAAATCAGGCAGTCGGAAATTCGCGGGGCTATTGAGCGCGCTGGATATCGCGCGCTGTCTCCCGACAAGAGGGGTGGTGGAGGGGCAGACGCCGACCGCGCGCGGCGCGAGAGGGCTGTTCGAATTCTTAAAATTAAGCTTATTGTCTCGTCGATATTCGCCCTGCCCCTTCTCTATATCGCGATGGCGCCGATGATAACCTTTATAAAGATGCCCTTCCCCGGCTGGCTCGCCCCGATGAGCTATCCGCTCAGATATGCGCTGGTTCAGCTTTTTCTTGTAATTCCGATAATCGGCGTGGGATACCGGTTTTACACCGTCGGCACGCGGGCGCTCTGGCACAGGGCGCCGAATATGGACTCGCTTATCGCCATCGGAACAACTGCCGCCGTCCTCTATAGCGTCTACAACACAATTCTGATTATAATGGGCAACACACACGCCGTCGATCACCTTTATTATGAGACCGCCGGGGTGATAATCACTCTGATTCTGCTCGGAAAAACACTCGAGGCCATTTCCAAGGGCAGAACGAGCGAGGCGATAAAGAAGCTTGTTGATCTTGCTCCAAAGACGGCCGTAATAATCGTGGGTGGCAAGGAGAGGGAGATAGCTGTCGATGAGGTTGAAATCGGAGACATCATAGTTGTAAGACCGGGCGCGAGTATCCCGGTCGACGGCAGCGTGATCGAGGGTAATACCTCGGTTGATGAATCTATGCTCACCGGAGAGAGTATGCCGGTTGACAAAAAGGCCGGCGACCCGGTTTACGCCGCCTCGCTCAACACCACCGGTAGCATTCGTTTCAGAGCCGAGAAAATCGGCGACGACACCGCACTCGCACGCATAATTAAGCTGGTTGAGGACGCGCAGGGCTCAAAAGCGCCGATAGCGCAGCTTGCCGATATAGTCTCGGGTTATTTCGTGCCGGTGGTATGCGCGATTGCGCTTGTCGCGGGGGTCGCGTGGTTTATCGGCACGCGTGACCTTGAGTTTTCGCTCACAATATTTATCTCGGTTCTTGTCATCGCCTGCCCCTGCGCGCTCGGACTTGCCACGCCCACCGCAATTATGGTGGGAACAGGCAAGGGTGCCGAATACGGCATACTGATCAAGGGTGGCGAGGCGCTCGAAATGGCGCACAAGATAGACACAGTGGTGCTCGACAAAACCGGAACAATCACCGAGGGCAAGCCGACTGTTACCGATATCCTTACCGCGGGCGAAATATCGCCCGAAATACTGCTTGCCACAGCCGCCTCTGCCGAGCTTTCCTCCGAGCATCCGCTCGGGCAGGCGATAGTCGCCGGGGCGCGCGAGCGCGGGCTTGAGTTGTCAGAGGCCGAGAGCTTCAACTCTATCACCGGGCAGGGCATTGAGGCAACAATAGGCGGCCGGAGAATTCTTGCCGGAAACCGACGATTGATGAGTGAGAGGGCGATTTCGCTCGCCGGTCTTGAAGCCGAGGCAGACAGACTGGCCGGCGAGGGCAAAACCCCGATGTATATCGCCGCCGACTCGCTCCTTTGGGGTATAGTCGCCGTTGCAGACGTGGTAAAGGAATCGAGCCGCGAGGCGATAGAGAGACTTCACAATATGGGAATAAAGGTTGTGATGATTACCGGCGACAACAAGAAAACCGCCGCGGCAATCGCCCGCGAGGTTGGAGTTGATAATCTGCTTGCCGAGGTTTTGCCCGAAGACAAAGCCGACGAGGTTAAAAAGCTTCAGGCGGGCGGGAGCCGGGTTGCTATGGTTGGAGACGGAATTAACGACGCCCCCGCGCTCGTGCAGGCCGATGTTGGAATCGCCATAGGCTCGGGAACAGACGTAGCCATAGAATCGGCAGATATAGTGCTGATGAGAAGCGACCTTGCCGATGTTCCGACGGCTGTCGAGCTGAGCAAAAAAACCATACGCAATATAAAAGAAAACCTCTTTTGGGCTTTCGGATATAACACTGTCGGAATCCCGATAGCCGCCGGCCTGCTCCATCTCTTTGGCGGGCCTCTGCTCAGTCCTATGTTTGCCGCTGCAGCCATGAGCCTTAGCTCTGTTTCGGTGCTTGCAAATGCCCTGCGGCTTAAGAGATTCAAACCGGACAAGTGAATGGGACAAACGAATTTTCCGCGGCGCGCTGCCTTCAGCGCGCCGCAATTTTAGAACCCCCCGAGAGACAACTCGGTTATTTGCTCCCCGCAGCCCTTTTGTCGTTGACAGTGGGGGGTGATCGGTGGTATAATATCAGGCAGAATAAAGTAAAATTGGATAGAGCCTTGCGCCCTTGCCGCCGTTGTCATTGGAAAAAGATCACGGCATCCAAACAAACGCAATTCTCACCATCCACAGAAAGGAAGGGTCATAACCATGTCAGATAAAACAGTCGCAGAGGTTGACAAAAGCGTACTTGGCCAAACAAACATAAAAGAGCCGGGCATCAAGTTTTTCGATGTGCGCCGCGCCCCCTTTGAAGTTTACGGGCTTGTAAACCCCGCAGATGAGCCGGTTTTCAAGCGCCTGCCCGACAATGTGGGGCAAAATGTCAACAATGAGGTTAAAAAGCTTTATCTCTTTCCCGCCGGAGGGAGGGTGCGCTTCTCGACAAACTCGCGTTATATCGCGATAAAAGCGAGCATACCTCGCTTCTCAAAATTCGATCACATGGCGCTGACAGGCATCGCCGGATTTGATCTCTATATAGACGGCGAGGCCGGGAGCAGATATCACCGCCCCTTCAGACCCGGCACCGATATAGTTGATGGATATGAGGCGATTTTGCGCTTTCCGGACAATAATATGCGTTACTTTACAATAAACTTCCCGCTATACGCCTCGGTCGACCGGCTTTATGTCGGGCTTGAGCCCTCCGCAGCGCTCGGCGCCGGCATGAAATACCGCTCACCCCTCCCGATAGTTTATTACGGCAGCTCGATAACACAGGGCGCCTGCGCCTCCCACCCCGGAAACGCCTACCAGAGCATAATCAGCCGCCGCATGAATCTTGACTTTATAAACCTCGGCTTCTCGGGAAGCGGTCGGGGTGAGGAGATAATTGCCAAGTATATGGCCTCGCTCGATATGCTCGCCTTTGTCTCTGACTATGACCACAATGCGCCGAATACAAAACATCTTTCGGACACTCATTTCCGCCTTTATGAAATTATCCGCGAAGCCAACCCCGATATTCCCTATATCATGCTCTCGCGCCCCGATTATGACCTCAATGTCGCCGAGAGCATCGCCAATCGCGACGTGATAATAGACAGCTATCGCCGAGCCCGCGCGGGGGGAGACAAGAAAGTCTATTATATTGACGGCGAAGGCATCTTTCGAGGACCCGACGAGGACCTCTGCACTGTTGACGGCACTCACCCGACCGACATCGGCTTCCTGAAAATGGCCGATGCTATCGAGCGCGTGCTTGTAAGGGCGCTGCGCTGACATCGCCGACCCGATTTATAATAATGATAATTATTATCTAAAACAAAGAAAGGGAAATGACAATGGACCAAAAGGATATAAAGAAAGAGGCGTATGTTGAGGTCGACCAAAATATGCTGATAAAAAACTCAATAGGCAAGACCGACGTGAAGTTTTACGATGTAAGAGAGCAGCCCTTTGAGCTTTACGGATTTTACAATCCGCTCACAGAGCCCTTTTTCCGGCGTCTGCCGCAAGAGGTCGCAGAAGCAACCAGCCCCGGTGTGGCAAAACTCGCGCGCGAGTCGGCCGGAGGTCGCGTGCGCTTCTCTACTGATTCTTCATATATTGCCATTAAGGTCGAGATGGGGCCATATGCTCGCAGCTCGCACACAACTCTTTGCAACTCGGCAGGATTCGACCTATACGAGGATACCGACACCGATAGCCGCTTTATAAAAGCCTATCTTCCACCCTATAAATTTGAGAACGACTACGAGCAGGTGCTCGAGGTTGGCGGTCGACGCATGCGCAATTTTACAATAAATTTCCCGATTCACGGGCTTGTCAAAAACCTTTATATCGGAATTGAAGAAACGGCAAGGCTCGGCACCGGAAAAAAATACAGAAACAGCAAGCCGGTCGTCTTTTACGGCAGCTCGATAGTACATGGCACCGCCGCCTCGCGCCCGGGTCTTATATATCAGAGCATAATATCGCGCCGGATGAATCTTGATTTTATCAACCTCGGTTTTTCGGGGAAGGCGCTCGGGGAGAGGGCGATAGTCGAATATATGGCGGGACTTGATATGTGCCTGTTTGTCTGCGACTATGACCATAATGCGCCCAACGCTGCCTTCCTGCGCGACACACACCAAAAAGTCTATGATACCTTCCGCTCGATAAACCCCGACACCCCCTATATTATGATTTCAAGGCCGAATATAGCGACAAACCAGCGCGAATTTGCCGAGCGGCGCGATGTTATAATCGACACATACCGCCACGCGCTTGCCGCGGGCGATAAACGGGTATATTATATTGACGGAGAGTCGTTTTTCCTCGGGAAATACGAGAACGAATGCACCATGGACGCAGTACACCCCAATGACCTCGGATTTGTGCTCATGGCCGACGGCATTGAGAGCGAGATACGCCGCGCGGTGAGCGATATTGAAGCGGCGGGCGAGATGCTGACGGGTTTTGCCGACTGATGGGAGCTGAATTTTCTCCCGGAGTTGCCGCGCTCGCATATCTTGGCGACTCGGTGATAGAGCTGTGGGTTCGCGAGAGGCTGATAAGGGCCGGACTTCCCGGCCCGCGAGAGCTTAACGCCGGGGCGATGGAGTATGTAACCGCGCCGGCACAGGCCGGTGCGATGAAAAAAATCCTCCCGCTGCTCACCGAGGAGGAGAGCGCTCTTTTCCGTCGGGGGCGGAATATCGGTCACACTAATATTCCCAAAAGGTCAAGCGCCGCCGAATATCGCTCGGCAACCGGAATGGAGGCTCTTTTCGGCTGGCTGCACTTATCGGGGTGCGCCGAGCGAATTGATGAGCTGCTCACGGCGGGATACGCTCGGGAGGGAAGCTAAGCCCGTAAGCCGCGGCTCTTAAGGGTAATTGAAATTTTCTTGAAAAAGCAGCAATCAAGAAAAGCTCCAATTAAGTAAAGTGTCAATAAAAAAATCAATAATGAAAAGCATCAATGAGGAGAAGTATTAATCGCGAAAGGAATGGCAATGTCTGATACGCTTCGGACAAAGAGCCTTCTTCCTTCCGCATATACTATAATAGCTCCGGAACTGCCGGCACAAATACCGGCACAATTGAAAGGAATGGCCATATATAATGAAAAATCAGAAAATAAAAATAACGGTACGCGGCTTTGGCGAGATGGTCGCCGAGCTTTATCCCGAGAGCGCTCCGAGGACGGTTGAAAATTTCCGGGCTCTTGTCGCCGAGCAATTTTATTCGGGAACAATCTTTCACCGCGTCATAAAGGGATTTATGATACAGGGCGGGGGGTATGACGAGGGCTTTATTCAAAAGGAGGCCGCCTCCATCCCCGGTGAGTTCGCCGCAAACGGGTGGACCGCCAATAACATCCGCCACACACGCGGCGTCCTCTCGATGGCGCGAACAAGCGACCCCGACTCGGCCTCCTCGCAATTTTTCATAATGCACAAGGACTCGCCTCACCTTGACGCGCAGTATGCCGCCTTCGGGAAGGTAACAGAAGGCCTTGAAGTGCTTGATAAAATTGCCGCCGTGAAAACCGGCACGCACGGCCGTTATATGCAGGACGTTCCCCGCGAGGCTGTAGTTATAGAGAAAATTGAGTTTGTCTGAAAACATGCGATAAGGAGCCGATTCGAACACTAATACTAAACACCGATTAAAAACAATATATGCCAACAATCGCGAAACTCTCAAAACCGTTCAACAAAAGACATTTGCCGTCTGTGGATGCATGAAAATACGTTTGAATCTGTAGGGGCAACGAACGGCAGTCACCTTAGCACACCCTCTTGTGTGTTGACTTTTGAATGAGGAATAGTATAAAATAACCCCGTGTTTTCGGAATGAAAACACGGGGTTATTAATTATATGCTAAAGGGGAAGCTGCAATTTGTAATCTCCCGCTCAAACCTGCTCCGCATCACTTGCCAAACCTACTCCGCATCGGAGGCTTTGCACTGCGCGCACAGCGCCCTACATTTCTCGCCCCTCACAAAAGTCATTGCAGCTCAGAACCGCAATCCCCTTACCACGCTTGTTTCTCGCCTCACTTCCCTACGCAAAAATTTGAAAATATCTCGGAGACTATATCAACCGAAACCTCGCGGCCGTCGACCTCGGCGAGCGCCGACATTGCCAACTCAAGGTCGGAGCAGGCGACATCCTCGGGCAGCCCCGCCTCAAGGGCAACAAGCGATTGCCGGGTCAGCTCGGCAGCGCGGGTGAGCGAGGCAAACTGCCGGGCATTCATGGTCACAGCGTCGCGCGAGAGGTCGATAGCGTCGTCGATAAAAAGACGCCTCACTGCCTCGGCGAGTTTGTCGACACCCTCTCCTGTAAGAGCCGAAATGCTAACCTCGGCGGCGCAGCTAAATGTGGGGCGGGCGAGAGGAGATGCGGGCAGGTCGGATTTATTTATAACGGCTATCACCGGCGCACCTATCGACGAAATAAATTCTGCAAATTTGCGGTCGTCCTCGTCGGGGGCTCGAGAGCCGTCTATCACGGCAAGCAGAAGCTCGGCACCCTCGCTCTCGCGCCGGGCGCGTTCAATACCGATTTTCTCAACCTCATCGACGCCCTCTCGCAATCCCGCCGTATCAAACAAGCGCAAGGTCACGCCGCCAAACGAGACGGTCGCCTCAAGCAGGTCGCGCGTTGTTCCCTCGATGTCGGTCACAATGGCGGCGTCGCTCCCGACAATAAGGTTGTAGAGCGAGCTCTTGCCGCTGTTTGTCCGCCCGCATATGACTGTTCTAACTCCCTCGGTAATTGCCCTCCCCGTTCGGAAGGTCGAGGCGAGCGATACCAGGCGGCGATTAACCTCAGTCACCCCGGCGATGAGTTGGTCGCGCGACAATCCCGAGAGATCTTCCTCGGGGAAATCGACAAGAGCATATATATTGCTAACCAGACGCAGCAACTCATCGTAAAGCGCCCGAACCTCGCCGGCGAGCCGGCCGTCCATCCCGCCCCGCGAGAGGAGAAGCTGCTCGTGAGTCTTTGCCTCGAGCAGGGTGGCCAGCGCTTCGGCCTCGGTGAGTCCAATCTTGCCTGCGACAAAGGCGCGGCGGGTGAATTCGCCTGCCTCTGCCAGCCGCGCGCCGGCAGCAAGAACAGCCCCGAGAACGGCCTCTGTTATGAGAATGCCGCCATGACAGGTCAGCTCTACTGTGTCCTCGCCGGTGAAAGAGGCAGGCGCACGATAAATCAGAGCCACGGCATCGTCAATCCGACGCTTGCCGCCGTCCGGCTCAAGCGAGTAAATATCGCCGTAAATCGCGCGACGCGGCTCTGCCTGTGAGAGCGGTCTGCCGCCCCTTGGCACAAAAATCCTCTGGGCAATCTCGACCGCCGCCCCCCCCGATATTCGTATGAGCGCAACGCCGCCCTTGCCCCGAGGGGTTGAAACGGCCGCTATGGTATCTGCAATATACATATATGCTCCTTTTGTGGTTGACGGAAATGCCCGTGTGCCTGCAACTGCTTGCTCACTGCAAAAAGCCGCTCAGGTTTAGCTACCAGAGGGGACTTCCGACAAAGAAGTCCCCTCTATATTAAAAGCTATTACTCGTCCTCAAAAGAGGTTTCCTTCTTCTTCCCCGCGTTTCCCGCGGCTCTCTTGCCTGCCGATATACCCTTATCATCAAGGTAAAGCACAACCTTGCGATTGTTTTCTGAGCCTATGGAATTGGTTGAGACACCCTCGACAAGCTGAACCTCGGAGTGGATTATCCTCCGCTCATAGGGATTCATCGGTTCGAGCATAACGCTCTTTTTATATTTGAGCACCTTGTCTGCCATGCGGCGAGCCAGCGCGCGCAGCGCTTCCTCGCGCTTGGCGCGGTAGCCCTCGGCGTCAAGCGTGATTTTAACATACTCGCGCTTGATTCCATCGATCTTCTTATTAGCCGCTAAATTCGCCAGATACTGAAGCGAATCAAGCGTCTCTCCGTGATGTCCGATGAGGATGCCTGCGCCGTCGCCGTCGATAGTGATGAGTTTGTCGTCATTACTTCCGTCTCCCATGGCCACTCTGGCCTCTATCCCCATATCCGCAACAATCTTTTTTATAAATTCAAGCGCTATTTCGGCTCCGCTCAAAATATATGTTGCGCTTACCTTGGCCGGCGCCGCGCCGATTCCGAACAGACCCTTCCTCGGTTCCTCAAGAACAGTGTAGGTTATCTTCTCCGCAAAGGAGGCTCCCAGCGCGCGTGCGGCGGCTTCTTTTGCCTCGTCCACGGTTTTTCCGGTTGTTATTACTTCCTTTTTCACAGAATTATCCTCCACGCCGCACAAGGGCGGCTTAATTATTAATGTGACACCTGGCCTCGCGCTTATTTTTTGTCGGCCTTATCCTTATCTTCGCCTTTGATGTCCGGGGCGTCTTTTTTCCGGCGCCGACCAATCATTTCCCGAAGTGTGAGCATCGGGCGGTCATCCTCGTTCTTAACTACGCCTGCCTTCTTGTCTCCCTCTTGCTCGGCAGCATTATTCTCCTCATTCTCCTCGGCAAGAAGACGCTCACGCAGGGCAGCCGCCCGCTCGCGGGTGTCCTCAAAATCTTCGTCGTCTATGCGATGAAGCGAGCGAACAGGCTTGCCTGTCGCGCCGGGTCTGCGTTCTGTGCTCTTTGATGCCCCTCTGCCCCCTTTGCCAATCTCTTTTTCGGCGGCCTTAAAATCCTCCTCGGTGAAAACCGGAAGCGGCATAATTTTTGAAACAATAATCCTGCTCGCCGTTCCGAAAACGCTCTTCACCATCCAGTAAAAACCAAGCGCCGCCGGAACCACAAAGCAGAGGTAAACGCTGAATGCCGGCATACCGATGTCCATAATATTATTAGAACATCCGGTGGCTTGATCTGTCTGGGCGGGCTGATAGGTCATTTTCCTTGTCAGCTTCGAGCTTCCAAAATAAATAATAAAGGTCAGAAGCGGCAGAAGCATCAGCCAGTCAAAGGGATTGAAGGTCAGTGTTGGAACCCTGCCGAAATTAAGGCCGAATAGATTTAAATTAAGCGAGGTCGCCCCGAAGGCTTCCTGCGCAACAGCCGCAACCTCGCCGCTGTTTGAAAAATACTGAAAATCGGCAAATTTTGCAA
Organism: Eubacteriales bacterium; assembly: GCA_050309735.1. Lineage (GTDB taxonomy): Bacteria > Bacillota > Clostridia > Oscillospirales > CAG-272 > UMGS1002. Next base: position 13,079 of record JBNRMS010000041.1, read on the forward strand.
AAAAATCGCTGTGTTCGTTTACCAGCGAGGCAATTCCTATCGTCCCACGCGCAGATGCGACACTGCTGCCCAGGCCTCCGGCTGCTGCCGAGGTGTTTACAAAGGTGATAAGCGCGTCGGATATGCCGCTTGATAGCTTTAGAACATATACTATCGGATTGATTACAACATTATAAAGAATTATGACTATCGGGAGCTGGATGAGCAGCGGGAGACAGCCCGACATCGGGTTGAAGTTCTCCTTTTGATACATCTCCTGAATCTCTGTGTTAATCTTATTCTTTGTTACCTGGTCGTCGCGCCCGGCATACTTCTTGCGTATTGCCATCTCTTTGGGCTTTAGCGACGCCTGTCTGATTGAGTTTTTCTGCTGTTTTATTGTCAGCGGAATCATGGCAAGCTCGAGTATCAGCGCGAAAATCAGGATGCCGGCGATATAGTTCCCGGCTCCGAGCGCGTAGGTAATCCAGCTTATCAAGCTGCCTGCGGCAAGCTGTATAGTTGTGAAAATGCCCGAGGGTTTCTCAAGGCTAATCGAGGTCTTCATCGCCGCCACAAGAGCCGCGGCGTCGTCAAGCGTCAGCGCGTCATAATCGACCGAAACCGGATTTTTCACGGCTTCATTCGCCTCTTTTATCGCCGACACAGCCCCGTCTCTGTCGGACGAGAGATAGGCGGCGGTCAGCTTGTCGCGCGGAGTGCGCATATCCTCAGCCTTCCTGTCGGGTAAGGCGGCCGATATAATTTCAGACAGATTTTTTATCTCTGTTATATCAAGCGTCGGCCCCCCGCTCTCGGGGGCAGTCTCCTCGGCTTGAGCCTCGGTTATATCCTCGGCCCCGGTATCAGAAGCAGACACCGCCGTGGTGAGCGCTCCGTATAAAAACAGACATAAAATCAGCGAGCATAGCAGCCGGGCGGCCGTCTTTCGCCTGGCTATTGTGGTTTGTATCATTTTTGTTTACTCCCGGGTGGCGCTCCCGTCTTGCGCGGCGCCTTTTTTGGGTTCCTCTCCTGTAGAATTTGTTTCGCGGAGGATGTCATCGCAAATATCCGCGTCCTCATTTATTTTATTCCTTCTTCCGCGGCGGCGCGGCACCGGGTCGTATCCCCCGGCGCAAAAAGGATTGCACCGGAGCACTCTCCAGACCGATAGACCAAGCCCCACGAAAAAGCCCCATTCTATAAACGCCTCTGCGGCGTAGCTTGAACACGACGGTCTGAACCGGCATGTCGGATTACGTTTGAGGGGTGACAGATATTTTTGGTAAAGACGTATCAACCAGACAAAAATATATTTCATAGTGTTCTCTGATTTTCACCGGCAAACATTCCGAGCTTTCCGAATGCGTATCTCAGCTCACGGCCGATATCGGTACTCTTCTTCCCAACAGCGCCGGCTCGCGCGCTTATTATTATAATGTAACCCGTTTTAATATTTGATTCATTCTCAAGCTCTCGGAATCCCTCGCGTATAATCCGGCGCAGGCGGTTGCGAGTCACCGCTCCCCCCAACTTCTTGCCGACCGACACGCCGACGCGGTTGAGGTATTTCTTCTCGGGGTTGGCCTTCATCAGCCGGCGTGCGGCGCGGTCGCGCAAAATATAAACCGCCACATACCTGCCGGCAAATCTTTTGCCACCCGAATATGCTTTTCCGAAAAGATGATTTTCTTTAACAGAGAGATGTTTCATGTTAATCTCCATGCCGCCTGTGTCTGCTCAAGAAGGCTTCCTTGAATTTTCGGCGGCAGCCCCGAAAAATTATAAAGGGGGGTTTCGCTTATAAAAACCGAGCAATGCTCGGATTTTTGAAAATTCTTGTGTGAAACAGCTGATCTCAAACTATGAAGACAACCCCCTCACCTCGTTCGCCTTTGTGCAAACTATCGGCAGCTTGCGGATATACCGCAGATATCAAAAACCCCGACGCCGGAATAAACACAGCAGCGTTTGTCGGCAGTCGGTGGTTTTATCTCGATATTGGTAATATCGTGTCTGACGGGTAATCAATAGGAGAGTCTTTCTCTGCCTTTTGCGCGTCTTCTCTTAAGGATTTTTCTGCCGTCACTCGTCTTCATTCTTTTTCTGAAGCCGTGCTCCTTCTGTCTCTGGCGCTTTTTGGGCTGGTAGGTTCTGAGCATTTCAATGCACCTCCTTTGGTTTGGTATCGGAAGCGTAAAATTCGGTTGATATTCTCGTCTTTACACAATGACAGCTTACATTATCGCATAAATAGCACACTTTGTCAATAGTTTTGCGAAATTTTCATAAGAGAAGAGCGCTCGACTGCACTAAAACTTTATTCGCCTCACCTCGGTCACTCGCCCCGAGGAGGTGTCGAGTGTAAAGAGGGCTCCCGAGATCGAGATTTCCCCCGGTGCAAGAATGAATTTTTGGGGCATTTTGGTGAGAAACCGGGTGATTATCGGCTGGGCTGCAGTTCCGAGGATGCCCCCCCCCGGGCCTGACATACCAAGGTCGGTTATATATCCGGTTCCGCCGGGAAGGATCTGCTCGTCGGCGGTCGCGACATGGGTGTGCGTTCCGAAAATTATATTTATCCGGCCGTCGAAATAGCGCGCGAGGGCAAGCTTTTCTGAGGTTGCCTCGGCGTGAATATCGAGAAGCGAGAAATCGTAGTTTCCGCACTCGCGCTCAAGTATTCGCTCAACCGTTTCAAAGGGCGAGGCAAGCGATTCGAGAAAGACCACCCCCATGACATTGATACACAAAAGACGCCAGCCCCCTATCTGCATTACCCCGCTGCCCGAGCCGGGGCAGGCGGCGGGGTAGTTTGCCGGGCGCAGGATGCTTGAGGAACTGTCAAGCAGGGCGGCGATGCTTTTGCGTTTGAATATATGGTTTCCGGTGGTGATGAGGTCAACCCCGCAGTCAAGCAGGGCCTGCGCGTCTTCTGCTGTGATGCCGTGGATGTCGCTTGCGTTCTCGCCGTTGGCAACGACAAAGTCGGCGCCAAGTGCGCTCCTCTCCTTCCAGAGTGTTCCTCGCAGATATTCTATTGTCACCACTCCGGTAACGTCGCCAAGCGCTAAAATCTTCATTATTTATGACTGCACCTTTCAAGGAGGTTTGAATTTTGTTCGGGTTGGGCATTTTCGGTTCCCTGCCCCAGAAGGCGGCGGGAGGATTTAACTTTAGAATAATATCAAATCGAGCATATAAACAGCTCAATAGAAGTGTACCCCACAGGGGAGAGTTTTATCTCTGCGTCGGCCTCGGCCGCGAGCGAGAGCAGGCGCGATAGGGCAGACACGGTGGTTTTTTGAGCCGCAGAGTAGTAAAGCCCGGCGCGATATTCGTGCATTTTAAGCTCGCGCGCCACGGCTCGGGGGTCATACCCCCCGTCTGCGAGCAGGCGCACCGACATAAGGTCGCAGAAAACCCGGCTCACCTCGCCCATTATTATAAAAGGCTCAAGGCGCCGCAGCTTCATCAGGTCAAGAAGATAGAGGGCGCGGGGGCGGTCCGCGGCGGTCAGCGCGTTTGCCAGAGCGAAGGCGTCGTAATCGCTGTCGGGAATGGCGGCCTTGAGTATATCCTCCTCGGTCACCTCCGCCCGCCCGTGCGCGAGGGCGTGGAAGCTAACCTTGGCAATCTCGCCGGCAAGCGTGTACATATCCCGCCCGCAGTACTCGATGATTTTCGCGCATATCTCGGGGGACGCGGCGGCGCCGTTATGCCGAAAATGCCTTGCCGCCCAGCCTGCAAGGCGGGAGGGGCTGCACTTCTCAAACCTTACAGGAGTGAGAAATTCTCCGAATCTTGAGAGGAGTGCCGAGGGGCGGGAGGGCAATCGACCCTCGTCTATCCCCCCGCTCGCAATCGAGATGAGAAGGGTGTTGTAGTCGTATTCGCGCAGCGCCGGGAGAATATCGAAAAGGGCGTTCTGCTCGGCGGCGCGCATATTCGCAAAGTCAAGACCAAACAGCTCGACAAGCTTTCTCTCGCCAAACATGGGGGGGGATGATAATATATCGAGCAGTTTTTCGGGCGTGTAGTCAAGCGAATCAAGCTTTATGTGGTTTAGTTCGGGAAGACTGCCGCTGAGGACTGTGTCAGAGAGGAGCTTTGCGGCGTGTGATTTCAGGTAGTCCTCCTCGCCGAAAAAGAGATATCCTGTACCCGGCGAGGTTTTTATTCGTTTGCGGAATGTTGCCTCGGTTAGAATCTCCATATTCGGCTCCTTTCGCATTTCTTTGTTTTTATTTTACCATCAGGCAGGGGTTGTGTCAATATGCGACTTACCTATTACCTTCTATTCATGGTTTTTCGCTCCGCCTTCACTGTCGGCGGGCGGCTCAGGGCAGCATCCCCCAAAATCAAATCTTAGCACCTTTCAAATTTTACGACAAACCAAAGGGGGGAACTTTTCCTAAAAGTTCCCCCCGGCGTCTCTCTTATTTTAAAGCTATTATTGTATCTTTTTGCCGGCTTCACACTGCCCTTTTTCTAAAAGCGAACAGATAAACGCAGAATCCGCCGCCGAGCAGCACCACTGCCGCCGCCGCTGCCACCAGCACCCATGTATAGTCAACATCAAGGTCGACTATCGCAAAGGTCGAGAGACTGTCAACTGTAACAGTCAGCGTGCCGTTTGCCCGCTGATGCGAGAGATACTCGGCCTTGCCGGTTGAATCAATGTGAACCACGGCAATGTTCTCATACTTCTCAAGCCATTTATCGGGAATGCTGATTGTCAGCCGCCCGTCGGGCTGAACCTTTACCGAGTTATCTGTCAGCGAAATATCATATGCCGCGATTGCCCGTCCGTCGGGTATCTTATTGGATATGCTCTTCTTGTCGATTTCTGTGACGGTTAGCCTGAGATTGGGGTCAAGCCCGGTGCTCGAGGTCATGAGAATCCCACCCGGAGAGGACAACGCCGTCTGAAGGATTGTGTATTTCCCGGATGTGATGGTGCAGTCGTAGTTTGCGCTCTCAAGGCTGCCGGTTATGCTGTAAACGCCCGGCGCATCGCCCGGCTCGCGGGTGAGCTTGAGGAGCTTTTCATCTTGGTTGACAAAGGCCCCCTCGGTTATCTTGTAGGTGAGAGCTTGGTCGCCCGAAACCGAGGCCACGTCGTCTATGGTGAGCGACACCTTAGCCTTGCTGACTGTGAGCGTGGCGGGAACGAAGGTTATGGTGTAGTTTACCGAGCTAAGCCCGCTCGGGGTTACCTTGTAGGATGAACCTGCCGGGTCATACTGCTTATAATCAAATGAATATTCAAGGATGCCCGAGAGAACTCCGCCTCCCTCTCCGCTGACAAATCCGTTATAGGTCACACCGTTGCCCGATGGGATCTCGCCGTAAACTATCGAGCAGTCGTTTGCCTTGATTGTGAGCGGAATTTTTGTGATTCTGAACGAGGCTGACGGGTTGGCAAGTGCGTGGTTTTCGTCGACAAATCCGATGGCCTGCGCCGTATAGCTGCCGGCATTAACCATCGCTCCGCTAACGCTTATTCTCCCCGATCCGCTGTAGTTAAGCAACTCGGCCGTTGGCTGATGGGCCTTACCGTCATAAGCGAATTCGGTGTTGCTCCAGGCTATCATCACCGGTTTTTTGGTAACTGTCAGGCTTCCGTTCACAAAAGTGATCTCATAGCTCTTACTTGAGAGGCCGCCGACATTAATCTGATAGGTTCCTGCCTTGGCGTTGCGGATATAACTGCAGGTTATTGAGAGTGTTCCGGTGAGCGAGGAAACTGTGTCGCTGCCGACAAGTCCGTTGTAGGAGGCGGTGTAGGTCGGCACCGGGTCTCCGTAGACTATGCTTATATCATTGGCTTTTATGGTGAGCGGCGCCTTTTCTATCTTCCACTCAAGCGTGATGGTGTGATTGGTATTGTCTTCCCATTGGTAGTTTGCCGCATCCTTTATTGAGATGGCAAGAGTATAGGTTCCAACCTCTTTTTGAACATTGCCGGAAATATTCATCAGCGATGAGTTGAAGTTCTTAAGCAAAGCATTCTGGTCGACACCCTTGTAAATATTCGGACCGGCCGTTGTGGGCTTTGTCAGAGAACCCTTGAATATCGACCAGTATATCGACTGGTTGTCGGTACTTCCGTTTGCCCATTCATACTGCGTGGGGTCGACAAGTCTGATTATTATACGATAATCGATTCCGACCGCCTTCTGCTTATTGCCGCTGACAATCGCCATCGTGCCCGAATCAAATCCGGTGATAGAGGCAGTCTGCTCATATCCGGTGTAATAGTATGTGGCTGTAACGTGCGGGATATTGAGCTTTGTTCTTCCCACCCGGAGAATCTTGATGTCAGACTCTATGCCGTCGATAGTCACGGTGAAATAATAGTCTCCGGCTCTGGCCGAGGTTCCCGAGTTGATTGTAAGGGTAACCGAGTTGTTGTTGACACTACTCGCCGTCATTGTCACGCTCGACGGGCGATAGCTGTCGCCATACTGGCTCTTGCTGGCGTTGTTGTACCAGGTGATTGACGGAACTGTTCCGTTTGATATATTAGTCGTTGTAACTAAAATCTTAAGACCTGTTGCCGAAGTTCTCCGGGTTAGTGTTCCGCCGGTAAGCTCGCCAACGGCAACCGACTGAACCGAGAGCATCAACACCTGAGAGCTGCCCGAGCCTGTGTTCTTAATTCCGAAGGCACTGTTATCCGAGGAGAAGTATCCGCTATAATTATAGCTCACCGCCGAAATAATCGGAATGGGCGTGACAGAGGTGGGTGTGGCCTCTGTGGTTATGCCCAGTCTTGCCGTTCCATAAAGTCCTGTCGAAAGATTAACGCCGACCACTCTTCCAGTGGGCAGGAAGATATTATTTGCCGCGCCGCCCCGCTTATTGTCAAACACATAAGCAGCAGCCGAAACTTTGATATTTCCTCCGGCATATATGCCGCCGCCGCTCGTGTCGGCGCTGTTATTTCTGATAGTTCCCGCCAAATCAAGGGTTGCGTCGGCCATCATATATATTCCGCCGCCAAGCTTTGCGCTGTTGCCCGATATCACCGGCGCGGTGCCGATGGTGGCGCTTGAGAAGCCGGCATATATGCCGCCGCCGTTTTTGTCTGCGCTGTTATTGGTTATGCTTCCGCTGGTAAATATCAGTTCTGAGTTTTCTGAGAGATAAATGCCGCCGCCGTCAAGCGCCCGGTTGCCGGTTATGCTGCCGCCGTTAATCTGCAATGTTCCGCTGCTATACACGAGTATGCCGCCGCCGGGGCCCGAGCTATAGCCGCCGGTGATTTTAGCGCCGGTGGCGCTGTCCTCAAGTATCAGGCTGCCCGAGACAGAGATAACATGTCCGTTAGCGGTTGCCGAGGGAAGCGAGCGCCTGAGTGTTTTCCCGTTAAGGTCAAGACGAACAGTTTTTGATCCCGGAATATCTATCGCCGAGGTGAGAGTAACGCTTTTCTGCAGATATATATATGCAGTGCTCCCCGCCGAGAGGCTCTCGGCATAGGCTATCGCCTCGACAAGCGTGCCGCCCTCGACCGAATATGAGGCATCCCCTCCCCATATTGCCTCTTGAAGTCCGATAGCAACCATAAAGTTGCTGCCGCTCATAACGTTTTCAATAATGTATCTTGGATTATCAGATTTGAAATATCCGCTGTAGTTTGCGCTGTTTATGCTTGTAACCGGATATGAGTAGCTGTCTGTCGGAGGAGTTGCCGACGAAACCCAGATCTCGGCGCCGGCCGTGAGCCCTATTCCGCTCTCTATGGTGAGACTCTTTGACTGAACATAAATATTGCTCCTCGTGCCTCCCGTGAGAATAAGATTATTGAGCGTGCCGCCGACAACATTGTCCTTAATCACCGGGCTGCCCGAGAAAACAAGTCCGTATGTCGCCCCGAAATAGACGCCGCCCGGCGCGCTCGCGGCAGTATTGCTTGTAATCGAGCCGCCCTTTATCTCCAGTATACCGTCTGTGTAGATACCGCCGCCCTTGCCACGGCTTTCATTGCAGACTATCTCGCCGCTCTCAAATACAATTTTGGACGACGCCGTGCCGTAGACACCGCCGCCGTTTGTCTGGCTGCGGTTATTTACAATACTGCCGCCCTTTATTGTCAGATTTCCCGAAACGTATATACCGCCGCCATAGTTCGAGTTGTTTCCGCCGGTAATCTTGCCGGTCTTGCCTGTGCTGCTGTCGCTGAGCGTAAGCGTTCCCGAAACAGTGATTACGCTTCCGTTACTTACCGACGACGCAAGACCGCGGTCGATTTTATATCCGGCAAGGTCAAGGTCAACAGCCTTGCCTGTATTAATCTCAACAGGCTTTGTGGTGTTAACGTCCCTGAGCAATTTGATGTAGGTCGTTCCCGAGGTGTTGATATTGGCAACTTCAAGAGCCTTTGAAAGTGTTCCGCTGCCACCCGAATATTCGGTGTTGGTTCCCCAAACCGCCTCCTCATCGGCTGCGGCGACTCCAATCATAAGTGCGCCGCTCGCGCTCGCCGCGACAAATAAGAAGGCTGCCAGCACAAGCGAGAAGAATTTGCGGGTTAGAATTTTTTTCATATTGTTGAAAACGTCCTTTCTCATATCATTTGATCAATATGCATAAATTTTATATATAATCTATCGGGAAAATCCGAAATGGCTCCGAATCCCCGATATATAAACCGTTCTGCGGCTAAAAAGCCTTCCCAACGCAAAAATTCTATAATCCGCCGGCTTCCCGGCGCTCCACAATCATTTTTGGCATATTTTGGTCAAATTAATCACCGTTATATGGAATATTTCTTAATTTTTCAGGCTGTGAATCGGCGCAGGAACTCGTCCGCCCCTTCCGATGAATTTTGCGGGTGACCAGGTGCTAACCTCCATTACAGGCGCGCGGCCAAGCAGACCCCCGAAGTTAACCGACTCTCCGGCAACCCTGCCGTATGCCGGGATAAGCCGAACGGCGGTGGTTTTGGTGTTTGCCACACCTATTGAGATTTCGTCGGCTATAATTCCGCAGATTATGTCCTCGCCGGTGTCCCCGGGTATGGCTATCATGTCAAGTCCGACCGAGCAGACCGCCGTCATCGCCTCAAGTTTATCAAGCGTGAGCGCCCCCCTCTCGACAGCCGCTATCATACCCGCGTCCTCCGACACGGGGATAAAGGCGCCCGAGAGCCCGCCAACGTGAGACGACGCCATAACGCCGCCCTTTTTCACCGCATCGTTGAGCATGGCAAGCGCGGCGGTTGTGCCGTGTGCCCCGCACGACTCAAGCCCGATTTCCTCAAGTATATCGGCAACCGAGTCGCCGATAGCCGGCGTGGGTGCCAGCGACAGGTCGACAATTCCAAAGGGAACTCCGAGCAGCGTCGCCGCCTCGCCCGCCACAAGCTGACCTACGCGCGTTATCTTAAAGGCCGTCTTTTTTATAATCTCGGCTATGCCGGTCAGGTCGCAGTCGCCCGCACGCCGTATTGCCGAGGCCACCACACCAGGACCCGACACGCCTACATTTATCACGCTCTCGGGCTCTCCGACACCGTGAAAAGCGCCCGCCATGAAGGGATTATCCTCTGGCACATTGGCAAAGACCACAAGCTTCGCGCAGCCGATAGAATCGCTCTCGCGGGTAAGGTAGGCTGTTTTTTTAATTATCCTGCCCATCTCGGAGATGGCGTTCATGTTTATCCCGGCCTTTGTGGTGGCCACGTTTACAGACGAGCAAACATAACTTGTCGAGGCCAGAGCCTCGGGTATGACAGAGATCAGATTAGATGCCGACGTCGACGCGCCCTTGTGAACAAGGGCGGTAAAGCCGCCGATAAAGTTTATCCCCAGCGCCTCGGCGGCCCGGTCGAGGGTTTTTGCAACCTTTATGTAACCCTCGGGCGAGAGATTGCCGCCGATAAGCGAAATCGGGGTGACCGAAACACGCTTATTGACAATCGGAATGCCATATCTCTTCTCGATTTCCTCGCCCACCGGAACCAGCCGCCGCGCGGTCTTTGTGATTTTGTCGTAAATTCTTGTGAGGAGCTTGTCCTCGCTGTCCGACACACAGTCATAGAGCGAAATGCCCATCGTGATAGTTCGGATGTCGAGCTTGTCCTCGCGGATCATATTTATTGTCTCAAGTATATCTGACGAATTTAGCATGAAAATGTTCCCAGCTTTCCTTATATTAAATGCTTATTAAATGCGGTGCATAGAGTTGAAAATGTCCTCGTGCATAACGTGTATCAATAGTCCCTTCGCGCGACCCAGCTCTGCGAGCCGCTCGGCAAACTTAACAAAGGAAATTTTGAGCCTGCCCACATCGGCAAGCATAATCATCGCAAAGTATTCGTCAAGAACACTCTGCGATATTTCAAGAATATTCGCGTCGTATGCCGCGCATTCTGTGCTAACAAGCGCGATAATTCCGACACTATCTTTGCCTGTGACTGTTATTACTGCTTTCATTTTTAGATACGGTACCTTTCGAGAATTTTTTATGCCAATATTATACATTATATCTATCATTAATTCAATAGGCGGCGGCTAATATCAGTAAAATTAATACAGGTGGATTGCTT
>JBNRMS010000042.1:0-38390 GCA_050309735.1 Eubacteriales bacterium
TCTGCCGCCTTAGCTGCTTCTGCCGCCTTAGCTGCTTCCGCTGTCATTTCAGCGTTTTTTGTTGCATCACAGGAAGCCAATTCGCAGGCTGCGTTGCCGCAATTTTTACATATTGTGACGTCGGCACACTCACCGACCGCTTTTTCTACCTTTATCATTGCCCCGCCGCCGGCTGTTCCGGCGACTTCGGTGTTAACACAGCCGGCATCAACCGACTGATTTATTGTAACCTTATCAACGTTTGCGCTGCCTGTCTGGTTTGTGGCACAAGCCGCGCTTGCCGATGCGGGAAGCAGACAAACAATCAGTGCAAGTGTGATAACCATTATTCTGAATACTTTTTTCGTTATATACTTTCTCATGATGTATACCGTCCCTTTCTAACGTTGTGAGATTCGTGCGGGTCTTGGTTTTTTACCGTCGCCCCGGCACGAGTACTATTATATACGGTATATTGCACAAAATCAATGCAAAGTTTTTGGATGTTTTGTTAAAGAAAAAGTTGGACAAGCCTTTTCAATGCAATATATAATATGAGAAAAGATAACGTTAATTTTTTAACAATAATTTTTTATTGTTTGTTTCTCAAAGAATATCAAATTATTCTACAGGCCAAGAGGCTCAAATTGTTATAAATAGCATGAGAGGACGCATATAATCGGCGTCTTTTATTTTGCTTTCCTATGTCTTTCCCGGCCATTTTTACTGAAAACACAGCAAAATCACCCTCGATATGATATACCATCACGCGCGGGATATGCACCGGCTCTCACTGCCGAATCTGAGAGAATAATACTATTACCTCATTATAACATTGAACTTAACACCGGATTGCCTCACCCCGATCCGGGGAGGGATGTGGGGCTCAGCCGGGGTCGGCGAGGCATGCTCCAAACTTAGCCGTGCCAAATTCTCCAAAAGTTTTTTAAGGGAGGTCTGGGGGGAACTTTTTGAAAAAAGTTCCCCCCAGCGCATCCCTTATTAGCTTGACGATTTGCGCCTTGAACCGATGCCAATCGAGCTTTTTGAGCCGCAGCTATGCACTCATCGCCCTCATAGAATTCAAGACAGCCAGCAGAGCAACGCCGACATCACTGAAAACGGCCTCCCACATAGTGGCGGCGCCCATAGCGCCAAGAGCAAGAAAGAGGGCTTTAACGCCGAGCGCAACTATTATATTTTGCCAGACTATACGGCGGGTTTTCTTAGCTATTCGGATAGCCTCGGCCAGTTTTGAGAGCTCGTCGTTCATGAGAACCACATCTGCAGCCTCGATAGCCGCATCAGAGCCGAGTGCGCCCATCGCGACACCCACATCAGAGCGTGCGAGAACCGGAGCGTCGTTAATACCGTCGCCAACGAAGACAACCCCACCGCCAAGCGACCGATCTCTGGTAATCTCCTCAAGGCATCTGACCTTATCCTGCGGGAGAAGTCCGGCATAAATCTCGTCAATCCCAAGCTCCGAGCCAATCCGCTCGGCAACTTCCCGGCTGTCGCCGGTGAGCATCACAGTCTTCTTAATCCCCACTGCACGAAGACCGGCAATCGCCTTTGCGGCATCGTCCTTTATTTGGTCAGAGATAAGAATATATCCCGCATATTTATTGTCAACCGCGATATGCACGAGCGTTCCGGACTCTGCGCCGGGCGCAACGGCGATATTCTCGCTCGCCATCAGCCTGGCATTTCCGACGAAAACTGCGCGCTCTCCCACATTTGCACGAACTCCACGACCGGGTATCTCCTCGCAGCTTGATATCTTCCCGGCCTTAATTTCCCGGCCGTGTGCCTTCTGGATTGAGAGGGCTATGGGGTGAGAGGAAAAGCTCTCAACGGCCGCCGCGAGTTCGAGCAGTTCATCCTCGGTGAATCCTCCTGTAGCCTTGATTTTTGTCACCTTAAAATTTCCCTTTGTCAGCGTTCCGGTCTTGTCGAAAACCACAACCCGGGCGCCATTGAGGGTTTCAAGAAAGTTGCTTCCCTTGATAAGTATCCCGCGCCTCGATGCCCCGCCTATTCCCCCGAAAAAGCCGAGCGGAATTGAGATAACCAGCGCGCAGGGGCAGGACACGACAAGAAATATCAGCGAGCGCTCTATCCAGTCTGAAAAGGAAGCGCCTGGGATAAGAAGGGGCGGGAGAAGCGCGAGGAGAAGAGCCGCGAAAACGACGGCGGGGGTGTAGCAGCGGGCAAATTTAGTTATAAAATTCTCGGCGCGAGCCTTGTTTCCTGCGGCGTCCTCGACAAGCTCGAGGATTTTTGAGACGGTCGACTCGCCAAATTCTTTTGTCACCCTGATTGTAAGCAGGCCATTTTTGTTAACCGAGCCCGAGAGCGCAACGTCACCCGTTGAAACATCGCGGGGGAGCGATTCGCCGGTGAGCGCCGAGATATCGAGCGCCGAGCTGCCCGCGACCACCTCGCCGTCAAGCGGAATCTTCTCTCCCGGTCTGACTATTATAAGGTCACCAATCGACACTTCCTCGGGGCTAACCCGCCTCACTTCTCGGTCAAGCTTAAGATTTGCGTAATCGGGGCGGATATCCATCAGCGCCGAGATTGACCTGCGCGAGCGCTTGACAGCATACTCCTGAAGCAGCTCTCCTGCGCGATAAAAGAGCATTATGGCGGCCCCCTCGGGATACTCGCCAAGCGCCACCGCACCGGCGGCCGCTATGCTCATCAAGAGATTTTCGTCAAAAATCCGCCCTTTTATAATGTTGCGAAGAGCCTTGAAAATTATCTCACCGCCCGAGAAAAGCATTGCGGCAAGGAAAATTATCAATTCAACCGGCGGCCAAAAGCTAAAAATCAAACCGACAGCAAAAAGAGAGGCGCCAACCGCAAGCCCTGCAAGCGAGAGCTTCTCCCCGAGAGTCGAGGTGTTTAATTTTTCGTTCTCTTTTGCGGTATATGATATTTTTACACCGGGTTCTATTGAGAGAGCGATATCGGCCGCCGCCCGAAGGAGGGCGGGAAGACTGCTTTTATCATGCGCTTCAATCGTCAGTCGCTCGGTGGCAAAGTCTATCCCGGCAAAACGCACGCCCTCAAGCCTTTTTACGGCATCCTCAATTTTCCCGGCGCACCCTGCGCAGTCAAGCCCCCTCAGATAGATAATCATCTTCCCCGAACTCTCGCATTTAACCTCACATTCTTTCTTTACCATGGTTTGTATTGCACCTCGCTCCTTTATCGGTTGAATAATTGTTCATTCATTCAACTATACAGTTAAAATTTTTTACACCTCGGTCACATGAGACAGTCCTTGGTCAAAGACGCGCTTCACATGATCATCGTCGAGCGAATAGTATATCACCTTTCCGTCTCGGCGGTATTTTACAAGCTTAGTCTGCTTAAGCACCCTTAGCTGATGCGATATCGCTGATTTGGTCATCCCAAGCAGCGCCGCAATGTCGCAAACGCACATCTCGGAGCGATAGAGCGCCGCGATAATGCCAATCCGGGTAGTGTCGCCAAACACCTTGAAAAAATCGGCAAGATCCATCAAAGCCTCTTCGTCGGGCATGGCTCGTCTAACCCTGTCCACAACATCGGCGTGGATAATCGTGCAGTCGCACTTGTCGATTTCGGGTACATTCGGAATCATTTTCATCTCCTTTGTTCTCATCTCTACAGTTGAACAGCTGCTCAACTATATTATATTCAACCGGCGCGAAAATGTCAATAGATTTTATAATTTTTTTCCGAGCCTGTCACCTGAATTATTCGCGCAGCCATACTTGACAGCGGGGAGCTTTTCTTGTATTATGTAAGCGATGCTGAACCGAACAAGGAATCGCATGAGAAAAGGAGCGGCTCTTATGATATCCTTCAAAAAAGCCTTTATTTTAATATTGGTGTCTCTCTCCCTTCTGCTTCCTTTTGCCGCCTGCGCCGGGGGCGCAAACAGGGAGGAAAGCGAAGAAACGGGGGCTACGTCAGAGGCAGAAAAAATAATAATTGCGTCTGACCGATTTACAGACTATAAAATCATCCGCCCCGAGGATGGCAATGTTGACAATCAATTTTTAGCCGCTTTTCTTGAAATAAAAAGGGTGATTGACCAGGGCAGCGGCTCGTCAATCAAGCTTGGCGAGGCCTTCAGGCGCACAGAAGTCTCCTATAAGGCCGACGCGCCCGAAATACTTATCGGAAACACCGGATATCCCGAATCAATAGAGGTGATGAATTCTATCGGATACTACGACTTCGCGATAAGAAAAGCGGGCAAAAAGATAGTAATCGCCGCGCACACAAAGGAGAATCTTATCTCAGCCTGTGAATATTTCGCCAGTCGCGCGCTTCTTGCCCGAAGGGGCGATGATAATAAAGCAGAGGTCGTTTACACGGGTGACTACACAGAGGTATCGGGCAGAGCCGCTTTTTTTAGCGGCGACAATAAGCTGTCAGATTATACAATAGTCTATCCCGCCGGCCAAAGCAAAGAGTATGCCGAGCAACTCGCAAAATATCTGGCCAATGATTTTAAAATTGAGCTGAATATAGTCGCCGATTCGGCGGACGAGAAAGGGCCTGAAATTCTTATCGGCGACACAAACCGAGCCGAGAGCGCAAAATACATGAGAGAGGTCGACGACAATATGACGCAGATAATAAAGCTGGAGGGCGACAAAATCGTGCTTGCCGGAAAATCGAATTTTGCTCTTATGAGCGCCGTTTCAACACTTGCCCGGAACCTCGGCGATAAGAAATACTCATTTCTCTGCAATCTTCCCAGTGATTTTGACATCCGAGACACCGCATTTCCCGCCACCGATTCGCGCGAACTTGCCTCGGGGGCAAATCTTCGCATTATGTCCTACAACATCCTCTCCGAGGAATGGAACGACAAAACCCCGATCGACGGGCGGCGCGACTATGTCGCCGCAACTATACTTTATTATTCTCCCGATGTTATCGGTCTTCAGGAGATATCTGACATATGGTACTCGGCTCTGCCCGGGATGATTTCATCCGATTATGTAATGGTCGGTGAGAAAAACTCGCGCGGCGAGTCAAATTACACCGGAATGGCATATAACAAGCACAAGGTAGCCCTGCTTGAGAGCGGCACCGACCTGTTCAGCGCCGGAAACTCAACCCGGCTCCGCCTCATAAACTGGGGTTACTACGAAAAGCTTGACACAAAAGAGCGTTTTATCGTCATGAACACGCACTGGTGCATAGTTAAGGAAAACCGCATTGTGGAGGCGGTTGAGATGGCCGCGCTCTATAATAAATACAAGGATAAATACAACTGCCCTATTATCACCGTCGGCGATTACAATGCCAACGAGGGCTCGGAGGAATACAAGAACTATATAAGCCTTACTGGGCTTAATAACGCAAGACACGACGCCGATGTGAAAAAAAGACTTACAAAAACCACGCACTCGCTCGGGAAAGCGCCAACCGCCGACCACACCGCCGCAATCGACCATATTTTCTATTCGGACGACATAAAATGCCTTTATTATAATACTCTCGTTGACCAAATTGTGCTTGATTCATCCGACCACAATCCGATATATGCCGATTTTAAGTTTGACTGACAAGTCCCCCGCTATCCTCCTCCGGCGTTTTAACCAACCGAGCTATCGGGCCGAGGCGGCATTAATTTATGGCCGGAAAATCAGGGGGGCAATTTTTATTTTAGCTTCAGGCGCCCAATTGAATTGAATTTCTACACACATTATGTTATAATATACACATTGGCAGCTTTTGAAAAAAGCTGCAATGTCGCAACGGCGTGCGAGCGCATGGGAGAAATTCACTTGCGACTATGTTATAATATACACATTGGCAGCTTTTGAAAAAAGCTGCAATGTCGCAACGGCGTGCGAGCGCATGGGAGAAATTCACTTGCGACTATAATACAATATGTATATTAACAGGTTTCCGAAACCTGAGGCAGTATAGCGGCAATATGTGCGGAAAATAATCGCCTGCTGCTTGCAAATGATATGAAATTTTTTTTGAAAGTTATTCGGTATGGTAAAAATTATAGATATAGAACCCGGCTCTCTTGCCGCCGGGGCGGGCATTGAGGCGGGCGATTTGCTTGTTTCGATCAATAAAAATCCAATACGCGACGTGCTTGACTACAGGTTTTATCTGACAGAAAAGAAGGTAAGGCTTGCCTGTGAGAGAGGCGGGGAGCGCTATGAGGCCGTTATCCGCAAGGGCGAATACGACGATATCGGTCTTGTTTTTGAAACCCCGCTGATGGACAAGAAGCAGCGCTGCGCCAACAAATGTATATTTTGCTTCATAGACCAGCTCCCGCGCGGAATGCGAAAAACCCTTTACTTTAAAGACGATGACTCGCGCCTCTCCTTTCTCCACGGCAACTATATCACCCTGACAAACCTCTCCGACGCCGACATCGACCGTATTATCAAAATGAGAATATCGCCCCTGCGCGTGTCGGTTCACACAACAAATCCCGAGCTGCGGGTTAAGATGATGAAAAACCGCCGGGCGGGCGAGGTGCTGCGCTATCTTGACAGGATTGCTGCGGCGGGCATAAATATCGACGCCCAAATTGTCCTCTGCCGCTCGATTAATGACGGTGCAGAACTTGATAGAACCATGCGCGAGCTGCTCGCATATTATCCGGCGCTCGGAAGCGTTTCGGTCGTCCCGGCCGGCCTGACAGGCCACCGGTCGGGACTTTATCCTCTTTTGCCGCATACACCCGAGGAATGCGCCGATATAATAAATCAGGTCCTGCGAATCGGCGACGAGTGTCTTGAGAAATACGGCTCAAGGTTTTTCTTCCCGGCCGACGAGCTTTATGTCAAGGCGGGAATAGAAACTCCCGATTCCTCGTTTTACGAAGAATTCTCACAGCTTGAAAACGGAGTAGGCCTTATCGCCCTTCTCAGAGATGAGTTTTATGACGAGTTGAAAGGCACCGAAATTCGAGTGGCCTCTCCTCGGCGAGTGTCGGTCGCCACGGGTGAGGCGGCCTTCGCCCTTATATCTTCGCTTGCGGAAAATCTCTGCAGGGAAGTTTTGTCGCTTGAAGTTAATACCTTCGCTGTTAAAAACAACTTTTTCGGCGGCGGGGTAAATGTCGCGGGCCTGCTAACCGGAGGCGATATTGCCGAGCAACTCGCTAATGAGCCGCTCGGCGATGAGTTGCTTATCCCCGCGGCGGCACTGCGCACCGGCGAGGATATTTTTCTTGATGATATGACAATCGGAGAACTGGGGGCAAGACTGGGCGTTCCGATAAGACCGGTGTCAAACGACGCCCGAGAATTGCTCAGGGCTCTGCTCGGGCAGAAGCCTTGACAAACAATAAACAGAAGCAATTAGGCCTCATGAAAGGAAAAAAATAAAATGTCAAAACCGATAATAGCTATCGTGGGGCGCCCGAACGTCGGGAAGAGCACACTTTTCAATAAGCTCATAGGTGAGCGCAGGGCGATAGTCGAGGACACGCCCGGAGTAACCCGCGACCGGATATATGGCGAGGTTGAGTGGCGGGGCAGAAAAATGACGATAATCGACACCGGGGGCATTGAGCCTGACACAGCCGAGATAATCCCGCGCCAGATGCGTATGCAGGCCGAGATTGCGATAGAAACGGCCGATGTGATAGTCTTTATGTGCGATGTAAAGTCTGGCCTTGTGGCCGACGACCGCGAGATTGCCGTTATGCTCAAAAAGAGCGGAAAGCCTGTTATCCCCTGCATAAACAAGTGCGACAGTGTAGGTTCTCTGCCGATGGAATTCTATGAATTTTTTGAGCTGGGATTTTCTGAGGATCCGGTTGCGGTCTCCTCTATTCACGGAACGGGAAGCGGCGACCTGCTCGACGCAATACTTGAACTTCTGCCCGAAGAGGTCGCACCGGAGGAGGACGACGGCAGGATAAAAGTCGCCGTTATCGGCAAACCGAACAGCGGCAAGTCATCACTTATAAACCGTATGCTCGGAGAGCAGCGCGTGATTGTCTCGGACATCGCCGGAACCACGCGTGACGCCGTCGACACCGATTTTGATAACGACTTCGGACGCTTCACGCTTATCGACACCGCCGGGATCCGCCGCTCGGCAAAAGTGAAGGATGTTGTCGAAAAATATAGCGTTCTCCGCGCCACAGCGGCGGTAGAACGCGCAGATGTCTGCCTTATTATGATAGACGCCACCGAGGGCATAACCGAGCAGGACGAGAAAATCGCCGGAATCGCGCACGAGGCGGGAAAGGCGTCGATAGTTGTCGTTAACAAGTGGGATCTTATCGAAAAGGACAACAGCACTGTCAATGAATTTAACAAAAAAATCGAAACAGCTCTTGCATATATGCCCTACGCGCCGATAATTTACGTCTCGGCAAAAACCGGTCAGCGCGTTACAAATATTTTTGAGCAGATTCTCTTTGTGTACAGTCAGGCGAACCTGCGCGTTACAACCGGTATGCTAAACGACCTGCTCGCCGAGGCCACCATGCGAGCTCAACCCCCGACCGATAAAGGCAGACGACTTAAAATTTATTATATTACACAGTCTGCCGTTGCCCCGCCCACCTTTGTGATTTTTTGCAACAGCGTTGAGCTATTCCACTTCTCCTACCAGCGCTATCTTGAGAACTGTATCCGTTCAACCTTCGGCTTCAAAGGCACGCCGATTAGGATTATCATAAGACAGCGGGGAGACGATTCGACGTGACGGTAAGAGGGGTGATATCGAATGCGCGCCCCAGAGGAGCCTTATCAATCTCAAATACATGGTTGGCTGCAAAACTAATGCTATCAGCACCAATAAACCCCCGAAAAATCAAAACAATCGGGAGCATAGCGTGAAAGTTATACCCTCGTTGGTTAAAGTTCACTGTTTCACGCGTGAATTTTCTAAAAGCGGGATACTACCCCACTTTTGCGGGCTAGCCCGCGTGAGAATTCCAAAATTTATTTGAGCCGCCCCGCGGGCGGTGTGAGGATTAAAATGTTTATAGATAACGTCCAAATATATGTCAAAGCCGGCGACGGCGGCCGCGGCGCGGTCTCCTTCCGCCGCGAAAAATACGTTTCTCACGGCGGCCCCGACGGAGGCGACGGTGGACGCGGAGGGAACATAATATTCATAGCCGACCGCAATCTTAACACCCTTCTCTCCTTCAAGTACAAGAAAAAATTTATCGCCGAGAACGGCGAGGGGGGAGGCGGCTCAAAATTCAGCGGTAAAAACGGCGAGCATCTCATAATAAAAGTCCCCTTCGGAACTCTTATTAAAGATAAGGAAACCGGAAAAATTATAAAAGATATGTCGGATGACGAGCCCTTTGTCTGCTGCCGAGGCGGCCGGGGCGGTTGGGGTAACAAGCGCTTTGCCACCCCGACAAGACAGGTTCCCAACTTTGCTAAATCAGGCACAAAGGGCGAGGAGCGTGAAATTATCCTTGAGCTAAAAACCCTTGCCGACGTTGGCCTCATCGGATATCCGAGCGTTGGCAAATCATCGCTTCTTGCGCGCGCCAGCGCTGCCCGCCCTAAAATTGCAGACTATCACTTCACCACTCTCTCACCAAATTTAGGGGTCGTCAGCACAGGCGCCGACTCGGGGTTTGTCGCGGCAGACATCCCCGGTCTTATCGAAGGCGCGGCCGAGGGCGCAGGCCTTGGCATAGACTTCCTCCGCCATATAGACCGCTGTCGCCTGCTTCTGCACGTGGTCGACATATCGGCATCAGAGGGCAGAGAGCCTGTTGCTGATATAGAAACAATCAACGGTGAGCTGTCGCGCTATTCGGCAGAGCTCGCCCGCCGCCCGCAGATAATCGTAGCGAATAAATGCGACCTGCTCGACCGGGATACAGTCGATATACCGGCATTTGAGAAATACGTCACAGAGCAGGGCTGGGAGCTGGTTTATGTCTCGGCTGCCACCGGCCAGAACATCAAGAATATGATAAATATGGTAGCCGCAAAGCTGCGTGAGCTGCCGCCGATAACAGTTTATGAGGCCGAATACCAGCCCGAGGAGGCCTATGTTAGCAGCGACCGTGAGACGATAATATCCCGCGAGGGAGAGGCCTTCATCGTAAAGGGCGAGTGGCTTATGAATCTTATGGGTCAGGTCAATCTTAACGACTGGGAATCGCTCAACTTCCTGCAGCGCGTGCTAAGGCGGGGCGGGGTCTTTGATAAGCTTGAGGAGGCCGGTTGTCAAGATGGTGACAGCGTGGTTATATACGATTATGAATTTGACTATATAAAATAGGAGGCCATATGAATATCTGGCATAATATCAACCCCGACCTTATCACGCCCGAGGATTTCACCGCTCTGATAGAGATTCCGATGGGGAGCCGGTGCAAATACGAGCTTGACAAGGAAACCGGGCTTATCAAGCTTGACCGAGTGCTCTATACCTCAACTCACTATCCGCAGAACTACGGCTTTATCCCGCGCACCTATGCAGACGACAGCGACCCGCTCGACGTTCTGGTTATCACCTCCTCTCCGGTCTATCCGATGACTCTGATACACAGCTATCCCATCGGCGTTATGCGCATGATAGATAATGGAGACCTTGACGATAAAATAATAGCCATTCCCTTCTCAGACCCGACCTATCGCGGGATTTCCTCACTCGACGACCTGCCGTCACATATATTTGACGAAATTGTTCACTTTTTTAGTGTTTACAAGCAGCTTGAGGGCAAAAAAACAGCCGTTGACTCACTGCTCGGCAGTTGCGACGCCAAAAGAATAATAACAGACGCCATTGAAGGCTATAAGAAAAAGTTTATTGACGGTAAATTTGTAGAATAAAGAATAAAGTACCCTCAGCTTTTGCTTGACAAAAAAGCCGAGCTGTGGTATAAATAATACTATTCGGGTATGTGCGGACCAATTCCGCCATACCCATAAACGCGGGTATGTGCGGACCAATTCCGCCATACCCTAAACGCGGGTATGGCGGAATTGGCAGACGCGCCGGATTTAGGATCCGGTGGGAAACCATGCAGGTTCGATCCCTGTTACCCGCACCATTTTAGTCAACAACCTGATACAATGAAACCACCTCAAGTCGGGGTGGTTTTGTTTTTATATGCATCTGCACACCTCAGCTATCTGGCCAAGCTTTTCACCGAATTGCACAAAACCATATGCTTAAGCAAAATTTAATTGCTCCATTCTGTCATCCTATCGCATCTTGACAAGACCCGCTCAATCTGTTATACTGAAATCATAAATATAAACCTTATCCGCGACTGGCGTAGCACAGATAACTGTGGGGGAACGGATGAATAAGGTTGCCGAACGCCTGGGCAGGACTCACTTGTTGATTCCCTGCTCAGGCTTATTTTTTTCAGTATGCCGCCCATCTTGCGGCAAGGAGGTAATTATGGACGCATGGAGAGATTACAATCGCGGCCGCTGGTGCGACACAGTCGACACCGCCGACTTTATAGCCAAAAATTACACACCCTATACCGGTTCTCCCTCCTTTCTCACCGGCCCGACCGAGCGAACAAAAAAGCTCTGGAAACACGTCGAACACCTCTTTGAGCGTGAGCGCGAGCGGGGAGGCGTTCTCGGCATTGACACCGACCGCGCCTCGTCGCTTCTGACCTATAAACCCGGTTATATAATTGAAGGAACCGATATAATCCTCGGTCTGCAAACAGAGGAGCCGCTAATCCGCGCTGTCAATCCCTTCGCGGGCTTCCGAAACGCCGAGGCAGCCTGCCGTGCCTACGGGTACGAAATAGGCGATGTTGTTCGGCAGGAGTTTTCCTATCGTACCACCCACAACGACGGGGTTTTCCGGGTCTATTCCGACACAATGCGCCGTGCGCGACACTCCGGAATTCTCACCGGCCTGCCCGACGCATACGGTCGCGGCCGCCTCATCGGCGACTACCGACGGCTTGCTCTCTATGGAATGGACTTCCTCATTGCCGAAAAGGAAAAAGACCGCAAGCGCTTATGGTCGCGCAACATGACCGACGAGAATATCCGCCTGCTTGAAGACCTGGCAAAGCAGCTCGATTTCATGAGGGCGCTAATCAAAATGGCCGCCGGCTACGGACGCGACATCTCGCGCCCCGCCGTTAATGCCTATGAGGCAGTTCAATGGCTTTATTTTGCTTACCTTGGCGGCCAGAAGGAGCAAAACGGCGCCGCAAACGGCCTTGGCAGAATCTCGGCCTTCCTTGACATCTATATCGAGCGCGACATTCGCGAGGGAACCCTTGACGAGGCGGGCGCGCAGGAGCTTATCGACGACCTGGTCATCAAGCTGCGCCTCATCCGACACCTGAGAACTCCCGAATACAACGAGCTATTTGCCGGAGATCCGGTGTGGGTAACCGTGTCTGAGGGGGGCATGGGTGAGGACGGGCGCACACTCGTTACAAAAACCAGCTACCGGATGCTCAAAACCCTATACAACCTCGGCCCCTCGGCCGAGCCGAATATCACAGTCCTCTGGTCGCGCGAACTTCCCCAGCCCTATAAGGAATTCTGCACTCGGGTCTCGATTGAAACAGACTCGATACAATACGAAAACGACGACCTCATGCGTCCCCTCTCGAGCGACGACTATGCGATTTCCTGCTGCGTTTCGGCAATGAAGAAGGGCAGCCAAATGCAATTCTTCGGTGCAAGGTGCAATCTGCCAAAGGTTCTCCTCATGGCGCTGAACGGCGGGAGGGATGAGATAGACGGCATCGAGATAGGCCCCGCCTCGCCCCCCTTCCCCGGCTCGATTCGGCTTGACTATGACAAAGTAATCGAAAGGCTCAAGGAATATTTGTCGTGGATGGCAGATCTCTATGTTTCAACCATGAACATCATCCACTACATGCACGATAAATACGCCTACGAACGCCTGATAATGAGCTTTCACGACACCGAGCCCGAGCGCCTGATGGCATTCGGGGTCAGCGGGCTCTCGGTTCTCGCAGACTCGCTCAGCGCAATAAAATATGCTCGTGTAACTCCGATTGTCGACGAGCGGGGACTTATAACCGATTTTTTAACCGAGGGCGATTTCCCGAAATTCGGTAACGACGACGACAGAGTCGACAACATCGCCCGGTGGATAATCGAATATTTTTACAATGAACTGTGCCGCACCCCCTGTTATCGCGGCGCAAAGCATACCCTCTCGGTGCTGACCATAACCTCGAATGTGGTCTACGGCAGGATGACAGGCGCCACCCCTGACGGCCGCCGCGCCGGCCAGCCTTTTGCGCCCGGCGCAAATCCGATGCACGGCCGCGATGCCGAAGGCGCGCTCGCCTCGCTAAACTCGGTGGCCAAACTTGACTATGCGTGCTGCCGGGACGGAATTTCAAATACCTTCTCGATAACCCCCGAGGCTCTGGGCGAGAGCGATTCAAGTCGCTCAAAGAACCTCTCGGCAATACTTGACGGGTATTTTTCACAGGGCGCCCATCACCTGAACGTCAATGTCCTCAACCGCCAGAAGCTGATCGACGCTATGAACAACCCCAATCTCTACCCTAATCTCACCATCCGCGTCTCGGGTTATGCCGTGAATTTCAACAAGCTAACCCGCGACAAGCAACTTGAAGTAATCGCGCGAACCTTCCATGAAATGCTGTAGGGGTACCGGGCGAACTTCGGACGGGTTGTTCCCCCGGCTTTCCCCTGATTTGAGGTGATATTATGCTTGTTCATTCAATAGAATCGCTCGCCGCGCTTGACGGCGAGGGTCTGCGCTGCGCTATATTCCTCGCCGGCTGCAATTTGCGCTGTGTTTTCTGCCACAACCCCGACACATGGAGCTGCGTGGCAGGGCATGAATACTCGCCGGAAGAACTTCTAACTAAAATAAAGAGATTCGCTCCCTATTTCGGCGAGAGGGGCGGTGTGAGTTTTTCAGGGGGAGAGCCGCTTTTGTGGGCGGGTGAGATTGCCGAACTCGGCGCCCTGCTTGCCGAAGAAAAAATCGGCTATACGATAGACACCTCGGGCAGCGTGGAGCTGACAGACGATGTTCGCCGGGCGCTCGACGGCGCCGAGCTTGTTATATGCGATCTGAAATTTCCCGACGACGAGCTCTACACAAAACACACCGGCGGTCACCTTTTCACCGTACTTAAATTTTTTGATTATCTTGCCGCCCGCGGCATCGCCACATGGGCGCGGACTGTTATAGTTCCGGGTATCAACGACCGGGAGGAAATGCTCGACCGCTATATAGATATCCTGAGGCGCTACCGAGGAGTGATAAAGAGATATCAGCTCCTTGGCTTTCACACAATGGGTTTTTTCAAATACGAGCGGCTCGGGGTTCAAAACCCGCTTGAGAACACCCCGCCCCTTGAGCGCGAGCGGCTTTTTGAGCTGCAAACCTATGTTGACAGTAAATTCTGAGTATTTCCTTTCTTTTGCATCAAATCTTTTGGGAACCTTTCTTTGAGGTTCCCTCTTTTTTTGCTTATGCGAAAATCCAACAAATTTCTCCATCAAGATATCACATTCCGCACGGCCACGCATAATATGATACCGAGGAGCAAGCTTTGGCAATCCTCGCGCTAAGATCGGGCGGAGCATCCTACTTACGCCCGGAAGGGAGGTCTCTTAGATGAACAACTGCTTATGCAATCTTTTCGATGATGAGTGTATTTGGATTATCATCATTGCGCTCCTGATTCTCTGCTGCTGCTGCGGCAGATAATAAATAGCTATACAGGGAGCAAGGTGACAAAAAAAGAGGGGGTCGGAGCCGACCCCCTCGCGGCTATTGCGGCCGATATTGCCACACAACGCAGAAATTCAAAAAAACTATTGTGAAAAACGCGGATTTGTTATATAATAAGCTGATAGATTATTTAAACTGAAAAACGAAAAGGGTTTGAAAGATAGATGTTTCAAACGGTGAGCTTTGTGCCTTTGCCATCCCCCGGCAGCACAATCCTCACAGGACGCAGAAAGGCATGGTCACAAAAATGAGTAAGTCTCTACGGCAGGAGCATATCCGCAATTTTTCGATTATCGCGCATATAGACCACGGCAAATCAACCTTAGCCGATCGTCTGCTTGAAGCGACGTCAACCGTCGCAAAGCGCGATATGGAGGAGCAAATCCTTGACAATATGGAAATCGAACGCGAGAGAGGAATCACGATAAAGGCGCGCGCTGTCCGGCTCAGCTACCAGGCACCCGACGGTGAGCTATACTCGCTAAACCTAATCGACACACCCGGACACGTCGACTTCAATTACGAGGTCTCGCGCTCGCTTAACGCGTGCGAGGGCGCACTCTTGGTTGTAGACGCAACTCAGGGAATCGAGGCTCAGACACTGGCAAACGCCTACCTTGCGGTAGATTCAAATCTTGAAATAGTTCCGGTTATCAATAAAATAGACCTGCCCTCGGCCGATGTTGAGGGCGTCAGAAAAGAGATTGAGGACATTATCGGAATTCCCGCCGAGGATTGCCCGGCGATTTCGGCAAAAACCGGACTTAATATAGATAAGGTTCTTGAAAAAATCATAAGCGATATTCCCGCACCGAGCGGCGACGAGAACGCCCCCCTCAAATGCCTGATTTTCGACTCATACTACGACAGCTATCTTGGTGTCGTAGTCTATGTCCGCGTTATCGACGGTTCTGTCGGCGCGGGCGACCGGATTATGATGATGTCGAGCGGCAAAACCTTTGAGGTGGTCGACGTCGGCTCGATGGAGGCTCGCGGGCTAAAAAAGCGCGAGCGCTTGCTGGCGGGCGACGTTGGTTATATCACGGCGTCGATTAAGAATGTCGGTGAAACTCGGGTTGGTGACACGATAACGCTCGCAAGCAAGCCCACCGCGGCTCCCCTCCCCGGTTTTAAGTCGGTCCTTCCGATGGTTTATGCGGGCATATATCCGGCAGACGGAGCAAAATACGGAGATTTGCGCGACGCGCTCGAAAAACTCAAGTTAAACGATGCCGCCCTCGTTTTCGAGCCCGAAACCTCAATTGCCCTCGGCTTCGGCTTCCGCTGCGGTTTTCTGGGTCTTCTTCACATGGAGATTATCGAGGAGAGACTTGAGCGCGAGTTTAACCTTGACCTGATCACAACCGCCCCGAGCGTCATATACGAGGTCGTTCTCCGGAACAAAGAAAAAATGAAGATAGATAACCCCTCAAATTACCCCGGGGCTGACGAAATTGAGAAGGCTTTTGAGCCGATAGTCAAGGCAAGCATTATCACGCCCACCGAGTATGTCGGCGGCTTGATGGATCTCTGCCAGGACAGGCGCGGCAAATTCATAGACATGAAATATCTTGACTCGATCCGAGTTGAACTACACTATGAGCTCCCGCTTAACGAAATAATATATGACTTCTTCGACGTCCTTAAAAGCCGCTCGCGTGGATATGCCTCGCTCGACTATGAGCTTGCCGGCTATGTTGAGAGCAGGCTTGTAAAGCTTGATTTCCTTCTCAACGGAGATCAGGTCGACGCGCTCTCCTTCATAGTCCACGAGGAAAAAGCCTATCCGAGAGCGCGGCGCATCGCCGAAAAGCTCAAGGATAACATTCCGCGTCAACTCTTTGAAATCCCAATACAGGCCGCTATAGGAGGCCGCATAATCGCCCGGGAAACAGTGAAGGCAATGCGCAAGGACGTTCTCGCCAAATGCTACGGCGGCGATATAACCCGCAAAAAGAAGCTGCTTGAGAAGCAGAAAGAGGGCAAAAAGAAAATGCGCCAGCTCGGCTCGGTCGAGGTCTCGCCCGAGGCCTTCATGGCAGTGCTAAGACTGAGCGACGACGATTGAGCAAGGCCGCACTCCCGGCGGGATAGACCCCTCCAAAGATTCATTGCGGGGCGAGACGTCAATGTACAAGGCGGCAAATGCCACACAAAACAAAGGACAGCTAAAAAGCATGAACAAACCCCTCGGCATATATATCCATATCCCCTTCTGCCTTAACAAATGCCCCTACTGCGACTTTTGCTCTCACCCGGGCCGAAAAAAAGAGGAGATCACCGCATACGCAAAAAAGGTCGCAGAGCAGCTTCGTGAGTGGAGCGATAGATGCAAAGACCACACTGTTGACAGTGTGTATTTCGGGGGCGGCACGCCTACGCTTATGTCGCACCAAGATTTCAAGATAATACTTGCCGCCCTTCGCGAGTGCTATCGCCTTAACCCCGACGCTGAGATAAGCGTAGAATGCAATCCGGCAAGCTCGGGAGGCAAGGAGATTGCAGAGTTGCACGCGCTCGGCATAAATCGCCTGAGCATTGGCGCACAGTCGCTTGACGACGGCGAGCTAAGGGGGCTCGGAAGACTGCACACTACCGAGGATTTTTACAGAATTTTCGGTCAGGCGCGCGCCGCGGGCTTTGAGAATATCAGCGTCGACTTGATATACGGCATACCCGGCCACAGCGCAGAGAGTTTCAAGAATACTCTGAGGGCGCTATGTCAGCTGTCGCCCGAGCATATCTCGACCTATTGCCTCAAGGTTGAGGAGGACACACCCTTCGGCAACACCGTCGATTCACTGAATCTTCCCTGTGAGGACGAGGTGGCCGAAATGTATTTGAGCGGAATCGAAATAATGTCAGCTTATCAATTTGAGCAATACGAAATCAGCAACTTCGCCCGCACCCAATATCAATCAAGGCATAATCTTAAATACTGGAATTGCGACGAATACCTCGGGATTGGTATCTCGGCTCATTCATATTTCGGAGGCGAGAGATTCGCCTGCCACACCGATCTTGAGCGCTATCTTAAGGGCAGATTTGAGTGCGGAGGTGAGCCGATAAAACTTAGCGAGGCAGAGCGCGAGACAGAATATGTCATGCTCTCAATGCGTCTTGCGCGCGGGCTTGATGCGGCAGAATATATCAGAAGATACGGCATCCCGCCGGCCGAAAAATACGCCCGACGGTTCGAGGAATTTGTAGAGGGAGGCTATGTGATATCAGATGCGGCAGGATACCGCTTCACCCCTCGCGGGATGCTCGTCAGCAATCATATATTATCATCGGTTCTCGACCTATGATAACCAGAAATGAAAAAAAGGTAATAATTTCTTTACAATTTGTTATTGACTTTTAGGCTGTGTTACGTTACAATAAAGTCAGCAAAAGAATGCTCCGGCCGAGCCGGCGCATGACCCAATATATTAATTCTGAATTAATTCGGAAAGGACTAACATAACATGGAGTTTGGCGACGAATTCTACACGCTCACCGACGAAGAAGGCAACGAATATCAATTTGAAATGATCGGGCGCTGTGAGATGGCCGGCAACGTCTATTATGCCTTCACACCGGTTGACAACGGGAGCGGCGACGACGGATTTAGCGAGTATACAATATTAAAAGAATCAACCTCACCCGAGGGAGAGATTGAATGGGTGTCTATTGACGACGATGATGAATTCGACGATGTGGCCGATTATTTCGATGATCTGTTCGCCGAGGAAATCGACTACGACGCCGACGAGGATGAGGATGAGAGCGAATAAATCAAAAAGCTGAATACCAACCTGCGTGGTGCGTGATAACTGCGCGTTAAAACCCACAATAGAATAAAGGAGTCCGAAATAAATTCAAAGGTGGTTTGCAGACCTCCCAACCTACGCCCCGATCGACTTGTCTCGGCGCGTTTGATTGGACGCTGGGAGCAGTAAAGCCGTTGATAGGACACCGCCTTGCTTAGAGCAGGGTTTCTAAATGCTGGTTACACGGCCAGGCGGGGCATATAAATTCGCATAGAGCGGCCGGGAAACTTGATAATCAAGTTTCCCGGCTGCTCTTTATTGTTTTTTTCCGATGGCTGATGGCCGGTATAATACTATTGCTTTATTAGAACATTGAACTTATGCTATTCTCCATTAAAAGTCAACACAGAAGAGAGCGTGCAGGGGCGACTGCCGATAGTTGCCCCTGTGGAATTTCGTGTAGGAGCGAACAGTGTTCGCACTGCGGGCTTAACGGTATCGCCGTGCATCCACAAACAGTAAATGTCTTGTAGCGAACGGTCTTGACCGTTCCGCGATTGTTGTCATATATTGTTTTCAATCGGGGTTCAGTATTAACACCGGATTGCCTAACCCCCGGCGCATCTCTCATTAGCCTAATGTTTTAATTGGCGTTTAGTATGATACTACAACATTCTCCTCTCCGAGTAGGGATTTAAGCTCGGAAACTATGAAATCCGAGTGTGTCAGCCCGCGGCTGTGCTGATGATAGGATGCGGTTTTCGCGTCATAGAAGAAGACGGGAGTGGAGCCTGCAAAGATTTCGATTAGGTTTTCGGCTTTTTTGTATTGGTATGAGCCAATTTCGGGAACCCGGAGATAGACTTTCGAGGGGGTAGGGCTTGCCGGCTGTCTCTGCGGGGTATGAGAGGAGGTCGGCCGGGCTGCGCGATTTGGCGGGGCCGCCGAATAAGCCGGCTGCCCTGCCGCACTCTCGACCGCTCTGCTCGGGCGCGCATTAATTCTGCCTTTATATCTGCTGTTTTCGACAAGCGGCGCTATCGCGTTTGCTATCAGACGCGCAGGCTCGTCCTCGCGGAGTTGAATTGTTCCCTCTATATAAACCCCGCTGTCAATATAAATAAACTCTCGGCTCTTGCGATAAACCTTCGGAAAGAGAATACATTCAATCTCGCCGTATCTGTCCTCGACAGTGACAAAGGCCATGCGCTCATCCTTTTTGGTAATCTTGGCGGTGACCGACGACACAATCCCGGCCACAGCCAGGCGGGCACCGTCAGAAAGCGGCGAGTGATATCCCCCCTCGCCCTCCTCGCCTAAAACTTCGGCAATCGGCACTACATTCAGATCGGCCGCGCACCTCGAATAGCTGTCGATAAGATGACCGGAAAAGTACATGCCCGAGCTGTCTTTCTCAAGCATCAGACGCTCGCGCAGCGAGAATTCGGGAATATCGGGATATTTAAATCCCGGGCTCTCCTCGCTCGCCTCGAGCGACGAGAAAAGGTCAAGTTGACCCGCAACATTGCGCCGCCGCTTCTCTGCCTCGGCATCAAGTATTGTTTCGTATGAGAGCATGAGTTGGCTGCGTCGGGCACCAAGCCCGTCAAATGCGCCCGATTTTATTAATGACTCGACCTGCCGTTTATTAAGCTCGCTGTCGGCCATACGCTCGACAAAATCTAAAAACGAGCGAAAATCGCCCTTTTTTCTCTCCTCAATAATATTCGCCACAAACTGACGGCTGACGTTCTTCAGAGCAAGCAAGCCGAAAAGTATATCTCCGCCGCTTGCGTAAAAGTGCATCATGCTGCGATTGATATCGGGTGATTTAACGCTGATTCCCCGCTTGCCGCACTCTGCGATGTATGAGGCAAGCTTTGGCATATTGCCAAGCACAGAGGTGAGCAGCGCCGCGAAATACTCGCGCGGATGATGGGTTTTCAGATATGCGGTGCGGTAGGAGATAAGCGCGTAGCCCGCAGCGTGAGACTTAGCAAAGGCATAGTCTGCAAAGCTGCTCATGCTGCCAAATATCTCGGCCGCCGCCTCTTTGGAAATACCTCGCTCGGCGGCACCGGCTATAAAGCCCTCGCGCTCGGCCTGCATGTCCGATGCCTTTTTCTTCGACATCGCGCGCCGCACAATATCGGCGTGTCCGAGCGTAAATCCGCCAAGATGCCGGCATATGCTCATAACCTGCTCCTGATAGACAATACAGCCGTATGTCTCGCTCAAAATCGGCTCAAGCTCGGGTGTGGCGTATCTCACCTCTCGCCTGTCGTTCCGCCCTTTAATATATTTCGGTATCGAGTCCATCGGCCCCGGCCGATATAGTGCGATAGCCGCAAGTATATCGTCTATGCAGCAGGGGCGCAGCGAGGTCAGCATCTGCCGCATCCCGCCCGACTCAAGCTGGAAAAGCCCCGCCGTCGCACCCGAGGAGATAAGCTCGTATGTCTCGCGGTCGTCAAGCGGCACACGCTCTATATCAAAGGACGGGTCACCCTCGCGTATCTGCGCTTGGGCATCGTTTATAATAGTCAGATACCGCAGGCCGAGGAAGTC
The DNA here is from genome assembly GCA_050309735.1 of Eubacteriales bacterium. GTDB lineage: Bacteria > Bacillota > Clostridia > Oscillospirales > CAG-272 > UMGS1002. Next base: position 21,018 of record JBNRMS010000042.1, read on the forward strand.
GAATTTAACAAGGCCGAGCTTTGCCGCCGTATCCATGTCGTACTGTGTAATCAGTGTCCCGTTGCTTGACGCCATCGGAACATATGACCAGACCGGGGAGTCTGTTATAACAATTCCCGCCGCGTGAGTTGACACATTGCGGGGCATACCCTCAAGCGAAGCGGCGGTGTCGATCAGTTTCGCGACGCTCTCAGACGAGGCATAAAGCTCTTTTAGCTCTGGCATTTTCAGCGCCAGCTCTATCGACATGCCAGGCTGCTGCGGTATTGCCCTTGCCACGATGTCAACGTCGCCATAGGGCATTCCAAGCGCCCGACCGGTGTCGCGAACCGCCGCCCTTGCCGCAAGGGTACCAAAGGTTATTATCTGCGACACATGGTCGTCGCCGTATTTCTGTGTAACATAATCTATCACTTCCCCTCGCCTGTTATAGCAGAAATCAACGTCAATGTCGGGCATACTCACCCGCTCAGGATTAAGAAAGCGCTCAAAAATAAGATTGAAGCCGATTGAATCGACATCGGTTATCCCCACACAAAAGGTGACAAGACTGCCGGCCGACGACCCTCTCCCGGGGCCGACCGGAATTCCCTTGCTCTTTGCGTAATTAACATAGTCCTGCACGATGAGGAAATACTCGGAATACCCCATTTTGTCAATCACCGACAGCTCATAATCAATCCTCTCCCGGTATTCCTCCTCGGTGTGTTCCCCGAATACAATATGGCCGCGCTCAATGCGCGACGCAAAACCGTCATAAGCAAGCTTCCTTAGGTATTCGGCGGAATTGTAACCGGAGGGGCAGCGAAAATGCGGCATATAGACCTTCCCGAAGTCAAAATCAAAATTGCAGCGCTCGGCAATCCTCACCGTATTCACTATGGCGCCGGGATATTTACCAAACAGAGCCTTCATTTCATCTGTCGTCTTATAATAAAACTCGTCGGTTTCGAAGCCTGCCGGCCTGCCCTCGGTTATCACTTTGTTTGTCTGAATGCACATGAGAATCGCCTGTGTGTCGGCATCCGAGCGGCGCAGGTAGTGGCAGTCGTTTGTTGCGACAAGCGGCAGCGAGCAATCCTCGGCAAGCTTTATCAGATCCGGCAGTATCTGCGTCTGCTCGGGCAGGCCGTGGTTTTGCAGCTCTATATAGAAATTATCCTTTCCGAATATCTCGGACAACTCAAGAGCCGCCCGCCTTGCCTCGTCGCGCTCGCCCCTTGCGAGCAGTGTCGGAATCCTCCCCGCAAGGCAGGCAGAGAGCGCGATAAGTCCTCCCGAATGCTTTCTCAGAAGCTCATAATCAATCCTCGGCTTCGAATAAAAGCCCTCGGTAAACCCCTTTGAAACCAAATAGATAAGATTCCTGTAGCCCTCCTCGTTACTGCAGAGGAGCACAAGATGATATGTCCGCCCCCCGGCCGAGCCGCTTTTCTCAAATCGTGAGCCCGGCGCAACATAAACCTCGCACCCGATAATAGGCTTTATCCCAGCCTCGCGACAGGCAAGATAAAAAGCAACCGCGCCATACATAACTCCGTGGTCTGTTATCGCCACTGCCGAGTGAGAGCACTCGGCCGCCCGCCTTGGTATTTCGCCAATCCGGCAGGCACCGTCAAGCAGGCTGTATTCACTGTGCAGGTGCAAATGAACAAATTCCGACATATGCCTATTCCTTCTCCGCTTCAGCAGCGATTTTTTGAAGTCTGTGATTCAGCCCCGACTTTGAGATCTTGGGTTTATGCAGCGCCGCAAGCTCGGCAAGCGAGGCCTCGGGGTTTTCAAGACGCAGCTTTGCCGTCACACGGACATCATACGGCAGCGCCTCAAGCCGCCCGTTTTCTATCAGCTTCAATATGTCGTCAACCTGCCTGCGCGAGGCTGTGACGGTTCTTGCGATATTCTGCGCCACACAGTTTGTCGCGCGGTTCTCGGCGTTTCTTATAGTCTTTTCGATTTTGCAGTTCATCATCCTGAAGGCCGCTCCCTTGGCGCCGAGCAGAATAAGAAGCTCCTCAATTTTCTCGCTGTTCTTGAAATAAAGGCCTGTTCCCGACTTGCGGTTTATTATCCCCGGGGTGTATCCAATGCTTGTTAAAAGCTCGAAAACAACCTTTGCCCGCGCCGCGTCGGGCAGCACAAATTCGGCGTGATAGGAGGGCGAGCGCGGATTGCTTATCGTTGCCGAGGATATAAAAACTCCGCGCAAAAAGGCGGCAAGGCAGGAGTGACACTTTATCTCCCCCGAAATGTCGCCCTCAAGAAGGGGCGCGGTTTCTCTCCCGGGCGAAAAGGTCAGCCTCTCTTTTCGGCTGCCTTTGGGTACAGGCACGCGGGCGACCTCGATTTTGAATCGGTCTCTTATGGTTTTGGCAATAAAATCCGATGTCTCACCGCTGCCCGAGTTAATGGTGAATTTCTCCGCAGTCCCAGCAGCGCCAAACACTATACCTGCCGCCAGCGCCCTGCGGCAGCAGGCATTCTTGACCAAAAGCCCCACCAATTCTTTCTTCACGGAATCCGAATAAGTCATGTTTTCACTCCCGTTTCTTTTGATTCGTGATGCTCATGCATCCAAATATCTTATCTCACACTCGGGCTCAAAGCCGTAATTTTTTAATATAACACCCTTAATATGCTCTATAAGCGAGAGGACGTCTGCCGCTGTCGCAGAGCCGGTATTCACTATAAATCCCGCGTGCTTTACCGACACCTCGGCCCCGCCTATTCTGTATCCCTTCAGTCCGCTCTCCTCGATTATCCGCCCCATAAAATATCCTTCGCGGCGCTTGAAAACACTTCCCGCGCTCGGAAATTCGAGCGGTTGTTTATCGCGCCGCCGCCCTAGCATCTCGCGCATCCGCGCCTCGACTTCCTCGCGCACCCCGGGCGTCAACACAAATTTTGCCGACAAAACAGTCAGCCGCCCGTCGTCCATGAGCAGGCTTTTCCGGTATCCGAGGGACAGCTCAGACGCCCCCATAACGGCGGCCGAGCAGTCGGCTGCGTTATAGATCACCGCCGAGTGCAGCGTGTCTGAAATCTGCGAGCCGTATGCCCCGGCGTTCATAAAAACGCCGCCCCCGCAGCTCCCGGGGATTCCGTATGAAAACTCAAGCCCCGACAAGCCGGCGCGGGCGGCGGCCATTGCCATCGCCCCAAGCGGCGCTCCGGCATCTGCGCTCAAAATATTTTTTTCGACCGTAATACTCTTTAGCCCCGAGGTTGAAATTATCGCGCCGCTGTACCCGTTGTCCGAAAAAAGCAGGTTGCTACCCTTACCGATAACCGTGTATTTAACCCCCGATACGCAAGCCGCCCTTATCGCCGCAACTAAATGACCCGCATCGGAAGGTGTGAGGAGCATTGCGGCCGCCCCTCCGATTCGGAAGGTGCTAAGATTTTTCAGCGGCGCATCTTTTATGTATCCAACGCCCTCGGCGTCAAGCAAAGCGCACAATTGTGCAATATGTTTCATAATACATGACAATACCTTTCTGAGATAAGTGAGGATTGTTCGGGGTCGGCGTGGCTTGCTTCCAAATTAAATTAAACCAATGTTTCAAAGTTCTTGATGTGGGTCTGGGGGAACTTCTCGGGGGAAGTTCCCTCCGTCGCATCTCTCATTAGCTTAATGTTTTGTCGGTGTTTAGTATAAAAAGCTCACCCCTCAACATGCCCCGCCGCAATACCGACAAGTTCGGACAGCTCAGTTATAATATAATTAATCTTAATTCGCTCGGGCGGAGCGGCACAAGCCGGGTTATACCAGCAAACGTCAAGCCCTGCGCCAAGTCCTCCCGCGATATCCGAGCTGAGCGAGTCGCCGATAACAAGCGTTTCTGCCCGATTATATTGCGGTATCGCCGAGGCCACCGCGTCGAAAAACTCGCGCGCCGGCTTATCCGCCCCGATTTCTTCGGATATAAAAACACCCTCAAAAAGCGGCGCAAGCGGCGAGGTGCCAAATCGTTTTTCCTGAATTTTTTTAAATCCGTTTGTTATAATATAAAGTCGGCAGGTCTTGCTAAGCTCCCGGCAGACCTCATAAGCGCCCGGGATAAGGTTTGATTTTTCGGCCAGAGCCGAAAAATACATATCGGCCATCTGGCCGGGGTCACTGTCAAGCGAATACTCTTTTGCAAGAATTTCAAACCTTTTCTGTGACAGGGAGGAGCGCTCAATCTCGCCCCTCTCGAGCTCTTTCCACAAGCTGTGGTTTATCTCCGAATAGCGGCGCGCGATTTTATCGCCGAAGGGCTGGCCAAGGAAAGACAGCATATCAGAGAGCGCCTCGCGCTCGGCACTCGCAAAGTCTAAAAGGGTTTGGTCGGCGTCAAACAAGAGCGTTTTATATCGCATTTATTAAGTTAATTCCTCTCATTTTTTAGTCTTGCAGGAGCCTGCACGCCCCCGCTCACTTCTCTGTTTTAATTATACAATAATTCCCCTCTCTTTTCAACACCTATGTCGCATTTGTATTATGAAGCCACCCGCCGCACGAAAGATTTATCCTGCCGAACTAAGTTTCCTCGTGCCGGTACTTGAAAAAGATTAAACAATACTGTATAATATTAGTATAGAGTCTTAATATTAATCGGGAGGGACATTTTGAAGATTATTGGACTGACCGGCCCGAGCGGCAGCGGCAAGGGAACCGCGGCCGTTCTTCTCCTAAAACACGGGATTCCGTCTATCGACACCGATAAGGTTTATCGTAAAATTTTAATTCCCCCCTCGCAGTGCCTTGACGAACTAAGGGAAGCCTTCGGCTCCGAGGTGATCCGCCCCGACGGCACGCTCGATAGGCGGGCGCTGGCATCGGTTGTTTTTGCCGACCGCGAAATGCTCGCGCTTCTGAACTCGGTCACTCATAAGTATATTCTTGCGCGCACGCAAAAGCGAATAGCTTACCGCCGCCGCACCGGAGCAAATGCAGTTATTGTCGACGCGCCGGCTCTTTTTGAAGCGGGTTTTGACGAAAAGTGTGACTTTGTGATCACCGTCACCGCTTCGCGAGAGGCGCGGATTGAGCGGATTATGCAGAGAGACGGCTTTGACCGCGCCGCGGCCGAGCGCCGTATCGACGGACAGCCCCCCGAGGATTTCTACACCTCCCGCTCGGATTACACCGTTTCAAACAACGGCACACTTGATGAGCTTGAGGCGGCGCTGCTTGAAATTCTGCGCCGCGAGAGAGTTATCCCCGAATGAGAAAAAGACTCAAGCGACCGTATGTCGTGGTGATTGTGATAGCTGCGGCTCTCCTGTTTGGTTTCTTTTACCGATGTATGTTCAGCGCCTATCAGCGCACAGTCTATCCGCAGAAATTTCATGAATTTGTGTCGGCAAGTGCCGCCGAATTTGGCGTGCCCGAGGGCTTGATTTACGCAGTTATAAAAACCGAGAGTAATTTCGACCCCGAGGCTCTCTCCTCAGCCGGCGCAGAGGGGCTTATGCAGCTTCTTCCCTCAACCTTTGAGTGGATTACTAATTATATCCTCGTCGAACGCCTTGACACCGCCTCAATCCGCAACCCCGAGATAAACATCAGGTATGGCACCTGCCTGCTCGCATGGCTTCATAACCGCTATGGCAACTGGGAAACGGCCCTCGCTGCCTACAACGCGGGGCATGGCAATGTTGACAGGTGGCTTGTCGATGAGCACTACTCGGACGGCGAGGGCGGACTTGCCAATATCCCCTTTGCTGAAACGCGCAGATATGTCGAAATAACCGTCAATTCAGCCGGTATTTATGAAAAATTATATTATTCTGAAAAGGGAGACCATTAATATGTCAACCGATAACCTGAAAAATAATCTCTTTTACGAAAAGAAAAATGTCTTCGCCCGCCGGGACGATGCCACCGCCGATGCGGCCTTCAAATACGCCGAGGGCTACAAACGCTTTCTTGATGCGGCCAAAACCGAGCGCGAGGCAGTGCGCGAGTCTATAAAAATGGCCGAGGCCGCCGGATTTAGAGAATACAAGCTTGGCGATTCAATAAGCGCGGGCGATAAGCTCTATCTAAACAATCGCGGAAAAAACCTTTTTATTATCTCGGTGGGAAGCGAGCCGCTTGAGTGCGGCATCCGAATCTCGGCGGCTCATGTCGATTCTCCGCGGCTTGATTTAAAGCAGTGCCCGGTTTATGAGGAGGAAGGAATGTCCTTCTTCAAAACCCATTATTACGGGGGCATACTGAAATATCAGTGGGTTGCAACCCCTCTGTCGCTTCATGGCGTGATTATGAAGGGTGACGGCGAGGCGGTTGAAATAGTCGTTGGTGAAGACGATGACGATCCGGTTTTCTATATCAACGACATACTCCCACACCTTGGCTCAGAACGGATGAAAAAACCGCTGGGCGAGGCATTTACGGGCGAGAAGCTCAATGTCCTCGCCGGCAGCCGGCCATATGGCGAGGGGGCAGACGCAATAAAGCTTAATCTTCTTAAGATATTGAATGAAAAATACGGCATTGTCGAGGAGGATTTCCTCACGGCCGAGCTGTCGCTCGTCCCGGCGGCAAAGGCGCGCGACGTCGGCTTTGACCGCTCGCTCATCGGGGCATACGGTCACGACGACCGCTGCTGCGCTTACCCCGCCCTCACAGCCATATTGGAGAATTCCGACTCAGAACATACGCTTATGTGCATACTTGCCGATAAGGAGGAGACAGGCTCGAATGGAATCACGGGTATGCAATGCTCGCTTATGGTCGATATAATAGACGAGCTCAGCCGCGTCCTCGGCGCAAATCCGGCGATAGTCAGAGCGAATTCCAAATGCCTCTCGGCCGATGTTTCAGCCGCTTTCGACCCCCTATTTCCCAACGTTTTCGAGAAGCGCAACTCGGCGCTTATTAATTGCGGCGTGGTTCTCACCAAATACACCGGCTCGCGCGGCAAGAGCGACACAAATGATGCCTCGGCCGAGTTTATCGGCTGGCTGCGCGGAATTATGCAGCGCGAAGGGGTTGTTTGGCAGTCGGGCGAGCTTGGACGGGTTGATGCGGGGGGCGGCGGCACAGTCGCCAAATATATCGCCAATAAAAACATCGAGACTGTCGACCTCGGAATCCCGGTTCTCTCGATGCACGCGCCCTATGAGGTTATCGCAAAGACCGACCTCTATGAGGCCTCGCTTGCCTTCGGCGCTTTCTCTAAATATTGATTTTTACCTCAAGGAGACCTAATGTTAGATAAACTCAAGGCAGCCGAAGATAATTACACCGCCATAGAGACGCGGCTGTCCTCACCCGACGTCATCTCGAATCAAGAGGAATACCGCCGCCTGGCAAAGGAATACAAAACGCTCACCCCGGTTATAGAAACCTTCCGCGAATACAAGCGGGTTTTGAGCGACATGGAAGCAACGAAGGCTATGCTCGAGGAAAAGCTTGATCCCGAGCTGCGTGAGCTTGCAAATGAGGAGTTCCGCGAGTGTCGAGAGAGGGCGGAGGAGCTGCTCGGCGAGCTGAAGGTTATGCTCCTTCCCCGCGACCCGAATGACGATAAGAATGTCATCATCGAAATCCGCTCGGGCGCGGGAGGCGAGGAGTCGGCTCTTTTCGCCTTTGTGCTATATCGGATGTATACTATGTATGCCGAGGCCGCAAATTTTTCGGTCTCGCTGCTAGGCGCCAATGAAACAGGCCTTGGAGGATTTAAAGAGGTTTCCTTTATGGTCGAGGGCGATGGCGCATACTCGCGCTTTAAATTCGAGAGCGGTGTCCACCGCGTACAGCGCGTTCCGGTAACAGAAGCACAGGGCCGCATTCAAACCTCAACGGTCACCGTCGCGGTGCTGCCCGAGGCCGAGGAGGTTGAGGTCGAGATTAACCCGGCAGACATAATATTTGAATCATGCAAGTCGAGCGGTGCCGGGGGACAGCACGTCAACAAAACCGAGTCAGCCGTTCGGCTCACACACAAACCAACCGGAATTGTGGTCGAATGTCAGAACGAGCGCAGCCAGTTTCAAAATAAGGAGCGGGCGCTGAAAATGCTCCGCGCCCGCCTTTACGAGATAAAGCAGTCCGAACAGCACGAGCTAATCTCCTCAACCCGCAAAAATCAGGTTGGAACAGGCGACCGCAGCGAAAAAATAAGAACCTACAACTACCCGCAAAACCGCGTCACCGACCACAGAATAGGGCTTACCCTCTACTCGCTCGACCGCTTTCTTGACGGCAACATAGGCGACATGATAGATGCCCTTATCACAGCCGACACCGCCGAGAAACTTCGCGGCGAGGGCGAGGACGGAGGGACGTAGAGACGGCGGGGGCGCTGCCACCGAACCTCCGCTCAAGCGACTTTTTGAAAAAAGTCGCTCGAGAATCCCCAAAAACCTTCAGGAAAATCGGCTTGGCCGAATCAAGCGCTCACAAGTCATGCTCCCGCTCACGCGAACAGAATGAGGCAGAAATTGAAAACCGAAGTAATTAAAATACATGATCCCATAGAACAGAGCGCCGGCATTGAAAAGGCCGCCGCGATAATCGGCCGGGGGGGACTTGTGGTCTTCCCCACCGAAACGGTGTACGGCCTTGGCGGGAACGCAAGAGACCCCGCCGCCGCCGGGAAGATATACGCCGCGAAAGGACGTCCGTCGGACAACCCCCTGATAGTCCACATCGCAAACCCTGCCGACGCCGAGGAATACGCAGAAACAAACGAATGCTACTACAAGCTTGCCGACGCCTTCATGCCGGGGCCTATTACAATCATACTCCCGAAAAAGAACACAATTCCCCCCGAGGTTACCGGCGGGCTTGATACCGTGGCGCTGCGTTGCCCCTCGCACCCGACGGCACGCGCGCTTATTTCCGCGGCCCGACTGCCGATAGCGGCTCCGTCGGCTAATATTTCGGGGCGCCCCTCGCCTACCTCGGCCGAGCATGTCATCCATGACATGGATGGTCGGGTCGACATGATAATCGACGGGGGCGAGAGCGAAATCGGACTTGAATCGACTATTATCTCGCTCCGAGGCAACGAGGCCACACTGCTTCGCCCCGGAGCAGTCACATATGACGCCCTTCTCTGCGTTTGCGAGAGCGTTACCCTCTCGGGCGCGGCGCTGGGCGAGGATTGTCGGGAGGGGAAACCGCTCTCGCCCGGCATGAAATATCGGCATTATGCACCCTCCTCCCCCCTTGTCCTTATCGACGCCTCCTCCCCCCTTTTTGTTGATTTTATTCGGCAAAGGCGGAAAAATGAGAAGTGCGCCGTAATCTGCTCGCCCGAGGAGGCGAGCGCGCTCGGCGGAGAGGGTGTAATACTTACCGGAGGTGAGGGCGACCTGCCAAATCAGGCAAGGCGTCTTTTCACCGCCCTGCGCGAGGCAGACAAGCTCTGCGCCGAGGTTATTTACGCAAGAAAACCCGAGCCGCACGGCCTCGGTCTTGCGCTCTACAACCGCCTAATCCGCGCCGCCTCACACACGGTGATAAAGCTATAAATTCTAAGAAAAGAGGTTACACATGGCAAGAAAACGCAAAACCTCAGCCAAAAACCAAGAAATTATCGATGCTCCGATAAGGCAGCAACCGATAACCGAAACAATAGAAACCAATTTTATGCCCTATGCGATGAGCGTTATAATCTCGCGCGCAATCCCCGAGATTGACGGCCTGAAACCGGCACACCGCAAGCTGCTCTACACTATGTACAAAATGGGATTGCTCAGCGGGGGGCGCACAAAGAGCGCAAATGTGGTCGGGCAGACCATGAAGCTCAACCCCCACGGAGACGCCTCGATTTATGAGACACTCGTTCGCCTGACACGGGGCAACGAAACCCTGCTTCACCCCTTTGTCGACTCAAAGGGAAGCTTCGGCAAGCAATATTCATCCGATATGAGCTATGCCGCCTCGCGCTACACCGAGGTCAAGCTTGACCCCTTTGCGGCCGAGATGTTCCGAGGAATCGACCGGGATGCCGTTGACTTTGTAGACAACTACGACGGCACACTAAAAGAACCGCTTCTCCTGCCCTCCACCTTCCCGAATGTACTCGTCATGCCCAACACAGGCATTGCCGTCGGTATGGCGTCAAACATATGCTCATTTAACCTTGCTGAGATCTGCGACGGAACGGTAGCGCTGCTCAGAAATCCGTCTACTACTGTGAATAAGCTTCTTGATATTATCAAAGCTCCCGACTTCCCCGGCGGCGGCGCGATAATTTACGATCGCGATGAAATGCGAAAAATCTATGAAACAGGGCAGGGTTCGGTTAGACTGCGCTCGCGCTACAACTACGATAAAAGCGCAAACTGCATTGATATTGTCCAGATTCCCTATTCAACAAGCATAGAGCAGATAATGAAGCGGATAACCGCCCTGATAAAAGCAGGGCGGTTAAAAGAGGTTGTCGACTTTCGCGACGAGATAGACCTCTCGGGCTTCAAGCTGACAATAGATATTCGCCGCGGAACCGACCCGGACAAGCTAATGTCAAAGCTCTTTAAACTAACCCCGCTTGAGGACAGCTTCAAGTGCAATTTCAATATCCTTATCGGCTCGGTCCCGCGCCAGATGGGAGTGCATGAAATCATCTCGGAGTGGATAAAATTCCGGATAAACTGCGTCAGACGCGAGGTCACATATGATCTTGAGAGAAAAAAGGAAAAGCTGCACCTCTTGCTCGGCCTTGCCAAAATCCTGCTCGATATAGATAAGGCAATAAGAATCATCAGGCAGACCGAGAAGGAGGATGCCGTTGTCCCCAACCTTATGAAGGGCTTTTCGATCGACCAAATACAAGCCGATTATATCGCCGACATAAAGCTGCGCCACCTCAACCGCGAGTATATACTCAATCGCGTGAGCGAAATTGAAGGACTTCAAAAAGAGATTGCGGAGCTTGAGGAAATGCTGGGAGACGAGCTTAAAATCAAGGCTCATATCGCAGCCCAGCTCCTTGAAATCAAGAAGAAATACGGTCGACCCCGCCGCTCGCAGATTATCGGCGCCGATTTAATTGACGAATATAATGAGGAAGACCACATCGAGAATTACAATGTCCGGCTTGTGCTGACGCGCGAAGGATATATGAAAAAAATCACCCTTCTCTCGCTACGCGCGAGCGATAATCAAACCCTCAAGGAGGGCGATGAGATAATTCTTGAGCTTGACGCAGAGAATAAGAGCGACGTTGTTTTCTTCACCGATAAGGCTCAGGTTTTCCGCGCGAAGCTCAATGATTTTGACTGTGTGAAGGCCTCGGCGATGGGCGAATTTATCCCGGCAAGGCTCGGCATGGAAAGCGGTGAGAAACCAATTCTTATGCTCACCGAACCCGAGTGTAATTTCGACGAGGACAACAACCTTGTCTTTATCTTCGAGAACGGAAAAGGGGTTCGCATCCCCGCCAAGGCATATAAGACAAAGAGCTTTCGTAAAAAGCTCACAAGCGCCTATTCATTATCCTCGCCGATAGTCGCCGCGTTTTATGAGAGCAAGCCCTTCGATATCATGCTCATATCCGATGCCGACCGCGCCATAATAGTAAAATCTTCATTGCTGTCGCTCAACTCTACCCGAACCTCGGGCGGCACAGCCGTCATGTCGCTTAAGAAGGGGCAGAAAGTGGTTGCCGCGATAACCGACTTCACCGAAAGATACGGCGAGGTGAAAGGCTATCGCAAGCTAAAACTTCCCGCCCCCGGCGTTCTGCTCGCCGAAAAGGATATAAATGTGCAGCAGATAAAGATTGAGGAATAGCGGAGCACCCAAGAGAGGACACACCACACTATCCCAACTCAAAACAGCACACAGAAAGGTATGGTTAGAAAAATGTCATCGCAAAAAAGACGAACCCCCACAAGAACAGTTCTTGTCCGCATAATCTGCGGCGTCCTCGCTCTTTTAATGCTTGGTAGCATCGCAATTTCAGCTATAGTTTATTTTTTCTTTTAAAGAGAGGAGTGTTTTGAACCCTATGAAAAAGCTTGAAATACTTAAATACGTCGACCACACTCTGCTCTCAAACACCGCAACCGAGGCTGATATAAAAACAACTTGCATCGACGCTATAAAATACGGCTGCGCAGCAATATGCGTTCCGAACACGCACATCAAATACGCAGTCGACTATGCGGCCGGCCGGATAGCTGTCTGTGCCGTCGCCGGCTTCCCGCTCGGCTATTCGGCAACCGAGGTGAAGTGCGCCGAGGCTGCGCGCGCCATAGCAGACGGCGCAGAGGAGGTCGATATGGTTGCTAATATCTGCATGATTAAAGAGGGCAGATACGACCGGGTGCTTGAAGATATACGGGCGGTAAAATCGGTCGTTGGCGACCGCGTTCTCAAGGTGATAATCGAGACCTGCCTGCTTGACGAGGGTGAAAAAATCAGAATGTGCGAGATAGTCTCGACGGCGGGCGCAGACTTCATAAAGACCTCAACCGGCTTCTCGACCGGCGGTGCGACGCGCGAGGATATTGCCCTCTTTGCCGCGAATGTCAAAAACGGGCTTAAAATCAAGGCGGCGGGCGGTATCCGCTCCTTTTCCGACGCCGAAGAATTCCTGCGCCTCGGCGCGTCGCGCCTTGGCACAAGCGCGCTTGTTAAACTGATGAAAAAGGAAGAACTCGGAAATTACTAAGCTTTGAGTTTTGTTATATAGCGAAACAAATTCCAAGCCTTTAACCAACCAAACATAGATTTTTCGCCGCCCACCGTGCGGCTCGGAGACCAGGTTTTAAAGATAAATCTTTCAAACAACAAGTTTTGTGCCTTTGCAACCGATATAGATGGCGGCAATTCGGCAGATGCCGAACCGGCACAATCCTCACGGCTCAAAGAAAGGTAAGATCATAAGTAATGATAATAGATTTTCACGTCCACTGCTTCCCTGATTCGCTCGCTCCCCGAGCGCTCGGCTCGCTTCGCGAACACGCGCTCGGAAACCCCGATTTCCCCTGCACAGACGGCACGGTTGCCGGCACAATTTCGCACCTCTCTTCCTCGGGCATTGACGCCGGCGTCGTCTGCAACATAGCCACAAACGCTCGCCAGCAGCATAATGTAAACTCCTTCGCCATCGGAATCGCGAAGATGCGCAATATGCTCATTCCGCTCGGCTCGCTCCATCCCCATGGCGAGAACAAGCGGGGAGAGCTGCTCGGTCTGCGCGCGGCAGGCATAAAGGGCATTAAAATTCACCCTGACTATATCGGTCTTGAAATAGACCATCCCGATTATAACGAAATTTTCGAGCTCTGCTCAGAGTTTGGCTTCTTTGTGGTCACCCATGCCGGGCTCGACCCGGTCTCGCCCGAACACCTGCACGCCCGCCCGAGCGCGATTGCAACAGTTCTCGACCGCTACCCGGATCTGAAGCTGATAGCGGCGCATATGGGCGGCTTCGAGCGCTCTGCCGAGGCACTTGAATGCCTTGTCGGCAAAAGGAATTTATGGCTTGACACCTCGATGTCCTCCCAGCGCCCCGACGAGGTGGGAGCGCTTCACAAAATCCTTCGCTCTCACCCGCCCGACCGACTGCTTTTCGCCTCCGACACCCCTTGGTCCTTCATCGAAGACGAGCTGAAATTTCTATATTCGGCAAACCTTGGCGACGCGGCAAACGAGAAGATACTCTGCAAAAACGCTCTCGCCCTTCTCGGGGAGAGATAGCTCATATTTGAAATAATACTAATCCCGGCCTGATTATCAGACCGGGATTAAATCATTATTTTTTTAACATCCTTTTAATTTTCGACACCACTCGCCGCGCAAAAAACACACAACGCCGCAGCGGCATAAATCCCCAAAGGCGCGAATACAGACGCGACGGGAACCGGGCTGGCTCAATCGGTTTCCCGCCCCGATAAACCACGGCAACCTTCCCGATTATCTGTTCGCCTGAAATGCCGCGTTCGGGCATAATTTGGTTGTCCCCGCACATGACATAGCCTAAGGCCTCAAGACCGACTACCCGGTGCAGCACATATTTGCCGTTTTTCCGACGATAAAGAACAATATCATGCTTTTTTATCGCGCCTTCAATTCGCACTATCGCTACCACGTCGCGCCCCTCGCGCAGATAAGGCAGCATACTTGTCCCGCGCGGCATGAAGCGAAACTCTCCGCCCGACTCAAGAACCGAGCCTATCGGGCCGGCAAACTCCTCAAGCCGGTATTCACGCGTTGTAATTTCCATCTGTCACAACACCTTCGCGCTCGCCCCGCTCATTGCCATATATGCTATTTCGGCCGCCTCAAGCGACATATTGCAGGAAAGCACCCAGCACGGAATGCTCCGCACCGTCAAATCAATAAGCTGCATAAGCATGGTGATTTCGGCAGGCTCGCGCGGGAGGAGAGTCTGTCTGATCAGCTTCTCTGTAACCTCGCGCCGGGCGGCGGGACGAATTTTGTTCTCGCTCGAACGCTCGATAAAACAAATAGCCGCCAGCCGAGAGCGGGTGTTAACATTATAGCCCTCCTTGCCGCACCAGGGCGTTCCGTATATATACGCACCGTCCTCAAAAAAGCGGACTATCGGCTTGTCGCCGTTGATAACCCGCGCGCGGCTGCCGAGGTGTTTGAGCCAAAGCGAAGCATGGGTCGATTTTCCGGTGCCGCTCTTTGCGGCAAAGGCATATGCGCGCCCATCGCACTCGACCGCCGCCGCATGAAGCAGATAGGCCGAATATTCGGGCATTCTCCGGCATATTTCACGGTAAATACACAGGCTCTCGGCATATCCCGGCACCGCCGGCGCAACTTCGCCCGCCGTCTCGGCTGCTATCATAGAATGGTCAGCCGAAACCGTGAATTTGAGCCTGTCCGAGTCTTTAATATAGTCCCGGCAGAGGCGCTTGACAAAATCGTATTTGTTATCAATGCCAATGTCAAGTCCGGCGATTCTTATTGTAAACATATCTCAGTAATAATATTCGATGCTGCGCTTTGCATAGGCGAGCATCCGGCTTTGAAGATATTTCGCGTTTCCAGAAAGATAGCGCCAGAAATTATCGGGCGAACCTCGGTTTTTCTTATAGCTCACAAGCGCCCGCGCCATATCGCGCTCGCCAACGCGCTCTATTATCCGGCTCAACTCAAAAATCAGCTCGGCGTCTGCCCTATCGAAAAGACGGAAAAATTCTCCCGACCCGTCAAGCGCAACATCGCAGAGCATTTTGTAGGCAACCAGCGGGCGCATTGCCCCGCCCGGTCCGTATTTATTCTCTGCAGAAAGAAGAGCACTGCCCGACCAGAGATTTATTTCACCGCCGAGATTTTCAGCGATGAAAATGACAACCCCGTCGTAAACCATTCGCCATGTAAGCTCTCGGGGCGGAATATTGCGGCCGGCAAGCCGGTCATAAAGAAAATAGTTGGGCTCGCGATCAACCGAGAGCAGAATTATATAAAGATATAGCACAGCGAGAACGACAAGCAGGGTCGAACAGATAATGAGCAGCGCCCGTTCGGCCCGCGATTCATTTGACCCTGCCGACAAAAAACCAAATATAGCAAGCAAAGACGACATGAAGGCCGCCCCGCCAAGGAGTGTATTTTGTTTTGCGACGCTTCTCATCCAACCCCTCCCCATCCTATCAAACTCAAAATTAGTATGACATTATTACATTTAGTTTACCACGATAATTATAAAATGTCAATTATTTTCGAGCCGCTCTCTTTTTTAATCGCACAATATACTTTACAATAATCGCATTAAATGTTACAATATACACATTGGCAGCTTTTGCAAAAAGCTGCAATGTCGCAACGGCGAGGTTACACACGGGAGAAATTCACTTGCATTTATGATATAATATACACATTAAATTTTATGTCCGGGCTGCCGGGTCTTCCCGGACAAGAAGGAGTTTTTATGCAAACCAAAAAGCCAAACATTCTCTTTCTTTTTGCCGACCAGATGAGATATGATGCTCTGGGCTGCAATGGCGGGTTCGCGCGCACACCCAATCTTGACATGATTGCCGCCGAGGGAATCAATTTCACCAACTGCTCGACCCCGGGTCCGCTCTGTGTCCCCGCCCGGGTCTGCCTTGCGACCGGGCGCTACGCTCACGACACCGGCGTCTGGAACAATTCTCCCTTCACCCTCTCACCAAACGCCCGCACCTTCATGCAGCAGATTCGCTCGGCGGGCTACAGCACCTCGCTTATCGGAAAAACACACCTTCACGCCGGCAAAAACCTTATTGAGGCAGAACCCTTGCTTGTTGCCTACGGTTATGACGACGTCTGCGAAACAGAAGGTCCCCACGCCAACACCGGCAGCATAAACCATATGACAAACCGTTGGCGCGAGCTTGGAATTTTTGACGCCTTTAAGGAGGACATAAAGGCGCGCTCGCAACTTGGAAGACCGTCGGTCAAGCCCTCTTCGCTTCCCCTTGACGAATACTACGACACATATGTAGGGCGCCGGGGCCGCGAGTGGATAGAAAACTACAAGGGAGATAAACCCTGGTTTTGCCACATAAGCTTCGGTGGCCCCCACGAGCCCTGGGACACTCCCGAACCCTACGCCTCGCTCTACAGCCCCGAGGATATGCCCGCTCCCCGCAAGCGCATGATACATAAGGCAGGCGATAAGCGGCCAAAAGGCGTTTTCGACAACCTTGAGGCAAAAGAGCGCCTTCACACATCGCCCGCTCTTGCGGCAGAGCTGCGAGCAGACTATGCCGGCGGCGTTACCCTGATTGACGAGCTGATAGGCCGGATAATAGAAACAATTAAAAAGCGCGGCGAGTGGGACAACACAATAGTTGTCTTTACCTCAGACCACGGCGAGCATAACGGCGACTATGGCATTGTCCACAAGAGAACCTATGTCCGCCCGGTGGTCGGCGTGCCTCTCATTATTCGCACGCCCCAGACGGCGGCACAAGGGGGCGGCAGGGTGTCAGACGCTATTGTCGAGATGTCCGACGTCGGACCGACGATGGCCGAGCTTGCGGGGAATCCTGTCGATTACGAGCAGTTTGCTCTCTCACTCTGCCCGATAATCAGCGAAAATGCAGAGAGCGTCCGCTCCTATGCCATCTCGGAATGCTCAAATGAAATAATGTACCGAGATTATGAGTGGAAAATGGTGATTAACCGCGAGGGAGAATGCTATCAGCTCTTTGACCTGACGGCCGACCCGGACGAGGGCATAAACCTCGCCGGCATCCCTGACTATCGGGCAATCTCCGACGAGCTGCGGCTCAAACTCCTAGGAATCATAATGAAAACCTCGCCGAAAAACGCGGCGATTACCATGGGAAACAACCCTCTGCACTCAAAAAAAGGAAAAGGATAAAGATAAAAACGCCGGCGGATTTGAGCCATAGAGCTCAAGTCCGCCCAATGTATTAGTTTTATTGATTATTTTCAAG